>NC_007677.1:3000000-3327500 GCF_000013045.1 Salinibacter ruber DSM 13855
CTCGGTCGGGGCGTCGGTCCAGGGGCCCTCGATGCCACTGGTAATCGTGTCGCCGCCCTTGCCGGAACCGTGCTCGTTGTGCCAGCCGAGGCCCTGCTGTTCGATGGGAGCGGCCTCGGGCTCGGCCTGGAGGTGCTCGTCGGTGTCGGCGCCGTGGACCTTCCCGAATGTGTGCCCGCCGGCGATGAGGGCGGCCGTCTCCCGGTCGTTCATCGCCATCCGGCCGAAGGATTTACGGATCCGCTGGGCCGACCACTCCGGGTCCGGGGTGCTCTCCGGTCCCTCCGGATTTACGTAGATGAGGCCCATCACGGTTGCACCGAGCGGGTTGTCGAGTTCGTCTTCTTCGTTGAACCGCCCCCAGGTCTCCATCTCGTCTTCGGGCCCCCAGTCGATGGACTCGTCGGGCTTGAAGTCGTCCTCCCGGCCGCCGGCAAAGCCAAACGTCTCAAACCCCATCGATTCCATGGCGACGTTGCCGGCCAGCACCAGCAGGTCCGCCCAGGAGATCTTCCGCCCGTACTTCTGCTTAACGGGCCAGAGCAGCCGCCGGGCCTTGTCGAGGTTCGCGTTGTCGGGCCAGCTGTTGAGGGGGGCCAGGCGCTGACGGCCGCCGGACGAGCCCCCGCGCCCGTCGGTCGTGCGGTACGTGCCCGCGGCGTGCCACGACATCCGAATGAAGAGCGGCCCGTAGTGGCCGTAGTCGGCCGGCCACCAGTCCTTCGAGGTCGTCATGACCTCCTCGATGTCTTCCTTCAGGGCCTCGTAGTCGAGCTCCTGAAAGGCCTCTGCGTAGTCGAAGTCCCCATTCCAGGGACCGACGTCCTGCGCGTTCTGGTCGAGAATCTCAACGTCCAGGCTGCCGGGCCACCACTCGCGGCTCGTCTCGGGCATGCTGTCCCGCTGCTCCACCGAACCGTTGGACCCGTTGTGCATCACCGGGCACCCGTTGGTCCCGTTCGTGCTTTCGGTAGCGTGTTCTTCTGACATAGATCGACATGAGGGCGTTGCTGGGGGAATAGCGTGTCGTTACAGAAGGTACGCATCCGGAGTTGATTATTCAAATCGATCACCTCTATATTCTTGATAGCTTTCCTCTATCAAAGAGCCGGCCTTCCGTTCGATGACGCTCGCGCAGCTGCAGTATCTCGTGGCCCTCGATACGCACCGCCACTTTGGCGACGCGGCCGCGGCGTGCGACGTGACCCAACCCACCCTCAGCGGGCAACTACAGCGGCTGGAGGAGGAGTTGGGGGTGGAGCTGATCGACCGGAGCCACCAGCCGGTGGTGCCCACGGCCGCCGGCGAGCCCATCGTGGAAGAGGCCCGGGCGGTGCTCGCCGCCCGGGACCGGCTTGCAACCACCGCGACGGAGGTGAAGGACCGCGTGACGGGCACCCTTCGCCTCGGCATGCTTCCCACGCTGTCGCCCTACCTCCTTCCCCTTCTTCTGCCCGCCCTGGACACGGCATTTCCCGAGGTCTCCCTCGTGCTGCGCGAGTGGCCCACGACCGAGATTCTCGATGCCCTCCGCACCGATGCCCTCGACGCCGCCCTGATCGCCACCAATCAGGCGGGCCCGGACCTCCACGACCGTGTGCTCTTCACGGAGCCCTTCGTGGGCTACGTCGCTCCGTCCCACCGCCTCGCCGACCGCGACGCGCTGGCGCCCGCGGCCCTCTCCATCGAAGACCTGTGGCTGCTGAGCGAGGGGCACTGCTTTCGCGACCAGGTGCTCCAGGTGTGCGGCCGCGCCCCGTCCGCCCCCCAGGCCGCCACCCAGTTCGAGAGCGGCTCCCTGGAGACGCTGGTCCGTCTGGTCCGGAACAGCGGCGGGATGACGCTCCTCCCCCGGCTCGCCACGCACCAGATGCCGGAGGCGGAGCGGTCCACGTTCGTCGTTCCCTTCGCCGACCCGGCGCCCACCCGCAACGTGCGGCTCGTCACCCGGCGGCGGCACAAGCAGCGCCTCGTCGACGCCGTCGTCAGCACGCTGTACGACGCCCTCCCGGACACCGTCACGCGCCGCTGACCGCCCCTCTCAGCCCTCCAGTACGTCGGCCGCCTCGTCGGCGAGGCCCGTCGCCTCCGCCACCTCGTACGTCGACGGGTCCTCCATGCGCGGCCGGATGATCATCTCGCCCAGCAGGCCCGTGGTGAACATCTGCGACCCGAACAGGATGAGCAGCACCCCGAGCAGCAACAGCGGGCGGTCCCCGATCGGGTGCCCCAGCACGAGCTTGTCGAACGACAGCCACAGGCTCACCAGAAAGCCGAGCGCAAACGCCACGGTGCCCATCGACCCGAAGAAGTGCATGGGCCGCACGGCGTAGCGGGTAAGAAAGACGACCGTGATGAGGTCGAGGAAGCCTTGGATGAAACGCTCGACCCCGAACTTGGTGGTGCCGTACTTGCGGGGGTGGTGTTGCACCTCCTTCTCGGCGACGCGGTCGTACCCCTCCCACTTGGCGAGGAGCGGGATGTAGCGGTGCAGCTCGCCGTAGACGTCGATGCTCTTCACGACCGGGCGGCGGTAGACCTTCAGGCCGCAGTTGAAGTCGTGCAGGGGGAGGCCGGAGAAGAGGCGCGTGACCCAGTTGAAAAAGCGGCTGGGCAGGGTTTTGCGGAGCGGGTCCTTGCGGTCTTTCTTCCATCCGCTGACGAGGTCGTGCCCCCCCTCCTCCAGCTTGTCGATCAGGGCCGGAATTTCGTCGGGGTCGTCCTGCAGGTCCGCGTCCATGGTCGCGACGTAGCGCCCCTGCACCCGGTCGAACCCCACGGCCAGCGCCGCGGACTTGCCGTAGTTACGGCGAAAGCGCACACCGGCGACTCGCGGGTCGTCTTCGCAAAGCCCCCGCACCACCTCCCAGGTTTCGTCCCGCGACCCGTCGTCGATGATCCACAGTCGGAACGAGAGTCCCGCCTCTTCACACGCCGCCCGCACCCCGTCGGCGAGCTCGGGGAGCGACTGGGCCTCCTCGTACGCCGGCACGACGATGGACAAGTCCGGGGTCCGAGAATCGGGCGGAGAATGTTGGGGAGCGGGTGCTTCCACGACCAGTGGGCACTATCCAGAGAAGTGGGGGCTTCGCGGTGCGCGTCGCGTGCGGCCGCTCCTCTGCCCCCTGCGCAGCGCGCACCACGCGGCGCGCCCTACGCGTCGATCGTCGCGTACTTGGCGTTGCGCTCGATGAACTCGCGGCGGGGCTCCACCGAGTCGCCCATGAGGGTGGAAAACAGCCGGTCGGCCGCGGCGGCGTCCTGGATGGTCACCTGCTGAATCTTGCGCGTCTCCGGGTTCATGGTGGTGGTCCAGAGCTGCTCCGGGTTCATCTCGCCGAGGCCCTTGTAGCGCTGCATGCTGGGGCTGTTGCCGTCGGCCCGCAGCTCGGCCATGCGCGTCTGCATCTCCTCGTCGGACCAGCAGTAGATCTCCTGGCTGCCGTTCTGAATTCGGTAGAGCGGCGGCAGGGCGATGTAGATGTTGCCCTTCTCAATGAGGGGGCGCAGCTGGCGGTAGAAGAAGGTGAGGAGCAGCGACCGGATGTGGGCCCCGTCCACGTCCGCGTCGGTCATCATCACGATCTTGTGGTACCGCATCTCGTTCATGTTGAACTCCTCCTCGGTGGACGTGAGGCCGGTCCCGAGGGCCGTGACGATGTTCTGGATCTGATCGTGCTCCAGGATGCGGTCGAGACGGGCCTTCTCCACGTTCAGGATCTTGCCGCGCAGGGGCAGGATGGCCTGGAAGTGGCGGTCGCGTGCCTGCTTGGCCGAGCCGCCCGCCGAGTCGCCCTCCACGAGGTAGAGCTCCCCTTCTTCCGGATCGCGCGAGGAGCAGTCGGCCAGCTTGCCGGGCAGACTGCCCCCCGAAAACGCGTCCTTGCGCTGCACCAGTTCGCGCGCCTTGCGGGCCGCCGCCCGCGCCTCCGCCGCCTGGATCACCTTCTCGATGATGCGCTCCGCCTGGTCGGGGTGGTCCTCCAGCCAGCGGCCCAGCTCGGTGTTGATGAGCGACTCGACGATGCCCTGTACGTCCGAGTTGCCGAGCTTCGTCTTCGTCTGGCCCTCGAACTGCGGCTCCGACACCTTCACCGAGAGCACCGCCGTGAGCCCCTCCCGGAAGTCGTCGCCCGACAGGTCGAACTTGAGGTCGCTCAGCATGTCGTTCTTCTGGGCGTAGCGCTTCAGCGTCCGCGTCAGGGCGCGCCGGAAGCCCGTGACGTGCGTGCCCCCCTCGTGCGTGTTGATGTTGTTGACGAAGGAGAGGACGTTCTTGTTGTACTCGTCGTTGTACTGCATGGCCAGTTCCACCGGCACCTCCCCGTCCGTCTCGGCGATGTAGATCGTCTCGTCGAGAATGGAGTCGCGCGCCTCGTCGAGGTAGTCCACGAACCCGATGATCCCCTCCTCCGAGTGGTACGTCTCGCGGGCCAGGCCCTTGTCCTCCTCGCGGTGGTCCTCGACGCGGATGCGCACCCCCGCGTTCAGGAAGGCCAGCTCGCGCAGGCGGTCCGAAAGCGTCTCGAACCGAAACTCCGTCGTCTTGAAGATGTCCCCGTCCGGCCAGAATCGGATGCGCGTGCCGGTCTCCTCCCCCGCCTCCATCGGGCGCACCCTGCGCACCGGGTCCTCCGGCACCCCGCACAGGTAGTTCTGCTCCCAGACCGACCCGTCGCGCCAGACGGTCACCTCAAACCGGGAGGCCAGCGCGTTCACGACCGACACCCCCACGCCGTGCAGCCCGCCGGACACCTGGTAGCTGTCCTTGTCGAACTTGCCCCCGGCGTGGAGCACGGTCATCACCACCTCCAGGGCCGAGCGGTCCTCCGCCGGGTGCTGGTCGACGGGAATGCCGCGCCCGTTGTCCTCGATCGACACCGAGCCGTCCTCGTAGATCTCGACCCCAATCTCGTCGCAGTGGCCGGCCATCGCCTCGTCGATCGAGTTGTCGAGCACCTCGTAGACGAGGTGGTGCAGCCCCCGCAGGCCTACGTCGCCGATGTACATGGAGGGGCGCTTGCGCACGGCCTCCAGGCCCTCTAGCACCTGGATGTTGGACGCCGCGTAGTCGCTGATTGCGCGATCCGGAAGGTCGGTGGTCTCGCTCATGAAAAACAGACAGCCAGTCGAAAGGGTGTGAAGGCGCTCGTGGGGCTTTTTTCGGCTTCTTAGCCAGTCTAGATGTAACGGAACGATTGATTGATGGTTCGCCCTGCGTGCCGCCCGCGCAGCGCCGGTGTGCCCCACGCCCGAACACGGCCCCGTCGCGTGGAGTCGTCCTCAATTCGTTAGGGGCCGGTGGACACCGCTCGGGCAGGGCCCTACGTTGTGGGCCGCCGTGGTCACGTCGAATGAATGGTGGCCGCCCGTGCTTTTTCCACAACTGAGATCTCCCCCATGCGACGCCTCCTCGCCGCCGTCCTGCTCCTGCTCGCCTGCCCCGCCCTCGTTCTGGCACAGGCGCCCGAGATCGACCGCATCGACCCGCCCTTCTGGTGGGTCGACATGGAGCGGCCGACCGTCGAGCTGATGGTCTACGGCGAGAACCTCGCCACGACGCGAGTGGAGATTGGGACTCACCCCGGCGTGACGCTGGACCGGGTGACGGAGGTCGAGAACCCCAACTATCTTTTCGTTCGCCTCCGCATCGGCGACACGGCCACGCCCGGCACGATCCCGCTCCACTTCCGCCACGACGCCGGGACGCTCACCCGCAGCTTTGAACTCCGCCCGCGCCGCACCGGCACATACGCCCAGGGCTTCTCCAGTGAGGACGTGATCTACCTCCTCATGCCGGATCGGTTCGCAAACGGCGCCCCCGAAAACGACTCGATCCCCGGCTTTTTGGAGGGGGTCGACCGCTCCGACCCCGACGCGCGCCACGGCGGGGACTTCGCCGGCATCCGCGAGCACCTCGACTACATCGACGACCTGGGCATGACGGCCCTCTGGATGACGCCCATTTTCGAGAACGACATGCCCCCCGAATACGGCGCCTACCACGGCTACGCGGCCACCGACATGTATCGGGTGGACCCGCGCTTCGGGAGCAACGACACGTTCCGGCGGCTCGTGGAAAGCGCCCACGAGCGGGACCTGAAGGTGATCATGGACATGATCCACAACCACATCGGCGACCGGCACTGGTGGATGGACGACCCGCCGACCGGCGATTGGGTCCACGACTTCGACAAATACGGCACCACCAACTACGAGGGCGCCGCCGTCATCGACCCGTACGCCGCCGAGCACGACCGCGAGCAGCTGACGGACGCCTGGTTTGTCCCCTCCATGCCCGACCTCAACCAGGACAACGAGCTGCTCGCCACCTACCTGATTCAGAACACGCTCTGGTGGATCGAGTCGACCGGCATCGACGGCATCCGGATGGACACCTACTTCTACGCCGACAAGGACTACATGACGCGCTGGACGTCGGCCGTGCTGGAGGAGTACCCCGACTTCAACATCGTGGGCGAGAGCTGGGTGCCCACCGTGCCCCACGAGGCCTACTGGCAGGACGACTTCCAGGCCCACCCCGACGACTACGACTCGGACCTGCCGAGCGTCACCGACTTCCCGCTCAGCTTTGCGATGCAGGACGCCTTCGCCCCCGACGGCGGGGGCGTCTACGACCTCTACCGGACGCTCGCCCAGGACCACGTCTACCCCGCGCCCAACAAGCTCGTGACCTTCCTCGACAACCACGACCTCACCCGGTTTTTCTCCGTCGTGGACGAGGACGAGGACGCCTTCAAGCTGGCGTATGCATTTCTCATGACCACGCGCGGCATCCCGCAGGTCTACTACGCCACCGAGCTGATGCAGCCGATGCTGGACGTGGAGGGCGACGGCGCGAAGCGGCCCGACATGCCCGGCGGCTGGCCCGGCGACGCGCGGAGCGTGTTCACCGAGGAGGGCCGCACGGCCCGCGAGAACCGGGCGCACGACTTCGTGACCACCCTGACGACGTGGCGCGAGGACGCCGACGTGGTTCATCACGGCGGCCTCACCCACTACATCCCGCAGGACGATACCTACGTCTACTTCCGCCACGACGCCGACGACACGGTGATGGTCGTCCTCAACAACGCAGAGGAGTCGCGCACCCTCGCCCTCGATCGCTTCGAGGAGCGCATCCAGGGCCACACGGCGGGCCGTGACGTGATCAGCGGGGCGACCGTGGCGCTCGGGGACTCCCTCACGGTGCCCGCACGGACCCCGATGGTCTTGGAGCTTCGGAAGTGACGCATCCCTCCCCAGGCGGCCTCACACCTCGTGCCGCATCCACACGATGAGGCTCATGCCCCGCTCCAGCACGTCCGACAGGTGGGGGCCCTCCCCGGCATCGTCGGCCGGGGCATCGGCCAGGAACTGCTCGATCTCGTCGTGCGTCCGGCGCGCCTCCTCCACCAGCTCCTCCGAGACCTCCGGGTAGAGGCTAAGCAGGTGCTGGTGCATGGCCTGCGTACGGCGCTCGGCGCGACGCATCTTCATAAGGAGGTCGAAGTGGCGCACGACGTGCGGCAGCGGCTCCTCGTCGCGCTGCTCCAGCGGCACGCGGCTCAGGGCCATCTGCATGAGCAGCTCCATGAGCGTCTGCCCCGCGTTCTGGAGGCGGGCGGCGGCCTGGTCGGGGGGCGCCTGCGCCGACGGGTCGCGGCCGGCGCGGCGCTGGGCCACCGACTCGCGGAGCGTCGCGGCGGTCGACAGGGTGGCCAGCAGCGTCATGGACTCCAGCACGGCGGCGGGGTCGGGCTGGGGGTCGGAGGGGCTCTCGCTACTCATGGGGGAACGGGCTTCAACAGAAGAGGGACGGGAAACAGCACACGCCCGAGGAGACCGGTGCGCGAGGACGTGAAGCGTGAGCGATGTCCGTCACGCATCACGGGAGACGCGTCACAAATCACGCATCGCGGCCCTACACCTCCAGGTACCGCACGAACTCGTCGACCAGCTCCTCCAGCTCCTCCCCTTCCTCCCCGAAGGCCGCCACGACGTGGTAGTCGTTGTGCTCCAGGACGTGCCGGACGCGGGAGGTGTCCTTCACGTTAAGCTTGAGCGTGACGCGGATGTCGTCCGTCGAGGTCTCCGGCAGCTCCGAGGCGACGGCCAGCACCTTCGCCTCGTTCTGTTCGATGACGTGGATGAGCTTCGACAGGGCGTAGTCGCGCGGGTCGACCTCCAGGGCCAGGATGGCCCCCCGTTCGCGGGTCGACAGCATCTGCGCAAACTGGTCGAAGATGTCGTGCCGGCGGAGAAGCCCGTGGTACTGCCCCTCCGAACCGGCCACCGGCACGGTGCTGAGGTCGTGCTTGACCATCATGCGCGCCGCGTCGAAGATGTGCGCGTCCGGCGGCACACTCACGGGCCGCCCGACCAGCAACGCCCCGATGGATGAGGCAGGCCCGTCGGCGTCCATCAGTCGCTCCTCGGCAATGATGCCGGCCAGCCGTCCGTCCTCGTTCACGACCGGCAGGTGACGCACGTGATGCTCCATGAGCAGCCCCAGGGCCTTTTCCACCGAGTCGGAGCTCTGGAGGGCGGGAGTGGCGGAATGGATGGCCTCTCGTACTTTCATGGGATCGGGGGCTTGAGGAAAAGGACACGCAGCGGAAGGCGTGGGCACGGGATCGTCGGTGCATTTCCCTACAATCGCCGTGCCGAAAGCGTCCCCTGCCAGAATCGCAGGGCATCTCGACTCGAATTCATCTCGGCCGATCAGGCATTCAGGACCGGCTCTTCGGTCTCGGCCGGCCGGAGCGCCCCGCGGGGATCCAGGGCCTCCTGGAGGCGGGCGTCGTTGCGCGGGGCGGCACGGAAGTGGATGCGCGCCACGGCCTGGGCCCCCTCCACCTCTCCGTTCAACGATTCCAGCCCCCCATTCTCGGCGTACTCGTAGCTCTCCTCGATGACATCGCCGAGCCGGTGCACCTGCGCGATGACCTCCGGCTCGCTCACCGGAATGTACGCCACCCGCTCCACGTAGTCCTGCTCGATGAGGTCAAGGAGGTCTTCTTTCAGCGTCTCCAGGCCGATGCCGCGAAGGGCGGACGCGAACACCGCGTCCGGGTGGTTGCGCCGGAGGCGGCGGAGCAACGTCCGGTCCTCCATCGCGTCGATCTTATTGAACACCACGAGGGTCGGCTTGTCGCGGGCCTCCAGCTCGCCCAGGGTCTCGGCCACCACCCGCATCTGCTCCTCGTAGTTCGGGTGCGTCACGTCCACCACGTGGATGAGCACGTCGCTCTCGCGCACCTCGTCGAGGGTGCTTCTGAAGCTCTCGATGAGGCGGTGGGGCAGCTTCCGGATGAACCCGACGGTGTCGGACATCAGGACCTCCTTGTTCGAGTCCAGCTCCACGGTGCGGGTGGTCGCGTCGAGCGTGGCGAAGAGGCGGTCTTCGGCCTCGAGGTCCTCGTCGGCCAGGGCGTTGAGAAGGGTGGACTTGCCCGCGTTCGTGTAGCCGACGAGCGAGGCGGTGGTGTATCCCTCGCGGCCCTTGCGCTGGGTCGTGCGCTGCCGATCGATCTCGTCGAGCTTCTCGCGCAGCTTCGCCATGCGCTTGTCGATGATGCGGCGGTCCATCTCAATCTGCTTCTCGCCGGGCCCCTTCGTGCCGATCCCGCCTTCCTGCCGCGAGAGGTGGGTCCAGCGCCGCGTGAGGCGGGAGCGGAGGTAGCCGAGCTGCGCGAGCTCCACCTGCGTCTTGGCCGCTCGCGTCTGCGCCCGACTGGCAAAAATGTCGAGGATAAGCCCCGTCCGGTCGAGCAGCTTGCAGTCAATCTTCTTTTCGATGTTCTTAACCTGGACGGGCGACAGCTCGTCGTCGGAGATGACGAGGTCCGAGTCCCGCTCTTTCGTGAGGCGCGCCAGTTCCTTCACCTTTCCGGAGCCGATGAAGGTGGCCGGGCTCGGGCTGTTGAGCGACTGCGTCAGCCGGTCGGTGACGTCGGCCCCGGCCGTGCGGGCGAGGTGCTCCAACTCGTTGAGGTGATCGCGCACTTCCCAGCGCGACTCCTGGGGCGTGATGACCCCGACGATGATGGCCGTTTCGGCGTCTTCGGTCTTGTGCTCAGGGGTAAACAACGCGGCGGAAGCGGCTTTTTCGAGGGAAGAACGTGCGAGTGGAGTTGGCGACGGCCAAGCGTGCGGGCCGTTGGTTCAACCAAATTCCATACAGTTGTACCTGTCCGTGCGCCCGCTTGTTGCACGCAGCCCACAGGGAGAACACAATTTTCTTGACCCGCCGCCCCCAGTGGGGAACCGGACGAAGAGGGCCCGGACGAGGGGCCCCGAACGGCCCCGCCAGCGGTGCGCCGGAGCCAGGATTACGTCGTCTCCGGGGCCCACTGGCTGGCGACGAGCATCTCCGCCGCGAGGAAGACGAGTGCCAGGAGCAAAAACACGTTCCAGAGCTCCGTGCCCGCCCGCCGGGTGCGGAGGGTCTCTTTGAGGTCCTCGGTCTCCGCCGCGGCCACCGCCCGCACCGGCGCCCCCGTCGCGGTCCCCAGCCGTTCCGAGGCCTCTTCCGGGGCCGCCGCCTGGAGGTTCGATTCGGCCGGGGGGACGTTCACCGCCACCCGCCGGACCCGCGTCGAGCCGGCCTGCACGTCGTAGAGGCCGGGCGTGGTCAGCGTGCCCCCCACCTGCACGAGGGTCGCCCCGAAGAGGGTGCGCTGCTCGGGCGCAACCTCGATGCCGTCGGGGCCGTGGAGGCGGACCGATGCCACCGGGGGGACGCCGGTCACGCGCAGCTCGGCCGGCCGCCCGGCCACCAGCTGCTCCCCCGCCACGGACGTGGTGGCGGAGAGGTAGTAGACCGACCGGTAGAGAAGCGGCACGAAGAGGCCGCGGACGGGCAGGTCGCTCCACGCCTGGGTGGGCGCCACGGCCGACAGCAGCAACCGCCCGCTTCCGTGACGTACCTCGTGCAAAAATGGACGGCCGTTGGACAGCTCAATGAGGGTCTGCCCCGCCTGGCCCGACGGGCGAAAGTTCATGACGTAGTAGAGGTCCGGCTGCTCCACGGACGCCTCCTCCCGGCGCCGCTCCTGAAAGACGCCCTCAAAAAGCGGATGCTGCAGGTCCACCCGACCAAACGAGGCGACCGTCTGCTCGCCCGACAAGGCGCCGCTAAAGCCCCGCAACGATCCGGCATCGAGCGCCCCGAACAGGGCGTTGTAGTCGTCCGGGCGGGCCTGGGCGGTGGGAAAGAGGAGCAGGCCGCCCCCGCGGTCGACGAAGCGGGCGAGGGCGTCGACCTCTCCGCTCGACAGGGACCGGGGCCCCGCGAGGAGCACCGCGTCGTAGCGGCCAAGCTCGGCGGAGGCCAGGTCGCGCTCGTCGATGGCGGTGGTGCGGAAGGCAATTCGGTCCGCCACCATCTCGGACGAGAGGGCGAGGTCGAGGTAGCGCGTGTCCTGTCCCTCCCCCCGCACCAGTAGCACGCGCCGTTCCTCCGGCACGTGCAGTGAAAAGTGGTGCCGGTCGTCGACCGGGAGGTCGTCGTCCTCCGTCACCACCGCCCCGTCCAGCCAGCCCCGTGTCTGGGGCGTGACCGTAAACGAGACCGTCTTTTCCAGGCCCGGCTCCAGCGTCGTCGTGGCCTGGGCCACCCGGTCGCCCGCCAGGTAGACGCTCGCCACGTAGTCGGAGAGCGGGTCCGGCCCGTGGTTGGTGAGGGTCGCCTCCAGCTGCACCGGCTGGTCGACCTCGGCGATGCGACTCGTGACGGTCACGTCCGAGACGCCGATGTTGGACTGCGCCCGCGTCTCGACGGGGAGCAGCTGCACCTGGACGCCGTCGGGCACGTTCGTCGCAACCGAGTCGCCGAGGGTGCTGGCCTGCAGGTCGCTCACCACGTAGACGACGGCCTGCGGCGCGTCCGCCTCGTCGGCCGCCTCGGCCGCCCGGCCCACTGCCTGCGCGAGCGGCCGCGCTCCGGCCTGCGGCGCCAGCTCCGCGAGCGACTGCCGCGCCACGCCCGTGTTCGCCATGGGCTCCGGGGGCCGCGCGCCGCTCCGGGCCGTCGGCCAGAGGAGGACCTCGTCGTCCTCCTCCACCGTCCCCAGCACGCCCTGGGCCTTCTGGATGGCCTGGTCGAAGTACGCCCCGCCCGGCCCGTCCGCCGCCATCGAGAGCGAGTTGTCGACGACGACCGCGTGGGCGGTGGGCGCCGACGCCCCCATGCCCCCAATCGTGCTCGTGAGCGTGGGCTGGGCAAACGCCATCACGAGGGACGCGATGGCCAGCATGCGGAGGGCCAGCAGCAGCCACTCCTTGATGCGGACCCGCTGCACCGCCGACTCCTTCAGCTCCTTCACGAACGCCAGCGAGCTAAACTCGACGGTGCGCGGCTGGCGCAGGTTGAAGAAGTGCAGGAACAGCGGCACCGCCACCGCCGCCATCGCCAGGAGCGCAAAGGGGTTGAGGAACGACACGGGCAGGGACCGTTGGGCACGAGCAACGACGCGGCTGGGGCCGGCTGCTACCGCCCATCTGGGCCCGGCGTTCCACCGTCTCTTCACGTAGACACGCCGGGCCGCCTTCGATGGCCGACCCGGCGCAAACACCCAGAGACCCTTTCCAGAAAAGGCGCCATCCTGAGGCTGAAGCTACGGCATGAGGACCGCGTCGATGCCATGGATGACGCCATTGTCGACCTCCACGTTGGGAACGGACACTTCATTTCCATTGACGGTAACCGTCCCATTCGAGCGCTGAACTGTCACGTCCGTGCCCTCCAGCGTCGGTACGTCCGTGGCCGAGGTCGGCACGTCTCCGGCAAGGAAGACGCTGTCGAGCACGTGGTACTGTAGAATGTCGCCGGCGTCCGGGGGAATCTCGTCCGACTCCACCTCTCCGCTGTCGTCGTTGTCGAGGGCGGCCAGCAAAGCCTCGTTCGTCGGCGCGAAGATCGTTCGTCCGTCGTTGGCCCCAGGCCCTCGGAGGGCACCCGCGAGGTCGGCCTCCTTCACCAACCGCGCAAACAATGTAAACCGCGGGGTCAGGGTGGCCCGATCCACCGCATCGGCCAGCAGTTCATCCACAACATGCACGACTCCATTCTGCGCATTCGCATCGGGGTTCGTGACCGTCGCCCGGTTCACCGTCACATTCTCGCCCACCCCGATCGTGAGGTCATCCCCAGCACGCGGTGACACCGTCTGTCCATCGCTGAGTTGGTCGGAGGTGGCCTCTCCATTCACGACGTGGTGCTGAACAACCTTCCCGGCGACCTGCCGATTGAGCGAGGGGTCAATGGCCGGTGAGATGGCGTCGTTCGTAGGAGCAAATACGGTGAATGGACCGCCCGTGTCCAGGGTCTCGACGAGCCCAGCCTCGGCCACGGCTCCCTCAAGCGCACTCAATGCCGGCACCTCCTGGACGTAGCCCGCAATCGTAGGGGATGAAGGCGCGGAGTCGCTTTGGTCCTGGTCGATAAAAGCGTCACACCCTGTCGTGACGAGGACAAGGGCAAAAAGACCGAGGCCGAGGCGGCCCCATCGGCGAAGGGACGTAGCGAGATCAATCATATGGAGGAAAGGTGATCGGTTTGGAGTGAGGGGGTCGGGCCGGCGCGGCGACGGGGCCGGGGGGTAGGCCCCTCTGCCCCGCCGTCTCCGTTAGGAGAAGATTGCTAGAGGGAGATTGTGAGCCGGCTGTACACGAAGCGGCCGTTGAAGCCCATCGGGTGGGCCCGGTTGTAGGGCAGGATGATGTCGAAGGTGCCCTTGTTTGGATCCAGGTCCGGGTAGTTGTCGAACAGGTTCCGGGCCCCAACGGCGAGATTCACCTGGTCGTCGAACATGCTGTACCCGAGCTCGCCGCCGAAGACGTACTCCGGATCGAGCGTGAACTGGTCGTCGGCGTCGTTATCCGCGTTCAGGAGCTCGCCGTAGCGGGCCCCGCGGAGCGTCAGGTCCACCGGACCGGCCGTGAGGGACGCGGTCAGTTTCGTCGTCGTTTCGGGCAGTGCGCCTTCCGTTAATGACCGTTGGTCGTCCGGAGCGAGGATCACTGTACTGAAGTCCTCGTCCAGCGTCGTCGGGTTGCGCGGGCCGCCCGTGATCTCGGTGTCCGTCCAGTTGAACGCACCGCGGAGCTGCAGCTGAATCCCATCCGCGAGGAGTGCCGAGAACTTGGAGGTCACGTCGACGCCCTCGGTCTTTGTGTCGATGGCGTTCGAGAAGAAGCTGGCGGTCGACGCCCCCGTGTTGTTGGCGCTGAGAACGTCTTTGATGGCTTCTTCTCCCGGCGACCCCGGCTCCCCAAGATCGCCGGAGAGCGTGATCCGGTCGTCAATCTGAATGTTGAAGTAGTCGACCGACACCTGAAACCGCTCGACGGGCTCGATGATGACCCCGCCGCTGAAGTTGACCGAGCGCTCTTCTTCGAGGTCCGGAATGCCCAGTGCGTTCCCCACATCACTGTTGATGCGGAAGATTCCGGTCTGCACAGGCTGATTGTCGATGAACGTCGTGGAGACCTTCGAGAAGAACTTCTGCGCCTGGTTCGGGGCGCGGTAGCCCGTCTGCGCCGTCCCGCGGAAGGCGAGCTGCGAAACCGGCTCGAAGCGCAGCGCAACCTTTCCGTTGACGGTCGAGCCGAAGTCGCTGTAGTTCTCGAATCGGCCCGCGATGTTCACCTGAAGCGGATCGATGAGGTCCGCCTGCAGGTCCACGTATGTCCCAATGTTCGTTCGCGTCTCGTCGACCTCCTGCTCCGGCCGGAAGCCCGGGAAGACCTGTGCCCCCGGCGCGGGCGTGCCGCCGTTCTGGTTGATGCCCCAGGGGGGATTTTCGAAGCCCGCCCAGGAGGCCTCTTCCCCGGCCTTCAACTGGTAGTTGTCCGCTCGGAAGAGGGCGCCGGCCGCCACGTTCAGGGGCGAGGCAAGGCCGACCTCCAGGCCGCGGTCTACGTCCAGCTGTACGACCGTCTGCTGGAGCTGCACGGCCCCCGCGTAGAAGTCGGTCTGGTTCCCTTCCTGTGAGGGGCCGTAGCTGGCATTCAGGGAGTTCGTGATGTTGTACTGGAAGTAGTTGAAGCCCGTCTGGGCACTCAGGTCGTAGTTCCACTCGTCGAGCATCCCCCGGAGCCCGACGACCACCGAGCCGTCGTTGATCGGGTTCTCAAAGTTCGGGAGGAAGCCCTCCGGGTGCACCTGGGGCCAGTTGCCGTCGTCGGTGCCTTCGCGGTAGAAGCCCTGCCCCTTCCCCTTCCGGTAGCTGTAGCCCCCGAACGCGTAGACTTCGGTGGGCTGCTCCGCGTTGACGTTGGCAACGGGGTACGCCCCGTTCGCCCAGAATAGCAGGTTCTCCGAACGCCCATCGCCCCAGTGGAAGGCCGGCTGCTCCACCGAATTGTTCTTGTCGACGATGTCGAACAACCCGTCGCCGTCCGGGTCCGCAATTTCATCCCCCGCCTGGCCGGCCGGTCCCAGATTGAAGTTCGCCGGGCCGGCCCGGTTGGTCGGCGTGCGCAGCCGATACTCGCCAAAGAAGTTGAGGAATCCACCGTCGTCGCCCAGCTCCACGCCGAAGGACGGACGAACGCTGTAGGTGGTGCCGTCATTGGGGTAGGGCTCCGTGGCGTACCCCCCGATGCGGGTCTCGATCGTCGGATCGAGGGGCTCATCTTTGAGGCGCAGATTCGCCACGCCCGCGATGGCGTCGGATCCGTACTGCGAGGACGCCCCGTCCCGGAGCACCTCAATTCGCTCGATGGCGTTGGCCGGGATCGCGTTCAGGTCAATCGGACTCGACCCGCCCGACACCCCGGCCCCGAGCCGGTTGACGAGGGCCGACTTGTGTCGGCGCTTGCCGTTTACGAGCACCAGCGTCTGGTCCGGACTCAGGCCACGGAGCGTGAACGAACGGAGGGCGTCCATCCCGTCGGAGAGCGTGTTCTGTGGAAAGTTGACCGACGGCGCACTCTGCTGAAGAATCCGCCCGGTCTCGAAGGCCCCAGACGTTTGGATCTCTTCCGTCCCGTACACATCCACGGGCACCGCCATGTCTTCGGCGGCCATGTCGCGGGCCCGGGACCCGACGGTAACCGTTACGCCCTCTCCTTGCAAGGGGGCGCGCTCAAGGGCAAAGGTTCGCGTGGCCTCTTCGCCGGGCTCGAAGCGAATTTCCCCTTCGATTGTCTCGTATCCGACAAACGTCACACGGAGGGCGTACGTCCCCGGATCGATGCCTGTGATGCTGTAGGACCCGTCAGCGCCCGCCGCCGTGCCGTAGTCGGAATCCAGGAGGACGACGTTGGCCCCTGGCAGGGGTGCCCCGTTCGCGTCCTCAACGGTTCCGGTGAGCGTAGCGGCCTGCTGGGCCGGCGCCGCCCCCACCGCGGCGAGCCCCCATGTGAGGCCAGCAAGCAAAAGGGTCGAAGCGTAGCGTGGCATCATAGCTGGACGAGGGAGCTTCGGAAATAACAGACGGGAGATCTTCCTTGACACAACCCAAGGGAAGGAGCTTTTGATAAAGTGTTTACCAGAAGTACCCGCAATACATAATTCCGGGAACCATCACTGTCAATGTTTTGGAAACGCTTCGACGGCTCTGTAAAGACAATATAACCCCATACTCTATGAACTTACAAGAAAGGCACGTTCTGGGCCTTCCCGCGCCCGTCCGCCTGGTGGAACGTCCCCAATGCCGCCGATCGATTGGGTGGGCTCGTGTCTCGGAAGGGCCGCCGCGCTGGCCCCCACACCGACCCCAATGAACGGACGGCATCTGCACTGGCCGAAGGCCCGATGGGACGGTGGGTCTCGTAGCGGGCCATGCCGGTCGGCTCGGCATTGCGGACACAGGGGCCTGGGCCTCAGCCATGGCGCGGCCGGGACCAAGAGCGTCCACGCCGGCACGGAATTGCCGCTCGACGCGGCGATGACAGGACGCGTCGCCGGGGCCTCATGCCTCGAAGTCAGGGGCAGCCGGACGCGGCACAGGTGTGCTCGTGCCGGGGCGGCCTGGGACAGCTCCCCTCCGCCGCATGCCCGTCTTTCACCCCGCCGGCCTTACCGGCCTGTCTGACGGGCGCACTCCCGGAAGATCCGCCCCGAAGGCCTCGGGCATCCCGGCCCCTCCGGCACCGGTTGGCACGCGGGCCCCAGGGATCGGGAGGTGCAAACCGGCCCTCGTCGTGCCTCTCGTAGGCCGTCACCGCTTCATCGCGAGGGTCACGCCGTCGGCCAGTGGGAGCATGCTCAGGTCCACGCGCTCGTCGTCGTGAATCTTCTCGTTGAGGCGCTGAATGTCCCGCACGCTCTCGTCCTCCACGTCCGGGTCGGCGACCCGCCCGCTGCGAAACACGTTGTCAAGCGCAATGACCCCGCCGGGCCGCAGCAGCCGGAGCGACTGTTCGTAGTAGGTGTCGTAGCCCTCCTTGTCCGCGTCGATGAACGAGAAGTCGAAGGTCCCGTCCTGCCCGTCGTCGATCAGCGCCGCGAGCGTCTCCTCGGCGGGGGCGATGCGGAGGTCGATGCGGTCGGCCACGCCCGCCTCTTTCCAGTAGCGACGGGCCACCGTCGTGTACTCTTCGCTCACGTCGCAGGCGACGAGGGTGCCCGTCGGCGGCAGGACCGACGCCACGGCGAGCGCACTGTAGCCGGTGAAGACGCCGACCTCGATCGTGCGGCGGGCCCCAATCAGCTGGACGAGGAACTGCAGGAACTGCCCCTGCTCCGGGGCAATCTGCATGTTGGACCGGGGGTGCTCGGCCGTCTCTTCCCGGAGGCGTTGCATCACCTCGGGTTCACGCAGGGACACGGACAGGAGATACTCGTGCAGCTCGTCCGGGAGGCCGATCGACTGGGTAGACATCGTGGGGTGGGTGGAGAAGTGAGTACAGTGGCATTGACCGCATGACGTGGCGAGGGCAACGTTCCCCGCTTCGTCTCCGCGGCGGCCGGCACGGGCATCCCTCCCCCCATGTCGCTACGACAGAACCCGCTCCGGCCCCCCTCGGTGGTCTTCTTCGACCGCACGCCCCCGTCCCCCTCACGGGGCGTCGCGGAATTGGTCAAGCCAGGCGTCGGTGTCGGGGTGCTGGGCGAACGTAGTCACGGCGCTCTCGACGGCCTTTCGGCTCGCCTGCCCGTCCAGTTCGTCCGCGATGGTGGCGTAGAGGGCCTCGAGAAGCTGGAGCGGCGTCTGCTCCGCCTCGCCCGCCACGCCCCGAAAGCCCCGCTCCGCCGCCGCGTCGAGGAGGTCCTCCCAGGCGCGATCGAGGCCCCGGTGCAGAGCGCCAGCGGTGCTCATCTCGTCGTCCTTCGCCATGTCAAGTGCGCGGAGCAGCGCCCGGGAGGCGCCGTTGGTTTCCGGCCCCGTGAGCCCGTCCACCGTCACGGGCCGATCGAACAGGTGGGTCAGTGCCATCTGCCAGTACAGGACCCGCGACTCGTGGCCCGGGACGAACCCGGGCTCCCCTCGCCCGGACACGTGAAAGTGATCCTGATGGGCCGCGTCGAATTTGTAGTTGAGCACGGTCCCGAGGTGCTTGCGGAGCACCGATTCGACGGCCAGGTAGAAGCGGCGGTCGCTCGGGTACTGGTTTGTAATGAACGCCTTGTCGGGCCAGAAGATGCCGTCGATGTCGAACGCCCGGCCCGCCCCGTGCAGTCCGCTCTTGTCCACGTAGGCCCCGGCCGAGGTGATGACCTCCGCCGTCCCGAGCGGGCAGGCGGCCCAAAGCGCCTCGAACGCCGCGTGCAGGGTCGCCTCGAACGGCTCGGTGCAGTGAAAGGTGTAGGGAATGCCACGCGTCCCGTACCCGGCGCTGGGGGCACGGTCGTAGTGAACGGGCACCCCTGCAAGCTCCTGGAATGTGTTCTCGGGCTTGGACATGGCGGCGGACGGAGCATTCGTGGACGAATCGGCGACCCGCCTCGGGACTCGGGAGACACGAAGGGCCGCCCCGCCATAACGTTGGGGTCCCCCTTCGACCGCCCGCCGGCATTCCGGTCAGTGGCGTTCTCGCGAATGGGGCCCATCCGGGCGGGACGGCGGAACGAACCCGCCGGACTGGACCTTCTCGGATTGGCGGTTGCGTGCCCCGAACGCGACGTGACGACCCGGGTACAAGGCACTGTTGCGCGTCGTGGGTCCCAGCGCCACCCATCATCGTTCCTGCCCGGCCTCTCTCGGTCGGGGCTCGACACCCGTCCCTTCCCCCCATGAGCATCCCACACATTCTCTGGGTCGACGACGAGATCGACCTGCTCCGCTCGCACGTGATGTTCTTGGAGGAGAAGGACTACGATGTCTCCACCGTGGCGAACGGGGCCGACGCGGTCGACCTGGTACAGCAGCGCCCCTTCGACGTGGTGCTGCTCGACGAGCAGATGCCGGGCATGGAGGGGCTGGAGGTGCTCGACGCGATTAAGGACGAGCGGCCCACCCTGCCGGTGGTGCTCGTGACGAAGAGTGAGGAGGAGGACCTGATGGAGGCGGCCCTCGGCAACCGGATCAGCGACTACCTCACCAAGCCCGTCAACCCCAGCCAAATCCTCCTCACCTGCAAGCGGCTGCTGGAGCAGTCTCAGATTCGGAAAGAGGCCCTCTCGCAGGAGTACCTGCAGTCGTTCAATCGGATCTCTCAGAAGCTCCGCGGCGCCCTCTCCCCCCACGAGTGGATCGACCTCTACCAAACCCTCGTGGAGTACGACCTGGAGCTGACGGACGACGAGGGCGCCCGGCAGGTTTTTCAGGACCAGTTCGAGGAGGCCAACCGCGAGTTTGGGGGGTTCGTCGAGGAGCACTACCCGGAGTGGATGGCCCGCGTCGACGAGGCGCCCGGGAATGACCGCCCCGTTTTGTCCCACGAGGTGGTGCCCGAGTTCGTGCTGCCGGAGACGGGCGAGGAGCCGGTCGTCTTTTTCGTGATCGACTGCCTGCGGTACGACCAGTGGCTCGAGATTGCCGAGCTGCTCCGGCCCCACTACACCGTCGACACGGACTTCTACATAAGCATTCTGCCCACGGCCACCCCCTACGCCCGCAACGCCATCTTCGGCGGCATGCTGCCGGTCGACCTCGTCGACCGCTTCCCGAAGGCGTGGCAGACGGGCGAGGAGAGCGAGCACAGCCGCAACCAGTACGAGGACGCCCTGCTCCGCCACCAGCTCGACCAGCACCACCGCGACGACCTGAGCATCCGCTACGACAAGCTCATCACGAGCGAGGACGGCCAGCAGCTGGCCCAGGACGCGGCCAACCTGACGCAGCACGACCTGAGCGCCGTCGTCGTCAACTTCATCGACATCCTCGCCCACAGCCGCTCCGAGTCGGACGTGCTGAAGGAGCTCGCCCCCGACGAAGAAGCCTACCGGGCCCTCACGCGTACCTGGTTCGAGCACTCGTGGCTCCTCGACATGCTGCAGGCCCTGTCCAACACCGACTGCACGGTCGTCCTCACCAGCGACCATGGCGCCGTGCGCAGCCTGCAGTCAACCAAGGTGATCGGCGACCGCGAGACCTCCACGGCCCTCCGCTACAAGTACGGGAGCAACCTGAAGTGCGACGAGGACGACGCCATCTTCGTCCGGGAGCCGGAGCGGTTCGGGCTGCCCAGCTACGGAATGAACACGACCTACCTCCTGGCCAAGCAGGACTACTACTTCGTGTACCCCACCAACTTCCACCACTACGAAAACCTCTACCGCGACACCCTCCAGCACGGCGGGGCCTCCATGCAGGAAATGATCCTGCCGGTCGCGACGCTCAGGCCGAGGGGATCGTCCTGAAGACCCGCGCTTTGCCCGTGGTCGAAATGCATGCCCACTGATGCGTGATGCGCAACGCGTGACGGGCACCCGAGGCAGTGCACGCCTCACGCATCATGCCTCACACATCGCGCCTCACGGCTCATGCCCGACATGCCCCCTACAGAGACCAATGCCATCCAGGACCGCCTCCCCCGAACGACCAACTCGGTGGAAGACACCATGGCGCTCGGGGCCCGCATCGCGCAGGGGCTTTCCCCGGGCGCCGTGGTCGCGCTGTACGGCGACCTGGGGACGGGCAAAACCCACTTCGTAAAAGGGGTCGCGCAGGGCCTTGGGCTGCCCCCGGCCGAGGTCCGCAGTCCCACCTTTACGATCCTCGCCGTCCACGACGACGGCGACCGGCCGCTCTACCACTTCGACGCCTACCGCGTGCAGACCCCCGACGAATTCGTGGAGCTCGGCTTCGAGACGTACGTGCACGGCGACGGCCTTACGTGCATCGAGTGGGCCGGTCGGGTCGCCGACCTCCTCCCGGCCGACACGGTCCCCCTCCAGTTCCATCACGTCGCCCCGTCGACACGCCGCATCACCCTCGGCGCCCCGGACAGTTCTTCCTCTGAAGACGACCGCTAACCTCCAGACCGCGCCCTCTCTTGGAAGCACCCCGAGGTCAACGACCCGCAACGCTCAACGCCGAACACTCAACCCTCAGCGCTGAACGCTCAACCCTCTCCCCTCAACCCGTCAACCCTCAACGCGGATGTCCGACGCCCTCGACCTTCTCCTGGACCGCCCCCAGTACGCCGACGTCGCCGACGACGCGTTCGCCCCGGGCCTGGACCGGATGCGGGCCCTGCTCGACGGGATGGGGACCCCGCACGAGGCGCTCCGGGCCGTGCACGTGGCCGGGACGAACGGGAAGGGCTCAACCGCCGCGATGACCGCCGCCATCGCCACCGCGGCGGGCCTGCGCACGGGCCTCCACACCTCCCCCCACCTCACGCACGTCGCCCAGCGGATGCGGGTGGACGGCACGCCCGCCCCCACGGACTGGCTCGCCGACACGCTGGGGCAGCACCGCTCGCTCGTCGAAGACGTCCGGCCGAGCTTCTTCGAGCTCGCCGTCGCGCTCACCTTCCGCTACTTTGCCGAGCAGAACGTGGACCTGGCGGTAATCGAGGTGGGCCTGGGCGGGCGGCTCGACTCGACGAACGTACTCGCTCCGGCCCTGTCGGTCCTCACGCACGTCGGCCTCGACCACACCGACATGCTGGGCGACACCCTCGACGCCATCGCCCGCGAAAAGGCCGGCATCATCAAGCCCGAGACGCCCGCGCTCAGCGCCGTGACCCCGGACGAGGCGCAGGCCGCCATCGCCGAGGTCGCCGCCACACAGGACGCGCCGCTCCACCGGCTCGACGACGAGGCGACCTGGACGACGCACCGGTCGGGCCTGACCGGGAGCGCATTCAGCCTCGACACCCCGGTGCGCCACTACGACCGCCTCTCGCTGTCGCTCGCCGGCCCCCACCAGCAGCGCAACGCCGCCCTGGCCGTGCGGGCCGCGGAGCTCACCGTCCTCGCCGACGCGGACGACGCAGCGGCGGACGCCGCGGTGCGCGATGGGCTCGGCGACGTGCGGGGCCACACCGGCTTCCACGGGCGGCTCGATGTCCTTCGGGAGGCGCCCCTCCTCGTGGTCGACGTGGGCCACAACCCGCCGGCCATCGCCGCGACCCTCGACGTCGTGGCCCCCACCGTGGCCGACCGCGGCGGCACGCTGCACGTGTGCCTCAACGCCGTGCGCGGCAAGCAGCTCGACGAGACGGCCCGGCTGCTCGCCGCCCACGACGCCGTCGTCACCCCCATCCCCATCGACACGAAGCGCGCCCTCCCGCCCGACGAGATTGCCCAGCGGCTGCGGGCCCAGGGCGTCACGACACGCGAGCCGCGGCCCCTCGCCGACGCGCTCGACGCGTTCGAGCGGAGCGCGGCCCCCGCGGACGGGCTGCTGCTCACCGGTTCGCACAAGCTCGTGGACGTGCTGCCGCCCCGGTTTCGCGATTGATCGTCGCTTCCCGCTCTCCCTTGCCGCTTGCCCCGCCCATGCTCTTTCCCGCCAGCGACGACGACGTGCCCTTCGACGACGCCCCCCGCATCCTCCTGTTTACGGGAAAGGGGGGCACCGGCAAGACCACCTGCGCCGCCGCCACGGCCCAGCACGCGGCCCGGCAGGGCCACAAAACCCTCGTCCTCTCGTCGGACCCCGCCCACAGCCTCGCCGACGCGCTCGACCAGGAGCTCGGCCCCGAGGCGCGAGAAGTGCGCGACCGCCTCTTCGCCCAGGAGGTGGACCTCTACTACTCGATGAAGAAGCACTGGGGCCACATGCGGGAGCTGATGCTCACCGTCTTCCGCTGGCAGGGGGTCGACCAGATTGCCGCGGAGGAGCTCGCCGCGCTGCCGGGCATGAACGAGGGATCGGTGCTGCTGTGGCTCGAAGAGGCCCTCCGCGAGGCCGACTACGACCTCATCGTCGTGGACAGCGCGCCCACCGGCGAGACGCTCACCCTGCTCACCCTGCCGCAGGTCACCCAGTGGTGGCTCGCCAAGGCGTTTCCCTTCCAGAAGATGGCGGTCAAGTCGCTCGGCTTCGGCGTCCGCAAGGCCACCGGCATTCCGCTGGACAAGGGCTACGAGGAACTGGAGGTGATCTTCGAGAAGCTGGAGCGCGTCCAGCAGGTGCTCGCCACCCCGTCGACCACCTCGATCCGGCTCGTGACGAACCCCGAAAAGATGGTGATTGAGGAGGCGCGGCGGGCCTTCACGTACCTGCAGCTGTACGGCTACGGCGTGGACAGCGTCGTCGTGAACCGCGTGCTGCCGGAAGAGGAGGTGCCGGCCGACTCGTTCTTCGAGGGCTACGTGGAGAGCCAGCGCGAATACCTCGAGGAGATTGAGCAGAGCTTCCGCCCCCTTCCCATCCTGCAGGTGCCGCACCTGGGCGAAGAGGTGTTCGGGGCCGAGCGCCTGGGCCGCATCGGGGACGCGATGTATGCGGAGCGGAACCCGACGGACGTGTTCTACGACGAGCCCACGTTCACGGTGGAGGAGGACGGGGACGCCTACGTTCTGAACCTGCGCCTCGCGTTCGCCACGGAGGCCGACGTCGACGTGCGCCAGCTCGGGGATCAGCTCGTCGTGCAGGTCGCCAACCAGCGGTCCAACGTGATCCTCCCCAACTTCCTCAACTACTACCACATGACGAACGCCGCCCTGGAGGAGGGATGGCTCCGGGTCCGCTTCACCCCGGATGGCGAAGCCTCTTCGAATTGAACACGATCGAAGGGGGCCCGCTCACGTCCCTCTTCCCCCACTCCCCCCTCCACACTTTCCACCCCCATACTCTCCCTCCCACACTCTTTACCCCCACGCCCTCCCCACGAACCCGTTCGGGCCCTCTCCGTTGAGGGCGATGTCTCGTTCGTCCGAGCCGCTTCCGTCCGAACTCTCGACCTCTCATGTCCGTGCCCGACGCCCTTCTGAAGCAGCTCTACACGTTTGGCAGTCTCGAGAATACCGACCGGGGCGTCGAGTTTGCGCTCAAGAACCGCCTGCAGGATGCCACACTCACCGGCCTCCTCGACGTAAAAATTGACGGCGACACGGTGCCGCCGGAGCGGGTGCATCTTTTTATGGGCGAGGGCGAGACCCACGCGGCCGACGAGATCTCCGACGAGGATGCGCTCGACTTTCCCCTGCGCCGCACCCTTCACCTGCGGGCCGACCGCCCGGCGCTGGAGAGCGGCACGCACAACCTCGAGCTGACCTTTCGGGCCGACCCGTTCGGCACGCTCACCTTTTCCGTCGAGGACTCGATCTCCGAGCAGGACGAGGCCCTGGAGCGCATTCCCCGCGACCCGGACGACAACTGCAGCCAGGCCATCATCGACGAGCGGCAGCAGTTCGTCGAGGACTACGGCGACACCTCGCTCGACCACGTGCCGCACTATTCGTTCGACCCGGCGGTCACGGAGGGCAACGTCGAAAACTTCACCGGCGTCGCCCAGATTCCGCTCGGTTTTGCCGGGCCGCTCACGGTGCACGGCGAGCACGCGCAGGACGACGTGCTGATCCCCCTCGCCACGTCCGAGGGCACCCTCGTGGCCTCCTACAACCGCGGAATTAAGGTGTGCAACCTGAGCGGGGGCATCGAGGCGACCGTGTCCCGCGACTGCATGCAGCGCGCCCCGGTCTTCATCTTCGACAACGCCCGGGCGGCCCGCGACTTCACCCACTGGGTGGACGACCACATGGACGCGATCCGGGCGGAGGCGGAGTCGACCTCCAGCGTCGCGGAGCTGCTCTACATCGACCACTACCTGTCGAACCACTTCGCGTACCTGCGCTTCAACTACCGCACCGGCGACGCGGCGGGGCAGAACATGGTGGGGCGCGCCACCTTCGCCGCCTGCGGCTGGATCATGGACCAGTACCCGGGCCCAGTCGAACACTTTTACCTGGAATCCAACTTCGCGACGGACAAGAAGGCCTCCCAGGTTAACGTGATGCGGACGCGGGGCAAGCGCGTGACGGCCGAGGCCACCATCGACCGGGACACGCTCGCCCAGCACATGCGGGTGGAGCCCGAGGCCCTGCACCACCACTGGAGCGTGTCGACCGTCGGGGCCTTCCTCTCCGGCGCCAACAACAACGGCGCCCACTCGCCCAACGCCATCACGGCCCTCTTTATCGCCACCGGGCAGGACGTGGCCAACGTCTCCGAATCGTCGGCGGGCGTCCTCTACACCGACATTACCGACGACGGCGATCTCGACATCTCGCTCACCATTCCGTCCCTTATCGTGGCCACGTACGGCGGGGGCACGGGCCTCCCCACCCAGCGCGAGTGCCTGGAGGTGATGGGGTGCTACGGCAAAGGCAAGGTCCACAAGTTTGCCGAGATCGTGGCGGCGGCCACCCTCGCCGGCGAGCTGTCGCTGGGCGCCGCCATCTCGTCGTCCGACTGGGTCTCCAGCCACGAGACCTACGGCCGCAACCGGTAACCGGGCACGAGAGCATGGGGGCACAGCAATGAGCGAGTGGATTCCCCGCCTCCGTAACCAGCGGCCCCCGTTCACCCTTCAACGGTCCAACGATCAACGCGCATGCTTGCAGCCCTCGAGGTCGCCGTTCCGGCACTTTACGCGGTCGCCATCGTGGTCCTCACGGCCTACGGCGGCAACCTCCTCTGGCTGGCCCTCGTCCACGCCGCCAGTGAAAGGCTTCGCGACGGCCCCGTGCCGGACCCCGACGACCTGCCAGTGCCGGACGACGACTGGCCCGTCGTGACCGTGCAGCTGCCCCTCTACAACGAGGCCGAAGTGGCCCACCGCCTCATCGACGCCTGCGTCCAGCTCGACTACCCCCGCTCCCGGCTCGACATCCAGGTCCTCGACGACTCGACCGACGCGACGACCGAGCGGGTGGCCCGGCGCGTCGCCCACTGGCAGGCCGAGGGCGTCAACATCACGCACGTCCGCCGCGACGACCGGACCGGCTACAAGGCCGGCGCCCTCGCCAACGGGCTGCAGCGTGCCCGCGGGGACCTGATCGCGATTTTCGACGCGGACTTCGTGCCGCGCCCGTCGTTCCTCCGCCGCCTCGTGCCGCGCTTCTTCGACGCCCCCGACCTGGGCATGGTGCAGGCCCGCTGGGGCCACCTCAACCGGGACGACTCGCTGCTGACGAAGGTGCAGGCCTTCGGGCTCGACGCCCACTTCGCGATCGAGCAGCGGGTGCGCGAGCTGGCAGGCTGCTTCCTGAACTTCAACGGCACCGCCGGCGTCTGGCGCCGCGCCTGCATCGAGGACGCGGGCGGCTGGGCCCACGACACGCTCACCGAAGACCTCGACCTCAGCTACCGCGCCCAACTGCAGGGGTGGCGCCTCACGTACGTCCCCGCCGCGGAGGCGCCGGCCGAGCTGCCGCCCGACATGAACGCGCTCCGCGCCCAGCAATTTCGGTGGGCGAAGGGCGGCGCCGAAACGGCCCTCAAGCTGACGGGCCGCCTCTGGCGCTCGGCCCAGCCGTGGCGGGTGAAGCTGGAGGGCACGTTCCACCTCACCGCCCACTTCGCCTTCCCGTTTATTCTGCTCGCCGCCCTCACCCACGCCCCGCTCCTGCTGCTCAAGGGCATCGGGCACGGGCCCGGGGAGGTCTATTTCGCCGTCATGGGATTCGGCCTGTTCGGGTTCGCCGGGTTTTTCCTCGCCCAGCTGTTCGCCCAGCGCGCCCTGCACCCCGACTGGCGACGGCGCCTCCGCCTCTTCGTGCCGTTCATGGCCGGCACCATGGGCCTCTCGCTCAGCAACACGAGCGCCGTGTGGCAGGCCCTCCGGGGCACCGACACCGCGTTCATCCGCACGCCGAAGGTGGGGAGTGCCGGCGGCGACGGCTGGTGGGAAAGCCGCTACGCCATCCGCGAGGTGCCCCGCATCGTATGGGGCGAGCTGGCCCTGGCCGTCTACTCGACGGTGGGCCTCGGCGTCGTGATCGGCCTCGGCGAGTGGGCCGCCGTCCCGTTTCAGGCGCTGTTCGCCCTCGGGTTCGCGCTGGTGACCGCGTCGAGCCTGCGGCAGGCCCTAACGGCCCAGCAGGGCCCGACGGCCTCCGCTCCGGCCTCGTCGCCGGCCGCCTGACCCTAGGGGCCTCCTGCAGGGCACGTCCCCCTCCGGCGGCACACGGATGCTCGCTGCAACCGTGCCTGCGTCGGGAACCCCCGTGGGCGCCTCTCATTGCCTCTGTCCTCTCTTCCGTCCCGAGCACATTCCTGCCCTCCGTCATGTCTGTGCCCGACCTTCAAGAGCCCCTTGCCCTGCTCGAACAGGAGGACTACGACGCCGCCATCGCGACGCTTCACGACACGGTCAGGGCCCTGCCGGCGCATCTGGGGGCGCACGTGCTGCTGGCCCACGCCTACGAGTCCCAGGAACGCTGGGCGGAGGCCCTGCAGTCCTGGGCGGAGGCACGCTTCCTGATGCCGAACAGCCCCATCGCCGAGGCGGGCACCCAGCGGGTCCTTCGCCGCCTGGAGGATCACGACGGCGCCTCGTTCACCTTTGCCTTTCCCCCGTCCCTCAAGACCTCGTCCCCCTCCGACGCCGACCCGGACGCCGCCCCCAACGACGCTGCCTCCCCGGCCGAGGGGACGGAGGACCCGCCCGACGACGCGGACTCCGGCCTGGCCCAGCTGCGGCGCCAGGCCGAACGGGAGGCCCGGCAGGGCGGCGCCCGCCCGGGGCTGTCCGACGCGCCCCCCTCGTCCGACCGCCCGTCCTCGCCCGACGAGGCCCCGGCCACACCGGAAGAGCAGGTCGAACAGCTCGAAGACGAGGGCGACACCGACGACCTTGACCACCTCATCAACGAGCTGCAGTCGGCCCGCATCGAGCCGGAGGCCGACGCCGACGCCCCGCCCCCAGACGTGGACGACGAGGCGGGGATGGCGGCGGACGACGACACGGAGGACATCGTCTCGGAAACGCTGGCCCGCATTCACGAGGGACAGGACGACTACCAGGAGGCCGCCCGGATCTACGCCGCACTGGCCGAGCAGGAGCCCGACCGGGCCGACGAGTTTCAGGAAAAGGCCGACGAGATGCGCAGGAAGGCCGACGAGGCCGGGGAAGACGCCTAGCGTCGGAGCATTCATCGTGGCGCGTGGAGGCCCGATGCCCGCGTCCCGCTTTCTCATCACCCATCGCCGTCCCGAATGGACGCCCTTCTCGCCCTCCACCGCCGGTCGCGCCGCACGGTCGTCGGCCTCATGTCTGGCACCTCGCTCGACGGCGTGGACGCCGCCCTCGTGCAGCTGGACGGCAGCGGCCCGGACCTGACGATGAACCCCGAGGCGTTCGTACACATCCCCTATCCCACCGCCCTCCGGGACCTCATTCGCACGAACACAGATCCGGCCTCGTCGTCGGTCCAGGACGTGACGCGCCTCGATGCCCGCCTCGCGGAGACGTACGCGGCGGCCGTCGACCGCGTGGCGGCGGAGGCCGACGTGGACCGCGGGACCGTCGACCTCGTGGGGGCCCACGGCCAGACCGTGTGCCACCTCCCTGAGCCGGCGGACTGCGCCGGCAAGGACGTCCGGGCCACGCTCCAGCTCGGCAACCCGTCGACCCTCGCGACGCGGCTGGGCGTGCCGGTCGTCGGCAATTTCCGCGCGGCGGACCTGGCGCTGGGTGGACAGGGCGCCCCGCTCGTGCCGTACTTCGACCGGGTCGCCTTCACCGCCCCCGACGAGGCCCGCGGGCTGCTCAACCTCGGCGGCATCGCCAACCTGACGGTGCTGCCCGCCGGCGCGGCCCCCGACGACGTGCGGGCCTTCGACACGGGCCCGGCCAACATGGTGATCGACGCGCTCGCCGCCCGCCTCTTCGACGCGCCCCACGACCCGGACGGCCGGCACGCCAACGCCGGCACGCCCGACCACGACCTGCTTGCCGACCTGCTGGAGGGCGAGTACTTTCGCCGCGAGCCGCCGAAGTCCACGGGCCGCAACGACTTCGGGCCCGACTACGTGGACCGCCTGCTCGGCGCCGCCCAGTCGCGCACCCTCTCCCCCGAGGACACGATGGCCACGGCGACGCTCCTCACCGCCGCGTCCGTCTACCAGGCCTACGCGCAGTATGTGCGTCCGGAGCAGGCCATCGACGAACTCATCGTCAGTGGCGGCGGCGTGCACAACGACACCCTCCTGCGGATGCTGGAGGAGGCCTTCACCCCAATCCCCGTCCGCCCCACGTCGGACTACGGCGTGGCCCCGGACGCGAAGGAGGCCCTCTGCTTCGCCGTCCTCGCCCACGAGGCCGTCAACGGAACGCCCACGAACCTGCCGTCGGTGACGGGGGCCTCGGCGCGCACCCCTCTCGGCTCTCTGAGCGTGCCCGGCCCGTAGCGGCCGGGCTGAGGGGCCTGGACGCCCCGCCGCCTTGGCAAAAAGCCGACGAAAGGCCCGCCTCTCCCGCCCGGGATACAAACATGCCCCCGCCGCCGGAATATAGAAGGGCCGGCAGTCGTTGCCTTTCCCAAACCCAAACGCCCCCATGGAATCCCAGGAGCAGTCCGACCAGACGGCCCTCGCCGAAATCGGTGAGTTTGGCCTCATTGCCCTCCTGCGCGACACGCTCGGCGAGCCCACCGACGACACCATCGTGTCGGGCATCGCCGACGACGCGGCCGTGTACCGCACAGACGAGGACCGCGTGCACGTCATGACCACCGATACCCTCGTGGAGGGCGTCCACTTCGACCGCGCCTTCATGCCGATGGAGCACCTCGGCTTCAAGGCCCTCTCGGTCAACGTGAGCGACGTGGTGGCGATGAACGCGTCGCCGCGCTACGCCACCGTCTCGATCGGCATCCCGCAGAACGTGTCCGTCGAGATGATTACCACGGTCTACGAGGGCCTGAAGCAGGCCTGCGACGCCTACGACATGCACATCGTAGGGGGCGACACGAACGCGTCCCACGGCCTCTCGCTCTCGATCTCGGTCGTGGGGGCGGCGGCGGAGGAGGACGTGGTCTACCGCACGGGGGCCCAGGTCGGCGACAAGATCTGCGTCACGGGCGACCTCGGCTCCTCGTACGCGGGCCTGAAGGTGCTGCTGCGCAATCGGGAGCGCCTCCAGGAGCAGGAGGAGGACTTTGAGCCGGACCTCGACCCGTACTCCTACGTCATCCGGCGGCACCTGGCTCCGCCGGCCCAGCTCAAGACGGTTCGCGATTGGGGGGACGCCGGGGTGCAGCCCCACGCCCTCATCGACATCTCGGACGGCCTCTCCGCCGAGGTGCACCACATCTGCGAGGCCGGCGACCTCGGCGCGCAACTCTACGAGCCGGCCCTCCCCATCGACCCGGAGACCCGCAACACGGCCACCGACTTCGGGGAGGACGTGACGATTTACGCCCTGTTCGGCGGGGAGGACTACGAGCTGGTGTTCACGATTCCGGAAGACGAGCTCGACGCCCTCGACCCACAGACGTACACGGTGGTGGGCGAGATTGTGGAGCCCGACGACCCGGAGCACCCGATCAAGATTCAGCGCGCCCACGGCGAGAATGTCCCGCTTCAGCCCGGGGGCTTCGACCACTTCGACGGCCCGTCCGCGACCGCCCCGCCGGCGTAGCCGTTCAGTCCACCCGTCCGGCGGCTTCCTGACACGCCGTCCTGAGGGCACGGAGCTCGTCTTTGAGGCGGTCAATTTCGGCCTCCAGCGTCTCCAGGGCCGCCTCGGCGTCCGCAAAGTCCCCCGCGTGGGCCATCTCCTCGAGCGTCTGGGCCGCCTCGCTGGACGGGGAGGCCCGAAGGCTGCCCGTCGCCCCCTTCAGGCCGTGGGCCTCCCGTTCCAGTGCCTCGGCGTCTTCGCTCTCAACCGCGTTCCGGATGGCGTCCATGTAGTCCGAGCAATCGTCCAGGAACGAGTCGATAAGGGTTGCGATGACGTCCGGGTTCCCGTCCAAGAGTTCGACGAGGGCATCTCGGTCAACAGCAGGGGTGGCCATCGGCCTTCAATCCTCTAGAGCAATTCAGTGGGTGCCTCCATCAGCGCCCGGTGGGAAAGAGACGGGGTCGTCCCGTCCACGGCCCGTCGGGACGGGCGTATTTTCCCGACGGCGAGGATCAAAGCGGAGTATATTCCCTTCCTCCGCCAATTCGTCGCGCACACAGGGCCTCTGAGGGGAGACGTTCGGGGACCTTCATGTGCGCAAAAAACATGCAAGAAATGAGGAGCCCGCCCCTACGGCCTCTGCCGCGAGCAGACGGGCGGGGTCCACCGATCGAGCCAGGCCTGCCGCTGGGCGTGGCGCCGGTGGTACCCTGGGGCCTGTCCGATGGGGGATCCGGGCGGGGCCGCCACGGAGGCCGGGGGAGACGCCGCGTCGTGGGACCGGTCGAAGTACCGGTCGATCGACGCCCGGACGGCGGTCCGATGGGCCTCTGCCTCCGTGATCGCCCCCGGATGGGCCGCGAGCCAGTCTCGGAGCGTGCGCAGGTGCTGTTCGAGACGGGCCCGTACGGCCGGCGCCCCGTTCCCCGCGTCGGCGCGGTCGAGCAGCACGTCCGTCCACACCTGCTGCACCGTCCGCTGCACTTCGGCCCGGTACCCGTCGGCGGGCGGGTCGGCCTTCCAGACGGCCTCGGTAATGGTTGTGAGGGTGCCCTGTAGGCCCGGCAGGTCGGGGGTGGCGTCCCGCTGCTCGATGAGGCGCAGGGCCCGTTCCGGCGCCGTGAGGGCGTCGAGCACCATAGTGGCCGCCACCTCGACCGGGGCGTAGGGGTCGAACGTCGGGTCCGTCCGGCCCTCGAACACCTCGCGGGTGTCCGGATGGCCCGGCGGACGCGGCGGAATGCGGGTCCGGGCGGCCTCCGGCAGGGCCAGCGCCGCGGGCGTGATCGTGGACAGCAGGGCGTCGAGGGCGGCCGCCTGGCGTTGGGCCGGCACGCGCTCGGACACCTGCGCCTCCGACTCGCCACGCACGGCGTACTCGTACACCTCGCCCCCAATCAGCTTCGCCGTGGCGCCGACCTGGTACCGGTGGCGCAGGTAGAGGGGCACGAGCGCCTCCTCCATGTGGGCGAGCGGCTCCCCGCGCTTCACGACCGCCTCGCCGAACCGGTCGAGGGCCACGTCTCGCACCCGCATCTCCCGGTCGAGGGCGTCGACCATGTTGCGCCCGTTGTCCCAGAGGTTGCCCTTCGGGTGGGCGGCCCCGGCCGGACGGGCGTCCGCGTCCGTTACGTACCGGAGGCCCTCCCGCTCCGCCGCCCGCACGAGGCTGTCGAGCAGCGCGGCCTCCGTCTGATTGGGGCCCGGACGGGCGTAGGCGTACTGGAGGGCCTTCACGTCCCACCGCTCCACGCCGGTGTCGTAGGCCTCCTTCAGCGATATGGAATCCCCCTCTACGCGGGCCAGCGGCGCCGGGTAGTCCATGACCGAGGCGCGGTCATTCACCGACGCGGCAAAGTTGTGGGCGAGGCCCAGCGTGTGCCCCACCTCGTGCGCCGACAGCTGCCGAATGCGGGCGAGCGCCATCTCCAGCATCGGGTCGTCGCCGGGCGGAAAGCCGTCGGCACGGGCGCCCTGGTACGGGGCCAGGAGCCCCTCGGCCAGCAGGTAGTCCTGCCGTACGCGCTGGGAGCCGAGCGTGACGTGTCCCTTTAGAATCTCGCCGGTCCGCGGGTCGGTCACGGAGGCGCCGTAGCTCCACCCCCGCGTGCGGCGGTGCACCCACTGGATCACGTTGTAGCGCACGTCCATCGCGTCGGCACTGTCCGGCAGCACCTCGACCCGGTAGGCGTCCTCAAAGCCCGCGGCCTCGAAGGCCTCCGCCCACCACCGGGCGCCGTCGAGCAGGGCGCTGCGCACCGGCTCGGGCGTGCCGGGGTCGAGGTAGTAGACGATGGGCTCCTCCGGCGGGCACAGCCCGTCCGCGCCGGGCGCCTCCGCACAGGTGAGCCGGTGCCGGTTGACGAGCCGCTTCGTCATGGACTTCCCGATGGGCGTTGCAAAATCCATGTAGTCCGTGTAGAAGAGCCCCGAGCGCGGATCGAAGCGGCGCGGGGTGTACCCGGTCGTGTCGGGCAGCTCGACGAGCGAGTGGCGCACGCGGAGCGTGAGGGCGCGGGGCGCGGCCGCCGTCCGCTCCACGTACGCCCCCGGGTCGCCGTCCGTGGTGAAGGTGAGCCGCGCCTCCAGCTCGGTGTTCTGGGGAAAGGCCTTTACGTGTTCGAGAACGGGCGCACTGCGTCCCTCCGCGAGCGAGTACGCCCCCTGCCCGGTGTTTTTCAGGCGACGGACCACCCCGTGGGCGTCGCGGACCACGAAGTCGGTCGCGTCGACCAGCACGTGCCCCTCAGGCCCCTCGGCCGCCACCTCGAAGCCCTGCAGGACGCCCGGCGCGAACGCCTCCCGCACCGCGGTTCGCTCGTACGCGTTGTCGGAGGCGGCGCGGTAGTCGAGGTTCGGGGTCACGAGCAGCACCGTCGGCCCCGTCCGCTCGAAGCGGACGACCCGCTGGGTTCCGAGCTGGCCCCGGTCGAGCCCGACGGGATTGGACCCGAGCCCCGTGGGCAGCGAGCTGACGTAGAGCATCTCGGTATCGAATCGGGAAATCTCCAGCCAGAGTTTGCCCGTCGTCGCGTCCCAGTAGACCGGAACGTAGCCGTCCATTTTTGTCATCCCCTCGGTCTTCTCGGCGATGGTCGGAAGGGAGGAGTCCTTCGCGTCTTGGGCGCGGGTGGGAAGCGTGGTCAGCCCCACCGCCCCGAGCACCAGAAGCACGACGCACGAGCAGCGCAGCGAGGCGGGCAGGGAACCAAAATGCATGGGTGCACAACCGGGTTGGCACGGGGATGGAACGTGGGGCTGTCCAAAACCTACGAAATCAGGCATCGGAAACCGAAATTCGCACCGGCACGGAATTCCTGGATTCTTTGCGGCGCAACCGTGGAATTCTCATCCGGCGCGTAGGCATTTTCCGTCGGCGCCCGTTACGTTTTCAAGCGTGTACATTCTGCAAATGGACCGATATCTTCCGGCGAAGCGCCGCCGTCCTTTGCAGCGTCTGGCCCCTCTTCTCAACGAATAACTGACCCCGTCTCATGGAAGTAGGAAGCAACGAAGTCAAGGGCAAAATTGTCGAGGTGCTCGGCCCGGTCGTCGACGCCGAATTCCCGCGCGACGGCGTGCCCGACATTCTGGACGCCCTCCGGATCGAACGGGAGGACAGCCGCGACCTGATTCTGGAGGTGCAACAGCACCTTGGCGAACGGCGCGTCCGGGCGATTGCGATGGACTCGACCGACGGGCTGCAGCGCGGCCAGGCCATTGCGGCGACGAACCAGCCCATCAGCGTGCCCATCGGCGAAGAGATTCGGGGGCGCCTCTTCAACGTCGTCGGCCAGCCGATCGACGGCCTGCCGGAGCCGGACGTCGACGAGCGCCGGGCCATTCACCAGGACCCGCCCGAGTACAACGAACTGACCGGGTCGCAGGAGGTGCTGGAAACCGGCATCAAGGTGATGGACCTGATCCAGCCGGTGCCGAAGGGCGGCAAGGTCGGCCTCTTTGGCGGGGCCGGCGTCGGCAAGACGGTCCTCATTATGGAGCTCATCAACAACATCGCCAAGGCGCACGAGGGCCTCTCGGTCTTCTCCGGCGTTGGGGAGCGCACCCGCGAGGGCAACGACCTGCTCCGCGAGATGATTGAGGCCGGCGTGATGACCTACGGCGAGGAGTTCCGCGAGTCGATGGAGTCCGGCGGCTGGGACCTCGACAAGGTCGACTTCGACGAGATGAACAGCGAGAGCAACATCTCGCTCGTCTTTGGCCAGATGAACGAGCCGCCCGGCGCCCGGGCCCGGGTGGGCCTGACCGGCCTCACGATTGCGGAGTACTTCCGCGACCTTGGGGGGCGGGACGTGCTCTTCTTCCTCGACAACATCTTCCGCTTCGTCCAGGCGGGCCAGGAGATGTCGGCCCTTATGGGGCGCATGCCGAGCGCCGTGGGCTACCAGCCGACGCTCGCCAGCGAGATGGGCGACCTTCAGGAGCGCATTACCTCGACGCAGGAGGGCTCCATTACCTCCTTCCAGGCCGTCTACGTCCCGGCCGACGACCTGACGGACCCCGCCCCGGCCACGACGTTTGCCCACCTCGACTGCACGACCGTTCTCTCGCGCCAGCTGTCGACACAGGGCATCTACCCGGCCATCGACCCGCTCGACTCCACGAGCCAGATGCTCAACGAGCGGGCCCTGGGCACCGAGCACTACGAGACCGCGCAGGACGTGAAGGAGATCCTCCAGCGCTACGAGGAGCTCCAGGACATCATCGCGATTCTCGGGATGGACGAGTTGAGCGACGAGGACAAGCAGGCCGTCAACCGCGCCCGGCGCGTGCAGCGGTTCCTCAGCCAGCCCTTCTTCGTCGCCGAGCAGTTTACCGGTCAGCCCGGCAAGTACGTCCCCATCGAGGAGACCATCCGCGGCTTCCGCATGATTCTCGACGGCGAGCTCGACCACCTGCCCGAGCGGGCCTTCCTGCTGAAGGGCACGATCGACGAGGTGATCGAGGCCGGCGAGGAGATGGCCGAGGAAGCATAACCGAGTTGGGCGCCACGCGTCGTGCGTTGACCATTTGAGCGACGCCCCCCCTCAACCCTCAAACCCAACACCCACAGATGGCCGACGAACTGACCGTTGACATCGTGACGCCGGACGAGCGCTCGTTTCAGGGCCCGGCCAACGGCGTCCGCGCCCCCGGCATTGAAGGCTCGTTCGAGGTCCGCGAAGACCACGCCCCCATGATCGCCGCGTTCGGCATCGGGCCCCTCATCGTGAAGACGCAGGCGGCCCACGAGTACGCCGACATGCACAACGACCGCATCATCTTTGCCACGAGCGGCGGCTTTCTGGAGGTCATCGACAACAAGGTCACCGTGCTGGCCGAGACGGTCGAGCCGGCCTCGGAAATCGACGTGGAGCGGGCCGAGAGCGCCGAGGAGCGCGCGAAGCGACGCCTCGAAGAAGGCGTGCAGGAGGAGGAGCGCGAGACCCACGAGGCCGCCCGCGACCGGGCCCGCAACCGCCTGCGCGTCGCCATGGGGAAGGTCGGCACGCGACAGTCTTGACTTCTCCCCTCGATGAATCGAGGGGATTCTTCCTCACGGAAAAGACTTCCTGTTTCGCGGGGCCTGCCTGAAGTCCTTTCAATTCAGGTCTTACATGCCCTCCGTAGGCATTAGAGACCAAAGCCTCTCCCGTCAGCCCGACGGTACAGATGCTCAAAAGAAAACTGTGTCATACTTTGGTTATCGGTATGACATTAAACCGCATCGTTAGGCAACTAATTTGTTTCGTTGTGGCTAACGAGAGAGTCCGTGTATCTCCCGGATAAATCCGGGGGTTTTCTCAAAGAGTACCCCTTCGGGGCAACTGCTCTCTCGCGCTCACTCAATACTATATTTGAAGGGACCGGGACGCCGTCTCCACCTCTCCGGCGTCCCGCGTCCTGGCTGTCCGCTTCCCTCTCCCCGCCCCTCACAGCGGGCCCTGCTCCCGCACGGAACCGCCTCGTCCGCGACGGCTGCAGCAGCCGATCACCGAGAGACGGCCGTCGGGTCGTGCGCACGAGACGATGCAGGAGTGCGGCCGCAAGGGCGCGAACACGCGTCGCGCCGTTCGCTTTTGCCCGTCCCCGGTCTCTCCTCACCTGTCCCGCCTCCCCATGAGGACCTGGCTTGCCCTCCCCCTCGTCTGTCTCTGGAGCCTCACGGGCGTGGCCGCGCAGCCGATGCCCGAGCGCCCATCCGACGACCTGCTGACGCGCCCTGCGCTGCAGGCGGTCGTGAAGGCCCAGGTCGACCGAAACGGCGCCCTGCTCCGCGAAAAGATTGGGGCCGACGACGCCGACGTGCGGGCCCGGGCCGCCCTTGCCCTCGCCTCCGTCCGGGACACCAGTGCCATTCCCGGGCTCCTCGACCTGCTGGGCGACAGCGTGCCCCTCGTCCGCACCGACGCCGCATTCGCCCTCGCCCAGATGCCGTCGGGGGTGCCGGCGGCCCCGCTGCTTCAAGCCCTACGCTTCGAGCGCGACCCCTCGGTGCAGCGACGGCTCATCGACGCACTCGGCGCGACGGGCGACACCCAGTCCCTACGCGACCTCATTCGGCTTCGTCCCCCCCCGGCCCGTCATTCCGACCTGGCGCTGACGATCGCCCGCTACGGCATGCGCGGCGTGACCGACTCGACGGCCACGACCTGGCTTCTGAACCACCTGCGGTCCGACGACCCGTGGACGCGCCGCAACGCGGCGTACGCACTGGGGCGGGTGGAGGCCCTCGCTGCCGGCCGCGCCGACACGATCCGCGCCGTGCTCAACGACACGGCCCCCGACGACCCGGCCGCCATGCATCTGCTTCGGGCACTGGGCACGACGGGCGACGCCGCCGATGCGCCTCGCCTGGCGGATTGGCTCCGGACGGCCCCCGACTGGCGCACACGCGTGGAGGCTGCCCGGGGGCTCTCGGCGCTCACTCCCGCCGACAAATCACGAAACGCCCTCGTCGCGGCCCTCAACGACGGCCATCCGCTCGTGGCCCGCACGGCCGCTGAGACGCTGGCCGGGCTCGACTGGTCCCCCGACCGCGTCGCGGCCGTCGGGGCCTGGCTCGACGCCCATCCCCGCCGGTGGCGCGTAACCGCACCGCTGCTGCTCGGCCTCGCCCGAAACGGACGTTCGGAGCGGGTCCTCAATACCGTCGGCCGCTGGCGCGCCGAGCGCTCACCGGTGGCCTACGCCGCGGGCCTCCCCGCCCTTGCCCCCCTCGATCGCCCGCGGGCCGATACCATGCTGCACGCCGCCCTCCGGCACGACGATGTGCGCGTGGCCGCGGCCGCCGTGCAGGCCCTCACGGCACGATGGGAGCGCACCCGCCCGACCAACGCGGAGGCCACATTCAAACGACTCTCCGCCGCCGTGCGCCGGGGCGACCCGGCGCTGCTCTACCACGGCGCGTCCGCCCTCGCCGACTCGGCCTTTGCCTCCATGGGCGCCGCCGACACGCTCGCCGCCACCTACCGCACACTCGCCACGCCCGACGATTTGGAGGGCATGACGGCCGTGCTGGGGGCGCTCGGCACGCTCGGGGGCTCGACGGCCGAGACGACCCTCCGCGACGCGCTCGATCATCCCCATCACGCCGTCCGGAACACCGCCGCACAGGGGCTCTCCGCCGCGACGGACTCAACCGTCACCGCCGCCGCGAAGCCGCTCCCGGAGACGCCCTCGATCGACTGGGGCGCCCTCCAGGCGCTAGGCCCGCACCCGCGCCTCGTGTTGGAAACGAACCGGGGCACGGTCACGATCGCGCTCGACACTGAACAGGCGCCGCAGACGACGCAGGCGATCACGCGGTTTGCGCAGGAGGGCCGCTACGACGGCGTGCCCTTCCACCGCGTGGTGCCCAACTTCGTGGTGCAGGGGGGCGACTTTGCGCGGCGGGACGGCTTCGGCGGGCCTGGATTCTTCCTCCGCACCGAGGCGACGCGCATCGGCCACCGCCGCGGCACCATCGGCATGGCCAGTGCCGGCACAGATACGGAGGGCAGCCAGTTCTTTGTCTCCCACAGCATGCAGCCCCACCTGGACGGGAGCTACACCGCGTTCGGACGCGTGACGGACGGGATGGAGGTCGTGGACCGGCTCCGTGCCTTCGACCGGATTGAGTCGGCCCGGGTGGAGGCGACGGACGAATAAAATCCCCTAGGGACCTGACGTCCCCTCGCCCATGGCCGGCAGTCCGCAGCGGGTCACTCGGACGCCCGTGCCCGGAACGCCTCGAAGCTCTGCTCCTCGTACGCCCCGGAGCCGAAGTAGCGGAGCATCTGGAGGAAGACGGGCCGCTTGATGTAGCCGGGCTGCTTTGCAATGGGGGTGCCGTCCGGTTTCATGAAGACGGTCGTGGGCACCCCTCGCGCCCCGAGGGCCATCCCCAGTTCCTTCGACGAGAGGGTGCGGCCGTTGAACCGATGGGTGCCCCCCGTCGTGTCGCGGTTGAGGCGGGCATACGTAAAGCGGCGGTCGAGGTACGACCGCACCTCTGCGTCCGCGTACACGTTCTCCTGCATCCGCTGGCAGTAGGGGCACCACGGCGCGTAGACCTCCAGCAGGATCGGCGCCTCTTGCGCTTCCGCCTGCTCGATTACCGCGCCGAGCGACCGGGGTGGCATTTCCATCTGGGCGTGGGCCCGGCCCGGTCCCATCGCGAGCACGAGGACCGCCACGAGGACAAACGACCGAACTGCAAAAAGCAAACGCATTGTGACGAAGCAGCGCTGGGGATGAAAAGTCCCTTGTCCGATGGGATTGAGGAGCAGGAGGTTCCTCCCTCCGCGCCCACGGAACCGCCCGACCAGTCGCGCCCCTTCACGCACGCCTCCCCACTTACGTCCATTTCCTCATGACCCTGTCTGCCCTTTCCACCCCTGCCCTCCTGATCGAACAGTCGCGCCTGCAAGAGAACCTTGCGGCCATGCAGGCCACGGCCGACGCGAACGACGTGACCCTCCGCCCCCACGTGAAGACGCACAAGTCCGTCGCGATCGCCGAGCAGCAACAACAGCGCGGCGCCGAGGGCCTCACCGTCGCCACCGTGCACGAGGCCGAGACCTTCGTCGCGGCGGGCTTCGACGACGTGCGCGTGGCCTACCCGGTCGTCGGTCGCCCGAAGCACGAGCGGCTGCGCGCCCTGCGGGCCGCCGCCACGCTCTCGTTCACGGTCGACACCATGGCGGGCGCCGACCAGGCGTCGGCCGTCTACGCCGGGGCCGACAACCCGGTCGAGGTGCTCATGGAGGTGGACGTGGGCCACGGGCGCTGCGGCGTCCACTGGGCGGACGACGCGGCGGCGGTGGCGCTGGCGCAGCACATCGCGTCCCTGCCGGGCCTCCAGCTTGCGGGGATTCTCACGCACGCCGGCCAGGCCTACGACGGCCCGTCCGACGACGAGACAGCGAAAGGAGCCCTGCGCCGCGCCGCGCGGCACGAGCGGGACCGAATGCTGTCCGTGGCGTGCGCCCTCGCCGAGGCGGATGGCGTGGACGTGACGCCCGACGACCTTGAGATCAGCGTCGGCTCCACGCCGTCGATGGCCGCCTTCGAGAACGCGACGCGCGACGGCTTTCGGGTCACCGAGATTCGCCCCGGCAACTACGTGATGCACGACGCGATGCAGGTCGCCCTCGGCGCGGCCCCGCTCGGCGACTGCGCCCTCACGGTGCTCACAACCGTCGTCAGCACGCAGCAAAAACCCGACGGCACCGCCCACGCGTTCGTGGACGCGGGAAAAAAGGTGTTCACCACAGACACCGGCTACGGCACGGACGGACACGGCATTGCCCTAGCCGATGCCGCGCAGATGCGCCCTCACCCGGGCCTTCGCGTCGATCATCTCTCGGAGGAGCACGGATGGCTCACGATGACCGGTGATGCGGACCTGACGGTGGGCGACCGGCTCCGCATCGTCCCGAACCACGCCTGCGTCACCGTGGCCAACCAGGACACCCTCCACGTCGTGGACGGCCCCTCCGTCGTGGACGCGTGGTCGGTCGACGCCCGAGGGGGGTAATCCTGCGGCCCGCTTCTTCACGGTTCGTGCCTCCCCCGGTGCCGGTCCCGTCCTCGCGGGCCGGCGGAACCGAGGCCTCCGGCGGGCCTCCGTGGTCGGTTCTCCCTGGTCGAAAGCATGTGCGCTTAATACACCGACAATCGTGGCGATAACAAGAGACCCAGCCGGTCCCTCCGTCTGGGAACGTGCCGCCTTCGCTGTCCGGGTCTCTTGAAATTTCTAGCGCGATGCTGAAAACACAGTCGTTTCCGAGTGTCTTCGAAACCAACACGACCGAGCTGGTCGACGTGGCCGACGGGCTTCTCGAGGGCCTGAAGGTCCAGGTCGACGATGAGCAGTACGTCGTCGGGGACCTTGCCCTCCGCGAGGGGACGGCCCCCCACAAGGGCATCAACAACGCCCCCTCCGACCTCGACTACCGCCTGTTGCTTCGGGCCGGGCTTCTGGTCGCCCAGGCCGGCGGGGCCGACACGCCACTGACGCTGACGACGGGCTTCCCCTACTCCTCGTACCGGGTCCACCGCCGGAGCGCGGGCAACCTGATTGAAGGCGAGCAGGAAATTGAGTTCGACGGGCGCCCCTTCGGCGAGGGGGAGCACTCGGTCGTGGGCGTGGACATTGCGGACGTGGAGGTCCTTCCGGAGATCGAGGGCCACGTGACGGCGACCCGCGAGGGGGAGATCGAAGAAGACGACCCCTTCTTCGCCGTCTCGCTGGGGTACGGAACGTTCGAGTCCGTCTTGAGCCTTCCCTCCGGCCCCGTCCAGCGAACGGCGACGAGCGGACACGGGCTCCGCTACGCCACGTCGATGATGGCCGAGCGGCTCCGGGAGAAGCACTACCTGGACATGCCCACCGAGCACCAGATCGACATGGCGATGCGCCGGGGCACCGTCGTGGCCGGGCGCCAGCGTTACGACCTCTCGGAGCTTCGGCAGAAGGTGCTCCGCATCTACTACAACGACGTCGTGTCCCCGGCCCTCAAAAAGGCCTTCGACGACAGCGACTTCGGGCAGACCCGCAAGATGTACCTCGCCGGGGGCGGCGCCCTCTACACGGAGCTCGTGGACGCCTTCGACGACGAGTTTGGGGAGGTCCTCTCCCTGGAGGTGGTGCCGGATCCGGCCGCCCACGTGAGCCGAGGGTTTGCGCTCCACGCCGCCGGCGTAAACGGCAAGAGCCCGGACCACGCCGTCGGGCTCGACCTGGGCAACGCCAACACCTCCGTCACGCTGTTCGACCGAGAGCGCGCGTAGCCCGGAGGCCCTTCGCCTGTTCCGTTCGAACAATTTCCGGCCGCCATGTTCAACTTTTTTCGACGCTCGACCGACGACGATGACGCCGCCGCCCCCTCGTCGGCCCTCTCGGTGCTCGGGGAGGACACGACCGCACAGGGGACGTTTGACCTGAAGGAGGACGACCTCCGGGTCGATGGGGTCCTCGACGGGGACGTGACGACCGAGGGGCACGTGCACGTGTCCCGCGGGGGCGCCATCCACGGGGAAATTCGGGCCGGGTCGATCCGAATCGCCGGCGACGCGACAGGGATCCTGCACGCGCAGGCGGACCTCGTCGTGCTGCAAACCGCGTCGGTGCACGGCATTCTGTGTGCCGAGGCCCTGACAATTGAGGACGAGGCCGACTTTGAGGGGGGCCTGTGCGACACCGCGGACCAGATTCCGGTTCTGAAGGACGCCTTCTTCTCCGCCGAGGCATACACAATCCCTGCCCTTTCGTCGTCCCCCGACGAGCCCCCGGCCGACTCGTCGGGGCAACAGCCGTCCGAGGCCGCCGAGCGGTCCGTTACGCTCGACATTGAGCCGTCGTCGCCCCCCGAGTCCACCGATACCGGGGAGGAGACCGCCTCCTTTCGCCCCCTCCAAGAAGGGGACGGCCTTCCGGAATCCCCGTCCTCCTCGCCGGCCGCCCCCTCGACGGACCCGTCCGGCGCCGAGCCCGAGACGCCGGATGCCGAAAACACCGACGACACGGAAGACACCCTCTCCACGATTGAGTGGTGATGCCGCCGCCCTCACCACGCGGTCTCCCAAATTGCCGGCGAAAAGCCCCGCCCCCGCCGAACGAACCGGGGGCCCATGCCGTCCATACACACCGCGAAACTGGTGTTCAAGACGTCCCGACGGCATGACGGAGGCCCCTTCCTACACTGACATCGACACCCTGGCCGACCGGCTACGGGACGTTCCCTACGAGTCGATCCTGCGCACGATCGGGCGCGTGGCCGAGCGGAAGGGCATCGAGGCGTACGCCGTGGGCGGCATGGTGCGCGACGTGCTCCTGGGCCGCTCCACTACGGACCTCGACTTCGTCACCGTCGGGCCCGAGACCGGCATCGCACTGGCCGAGGCGGTGGGCGAGGCCCTCGGCGGCCGCACCGCACACGTCTACCCCAAGTTCGGCACCGCCGCGATCCGCATCCCCGCCGCGGACGCGCTCCCCGACGACCACCCGGACGACGCGCTCGTGCTGGAGTTCGTGGCCGCCCGCAAGGAGAGCTACCGCTCCGACTCCCGAAAGCCGGAGGTGGAGGCCGGCACGTTGGAGGACGACCAGTACCGCCGCGACTTTACGGTCAACGCGATGGCGATCCACCTCACGCCGGACCGCTTCGGCGCCCTCCTCGACCCGTTCGACGGCCGGCGCGACCTGGAGCGGCAGACCATCGACACGCCCCTCGACCCGGCGGACACGTTCGAGGACGACCCCCTCCGCATGATCCGGGCCGCCCGCTTTGCCACGCAGCTCGAGTTTCGGGTGTCCGACCGCGTGTTCGACGCAATGGGGACGCAGGCCCACCGCGTCGAGATCCTGAGCCAGGAGCGCATCACCGAAGAGCTCCACAAGATGCTGGAGGCCGACACGCCGTCCATCGGCTTCAAGATTCTGGAGGCCTCCGGCGTGCTGGCGCACGTCATGCCTGAAATTCAGCGGCTGAAGGGGGTGGACGTGGTCAACGGGCGCGACCACAAGGACAATTTCTACCACACGCTCGAGGTGCTCGACAACGTCGCGGAGCGGACGTCGGACCGGCCCGGGGCGGAGACGCGCTGGCTCCGGTGGGCCGCCCTCCTCCACGACATCGCCAAGCCCAAGACCAAGCGATTCGATCCGGAGGACGGCTGGACCTTCCACGGCCACGAGGACGTGGGCGCCCGCATGATCCCGGACCTCTTCCGCAAGTGGCGCCTGCCGACCGACGAGCGGCTGGACTACGTGCAGAAACTGGTCCGCCTCCATCTCCGCCCCATCGCGCTGGCGGACGAGAAGGTGACCGACTCGGCGGTGCGCCGCCTGCTCTACGAGGCCGGGGACGACATCGACGACCTCATGACCCTGGTGCGGTCGGACGTCACCTCGAACAACCCGGACCGGCGCCGCCGCTACCAGCGCGCCTTCGACCGCGTGGAGGAGAAGATGCGGGCCGTGGAGGAGAAGGACCGCCTCCGCAACTTCGAGCCGCCGGTGGACGGGTACGAGATCATGGAGACGCTCGGCATCGAAGAGGGGGTGGCCGTGGGCATCGCCAAGACGTGGATCCGCGAGGCCATTCTCGACGGCGAGATTCCCAACGAGCACGACGCGGCCTACGACCACCTCATGGCGATCAAGGACGAGGCGCTCCGCCGCGGCGCCCTCTTCGAGGCGATGCAGGACCGGCTCGACGGGCCGGAGAACCGGGCGCTGGGCGCGATCAAGGAGGTCGTCTTCGAGGACCCGGACCTGCCGGACGACCGCGAGGCGGCACTGGACTACCTGAACGCCGTGAAGGAGGAGGCGCTGGCGGACGGGCCCTCCACCGACGAAGCGGATCCGTAGCCCCCCTACTGCACGGATCGATCCGCTCTGTGCAACAGCGGAGTGGACTGGCAGGAGCCTCCTGTTTCTGGCGGGCCTTTCCCTCGTCTCAACCCCATCGACAGGCCGGATCGCACGGGCAGAAACATTATCCCTGTCCGGACACGTCCGCGTCGGTCGGTCCCTGTCCGTCGTAGGCGGCGACGAATTCGTCGAGCCGGTCGGGGTCGTCGGCGCCGGGCAGCGGCCGGGTCGCCGTCTCGCACGCGGCGTCCACGCCGAGCTCGCCGCAGACGTGATCGGACACGGCCTCGGCCATCTGTCGGTAGGTCGTCAGCTTGCCGCCGACGATGCTGGCAAAGTTGTCCACCCCGTCGGCGGCATGGTCCACGGTGGTAAAGCCCCGCGAGATGCCGCGCCGATTGCTCGCCTGCTCGTCGGGGGCGTACAGCGGCCGCACGCCCCACCACGTGCGGACCGTCGGGGCGTCGGCCACAGGGGGCAGCATGGTGGCGCACTCCCGGACGGACGTCTCGACCTCCCAGTCGGCCTCCTCGTAGTCGTCCGGGTCCGACACCGGCACGCTCGTGGTTCCCAGCACCACCTCGTCGTCGTGGGGCACGACGATGTCCCCGTCGTCCGGGTCGCGACACCGGTTCAGCGCCGGGCCGAGGCCCTCGTACTCCACCGAGATCATGACGCCCCGGGAGGGGGCCATTCCCAGGTCGACATCGGCCATCGACGCGACCGTGCCCGCCCAGGCCCCCGTCGCGTTCACGACGTATGTCGGCTCGACCGCCGCGTCGACCGTCCCACCGATCAGTGCCTTCACGACCTGTCCCCTCTCAACCACCAGGTCCTCAAGGGGTGCGTGGGGACGCACGAACCCGCCATGGGCCTCGGCATCGGCGGCATTGGCGGCACTGAGGCGCGACGGGTACACCACCCCGTCGGGCACCCACATCGCCCGCTCCACATCGTCCGACAGGCCCGGCACGCGGGCGCGCGCTTCCGCCGCGCTAAGCAGGGTCGTCTCGATCCCAATCGCGTCGCAGGCCGCCCGTTTCTCCTCGAAGTAGTCCGGGTCGTCGTCGGCCAGCTGGACGAACAGGCCGCCGGTGTCCCGGATGCACGCCCCGGCGATGGACCGGAGGACGCGGTTTTCTGCGATGCACTCCTCCGCCCCCACCCGGTTGGCCTCGGCGTAACGGGCCCCGCTGTGTAGCAGTCCGTGGGAGCGACTAGAGGCCCCGCTGGAGAGCCCCTCCCGCTCCACCAGAAGCACCTCAACGCCGCGCAGCGCGAGGTCCCGGGCGATGCCCGTGCCGGTGGCGCCGCCGCCAATCACGAGTACTGCGGGGGAGTCGTTCATGTTGGGCGGGGGTCCGTGGAGAAATTGGGGAAGTGTCCGATGAGCACAAAAGTTAGACACCCCTTCAGGACGTAGTTGTCCGGGCGCTGGGGATATGAGACATGTCTTTCACAACCTCGTGGACGTCTCGACTGCGGACGAGAAGGAATGGCGGTCCTCATGTGGGAACGCAGCACACGACCACGGGCGACTTCCCACGAGATAACACGACCGTAAGGGTAGATCGCAGGGTCGTCACGTTTGAACAGGCCTCGTTTGCACCTTCTCGACGCAGAATAGGTACCGCACTCACATACTTAATAGTGCTCTTCCGGAGCATGTCCTTCTGACCACCGAGCCTAGCCTCATGGATGCCTTCCGTACTTCTACCCTCCCAATCCTCTGCCTTCTTCCACTGGCCCTCGGGGTACTGGCCGGCTGTGACAGCAGCGATTCGGGAATGAATGCAGATCAGCCTCTCCGCCAAGTGAGCTACGACCTGTCGGCCCAGTCCAACGACGGGGCGCTCTCCGACGGCTTGAGCGCCACGGCCACTTTTCGGGAATTGGGCCCCAACCAGACACTCGTCACGCTTGAACTCAACGGTGGAGCCACAGGCACAACCGTGTCCCACCCCGCGCACATCCATAACGGCGCCGCCGGGTCGGGAGGGGGCATCGAGATCTACCTCAGCCCAATCGACGGCACCGGCGGAGGGGGGACAAGTGCTCGGGTCGTAGATCGATCGTTTGATAATCTTGCCGACTTCGACGGATACATCAACATCCACGAGAGCGCCGCGAACCTCGGCAATGTCGTTGCGCAGGGCAACATTGGGGCCAACGCCGACGGCCAGCCCAGCGAAGGCTTCAACGTAGTGGACAATCCCCAATCAACGACGTACTCACTGTCCGCCAACCCGAACGATGGCAGCGTCGCTCCGGACGGCATTCCAGGACAGGTGACGTTTAACGAGGTGACCAACGGAATGACAATCGTCACCTGGAAGCTCAATGTCGACGGTGCAACGGGAGCGGACGTATCCCACCCGGCGCACATCCACAACGGTGTGATCGGCGGATCGGGAGGGGGCATCGAGATTTACCTCAGCCCTGTTGACGGCACCGACTCTGCGGCTCGGAGCAGCAAGCTCGTCAACCGCTCCTACGACAACCTGACGAGCTTCGACGGTTACGTTAACGTTCACCAGAGCGCCGCGAAGCTTGGCAATGTCGTCGCGCAGGGCAACATCGGTGCCAATGCCAGTGGTGGCGACGATGGCGGCGGGGGCGGCGGTGGAGGTGGGGGCGGCGGATACTAGTGCATCCCCGCTTAGCGTCACGTATCACACGAACCGGAAAAGGGACCGTCCGACCACGTGTCGGGGGGTCCCTTTTCCTGCTCGTGTTTCTGCCCCGTATGTCCATTTGGACCGACGGGCCTGCCTCCGATCACCTTCGTTACTGCATTCCTGTGTTACTGCATTCCTGCTTCCAATGGACGACGAACCCGCAATTCCCAACTCCAGCGTCGAGGACGTGCTTGAGGCGAAGGGCGCCCTCCACGACCCGACCACCGTGCTCACCGCCGCGCCCCAGGACAGCGTCTACGACTGCATCGACCGGATGGCCGAGATCGGGGTCGGCTCCATCGTGGTGACGGCCGACGGCGCCATCGCGGGCATCTTTACGGAGCGCGACCACATGCGCAAGATGGCGCTGGAGGGACGCGCCCCCAGGGACACCGCGGTGCAAACCGTCATGACGGAGGACGTAGCGACCGTCACGCCGGCCCAGTCGCTCGAAGACGCCCTCGACCGAATGCGCGACCTGCAGTGCCGTCACCTGCCGGTGGTCGACGCCGACGGGCAGCTTAGCGGCATCATTTCGATGCGCGACTGCATGCGGCAGCTCTCGGAGGCGGCGAAGTCCAAGGCCCTTCAGCTGATCGAGTACATGGAGGAGGAGTACGTCGTGCGCCAGTACGGATAGTCCACGATGGGACTCGGCCGGTGGGGCCGTGGCTGCCCTCCATCGGAAAAGGCCACACGGGCCGGCGCGGCGGCTACGACGCGTCGGTCGCGGCCGACCCGGACACGGCGTCAGACAGGGGCACGTCCATGCCCAGCAGCTCCGCGCTCCGGTGCCACAGGCGCTCGGCGGCCGCCCGGTCCCGGGCCGCAGCCGCCGGCGTGGTGGGCGACTGCCCCGAGAAGTACCGCCCCGAGACATCGGCCGTATCGGGCGACACGGCCACGTGCAGGAGCTCGGCGGCCCCGTCGGCCACCGACGAGGTGCCCGGCACCACGCCCAGCATCTGAAACAGGCCCGAGAGCGGGCCGGGCAGGAACCGTCCGAACTGGCTTCCGGGGACGAATCCGGGATGGAGGCTGTTGGACACGGCGGGGCGGCCCGCGGCGTCCAGGCGACGGGCCAGCTCCGACGCGAACAGCACGTTTGCGAGCTTCGAGTGGGCGTAGGCCCCCATTCCGGAGTACCCGTCGACGGTGCGCACGCGGTCCAGATCGAGCTCGGCCCCGCGGTGGGCGTCGGAGGCCATCGTGACGACGCGGGCGTCCTCGCGCAGGTGGTCGAGGAGCTCGGCGGTCAGCAGGTACGGGGCGAGGTGGTTTACGTAGAACGTGCGCTCGATGCCCTCCACGAGCCGCCCCTCCCGAAACAGCCCCCCGGCGTTGTTGAGCAGGAGGTCGAGCCCGTCCGTTTCCGTACGGACCGTCTCCGCCAGCGTACGGATCGCGGCGGCCTCCGTGAAGTCCGCCGCCACGAAGGCCGCCTCGCCTCCCTCCTCGCGGATGCCCTCGACGACCGCCTCTCCCGCCTCGCGGTCGCGGCCGTGCACGATCACCTCCGCCCCGAGCCGTCCCAGCGCATACGCCGCCACGCGGCCGATGCCGCTCGTGGAGCCGGTGACGAGGGCCGTCTGTCCGGTGCAGTCGATGTCCGTGACGGTCGCGAGAGACTCGGGGCGTGTGCTCATTGGATCGTTGAGGATTGAGACTCAGAACGGAGAAGGGACAGTCGTACCTACGCGTCGGCGTTGCGGCAGCGTAGGGAGTAGCGGTTGTACTCGTGGGCCCGGTCCGGATCCCGCGCCATTGCCCGCAACACGTCTATGGCGCGACGGAGCTGTGCCGGGGTGGCGTTCGCGCAGAAGGGCGGCGTCACGTCGGTGTCCCACTTTGTCCCCACCGCCACGTCGTACGCGATGCGCTTGAAACAGTGATCGAACCGCACCGGATAGGCCCCCGACGCGGCCTTCGCGGGAAGAATGTCCTCCGCGAGATGCTCCATCGTGCGCACGAGCCCCGAGGGCGTCTCGTCGGGCGACGCAAACAGGCACGTCTGCTGGGGCATCGGCATGCTCTTGTTGGCTTTGGGAGGACGGGCGTCGATGGGGGCGTTGCGATGACCGGCGCGAACGCCCGCGTCCTCACGGCCGAATCTTGCGCGCGAGCCGCCCGAACGCCTCGGTGTCGGGGCAGTGGAAGTGCCGCCCTCGGTACTGGAGCCGGACCCGCTGATGGCGGTCCCGCGCGCTCTCCCAGTAGTTCGACGGGGGGCAGTTGTCGAACCAGTAGAGGGTGCAGTTCCGGGAGTGCTCCACGATCTCGTCGGTTCCGTCCCAGTCGGTAAAGTAGAGGACCACGCGTCCCTCCAGGTCCCACGCAGCCCCCCGATCGTCGTTGACGAACCGCATCGGGCCCGGGTCAAACTGGGCATCGATGCGCCCGTTGGGGCACAGGAAAATGTCGATGTCGTCGCGGAGGAGGGCGCCGGTGGCAACCTTCGAGTAGAACACCGCCTCGTCGCGGCAGGAGGGCGAGGTGTCGACCAGCAGGGCCAGCCGGCGCTTCGTGTAGTCCATCTTACAGTGCTGGAGGGGCCGGCGGTCGATCTGCCGTCGCATGATCTTGCGCGGGTCCCAGAACTCGTCCCCGGGCACCTGTTGGTAGCTCATGTCCTCGGCCACCTTGCTTACGAGGCGGGCGAACATCGACGCGATCCGGTGGTCCTCCCGGTCCGAAGGCGTCCACTCGGTGTCGGCCGTGCCCTCGTTGATCTCGTAGGCGAACTCTTGGAGCTCCTCCTCCACCTGCTCGGCGCCGTGCGCGCGACGGTGCTCGTCGGTAAAGAATTCCTCCTCGTCCGCTTGCTCCTCATCGAGGGGAGGGGCCTCGGGCGGATCCTGGACCTGCTCGATCCACGACCCGTCGTCGGGGTCGTCCGTGAGGGCCTCGTCGTTGACCTCGCGGGCGGCCGCTCTCTCCTCGTCGGAGGGCGCCTGCGGCGGAAGCGTGTCCGCCGCCTCGTCTGGATCAGCAGGGTCGGGCTGGGACTCAGTCGGGTTGCGCCCCGGGTCCCCGCTGTCGGACGGCCTCGCGTCGGGCACACCGGTGCTGGGCGGGCCGGTCTGTTCGGGGGGGCCGCTCCCGGACTCGGAGGCGCCGTCCGGCACGGCGCTGGCCCCGGCGGACTCATCGGCCGCCCCCGATTCCTCCGCCCTTCCGTGCTCCGGAGGGACCGACCCGTCCTGGTTCGGGTCGGGCTCAGGGGGGTGCTCCGCGGACGGGTCGGGAGTCCCCTGGTCGTGGTCGCCCTGCCCCGGCCCCTCGTCGCCCGGGGGCGCGTCGGGGGGCGACTCCGGGGCGTCGGTCGGTACCTCCGCCTCCGACGACGTGGGCGTGCGGAACGGCGCGTCGGCCACGGGCCGCCAACGGCGCTCTACCGCAGGGGACGATTCTTCGTCCGCCGTCGCTTCGGAATTCGGAGACGCATTGTCGGGGGCCGAGTCGGGCATGGCAGGCTGGCGGGTGTGGCACAGTGCGGGACGCTACCCGGTAAACTCGTCGAGCGTCTGGTCGATGTTGCCGATGAGGAGCTCTGCGCGATGGGCCGTAATCTGCCGGCCCGACATCTGAGTCCCCACCGTGAGGTGCCCGTCGCGGTAGATGCTCTTGACTCCGTCCTCGATGCGCACGAGCTTCTTGCCCGGACTCGGGCGGTCGTCGGAGGGGCGGACCACGCCGAATCCGTGGTCCTGCACGAGCGTCTTGGCGGGGACCTGCACGGCCGCCTTCCGGCGCAGGGAGAGCTTGGCGTTGGGGAGCCAGTGCTGGAGGTACGATTCGAGTGCGGGGTCGAACGGCCCGGTGACCGACACGACGAGGTAGTCGTTCTCGTCCCCGACGAGGCCCATTAGCAGTCCGTCGAAGAGGGCATAAACGGCGTCGCCCTCCAGAATCAACGGGTCGGCGTGCGCCTCCGCATGGTCCATGAACGCGTCGTACCCCGAGACCTCGGCGGTCTCGACGGTGTCCTGCTCGCTTTGGGTCCAGTAGTCGAAGACGCCGGCGAAGTACGGATCCGCCACGGGCTCATCGGCGTGACGGGCCTCTACGACCCCGGCCTGCTGCGTCCCGAGGCGGGCGAGCACGGGCGTCGGCAGGTCCGCAGGCCCCGCGATGTCGGCCTCGTTCAGCCAGGTGCCCCGGAACAGGTCGTCGAACGTGTCCCGCCGGGCGGTCGGCACGATGATCTCGGCGCCCATGTCCGGCGTCCAGCGGAGGTGCAGCCCCTCGTAGCGCCCGATAATCTCCTCGTCGGCGTAGGAGATGAACTCCAGCCCCCGCTCCTGCTGGAGCAGGCGCAGGTCCGCACGGGTGGCGGCCTCCTCCACGAACACGACCTCCCCCGGGTGCCCCCACAGCTCGGCCGCGTACCCGTCGTGCTCCATGAGCGGCACCGGGGCGTCGAAGGTGATGGTGTCGCCCTGCACCTGCACGCGCCCGAAGCGGTCCGGCGCCTCCGCCGGGGACTCCTGGCGGGTGAGGGCGTCATAGACCGAATCGGTCCCTTCCAGCGCGGCGAACGCAGCCTCCAGGTCCGGGGTCTCGTCGTTTTGGGGCGGCGTGTACCCCTTCACGTCCGCCATGGGCGGCAGGCGCGCCCCCTCGTCCCCCTCTCCGTTGGACGCCGGCGCCTGGTTCGGAAGGTCGACCGGGGCGTAAGCGGACGGATCCAGCGGGTCCGCGTCGTGCCCTTCAGTCCACCCTGCGTCCTCCCAGTCGGACGTGTCCACGTCCTCGGCCTTCTTCAGAAGCCGGTGGTTGTCCCGGTCCTTGGTCACGTAGTCGAGCACGAGCTGGTCCCAGTCGGCGTCGTCGGGCCCGAGAACGCTGATTGCGTCGAGCAGCTGCTGCAGTTCCTGAATCGTGCAGCTTTTCTCCATCATCGACAGCTCGCACCGCACGTAGAGGTTGACGGCCGCCTCCAGATACGGGTGGCCGCCGTGCGACCGGCGCAGCGCCTCGCGGACGAGCGACGGGTGCAGCGGCTCGAAGTGGAGGTACGGCATCCGCCGGTGGGCCGGCCCGGACAGGTCGCGCTCGTCGTTGAGCGTGATGCAGACGTAGAGGTTGTCCATGTTCGCCTGCACCTGGATGTCGCCGTAGTTGACCCGCCCGTTCTGCAGAAAGTCGAGCAGGAAGGCGTCGGCGGTGGGGCGCGTCTTGTCCCACTCGTCGAGGATGAGGAGCGTGTTGCCCTCGTGGCTGGCCCGGACGGCCTTCGGCAGCTCGCCCCACTGCTTCTTGATGCCGCTCTCCGCATTCTCGTCGGGGAGCAGATCGAGGATCAAATCCTCCTCCCGGCTGCCGGGGCTCACCTGCTTGAAGAAGGTCTCCATGTCCAGGATGTCCCCCAGCACCTCCAAGAGCCACGTCTTGCCGGTGCCGGGCGGGCCGAACGCGAAAAAGCCGCCCAGGGGGTCGGTCATGAGGGCGGCCATCACGCTCCGCGCCCGCTCCCGGGAGCAGATGTATCCCGCATCATTGAGGGCCGTGTGGAGCGCGTCGACGGTAAGGGCCTCGACCGGGTCGTCCGGGGCGTCGGGCGGCCGCGTGTCAGGGGTGGAGTCGGCCATCGGAGCCATACAAACAGGAACTACAGAAAAGCGCGTCGCGACGAGCGCCTAGTCGCGGCTGAGTGGCGTCCCGAGAAACTCCCGGAAGATGTTGATCAGAACGTCGATTCCGAGGGATACGCCCGTACTTCGGAGGGCGCGGCCGGGGGCCCACGTCCCTCGTTCCCAGCGCGCCTGGGCGAGGGCACCGCCGTAGGTGGCGGCGACATTCGGGGCGTTCGGCACGCGAGCGCCGGTGGGGGTCCGGGCAATGAAAGGGGATAACACTGCGTGCCGAAGCCGAGCTCCCGTGCCGCTGTGGCGGCCCAGGCGGGGACGAATGTCAAGGTGTAGGGCGGCGGCCAGCCCGTGCATCGTGCCGGTCTGGAGCACCGATTCTCCGGTACTCGACCCGACACGGGCCGCGTACCCGCCGACCGTCTCGCCCCAGGCGCCTGGATCGTCGTCGAGGTGCGCCCCGGTGGCGGACCCGATGCTCTTGAAAAAGAACCCAGGGCTCAGGACGTCGCTCCGGAGCGCCGCCCAGCGTGCATCGGCCTCTCGCCGGTCGGGGCCAGACGTCTGGGCGATGGCCGCCGGGGGCAGCGCCACGGCACTGCCCAGCAGCAGGACTCCCAGCGCGACGATGGGCAGGCCCGTCCGGGAACGAGGCATGAAGGGGTTACTCCAGGTGGTGATAGTCGAGCTCGTGGTCTTCGTCGACGGCCTGCTGGACGCGGCGAGAGGGCCGGCCGGCCGCCTCCATGCCAATTTCCATTCCGCCGTCGCCCGTGGGGAGGCTCCGAATGTTCTTCCGCAGGTCGGGGTCTTTCGCCTCGTAATCGGTGCGGGCGTGGGCCCCCCGCGACTCTTTGCGCTCCAGTGCCCCCCGCAGGATCGTCTCCGCCGTGGTGAACATGAAGCGCAGGTTCTGCGCCCGCTCGTAGCGGCGGCTCGTACGGTCGGCCTGGACCTGCAGGTCCTCGGCGTCGGCGCGGAGCCGTTGCAGCTTCCCGAGGCCGTTCAGGAGACCGTCCTCGTCACGGAGGATGCCCGCGTGCTGCCACATCAGATCGCGGAGCCGATCCATGATCTCGGCGGGCGTGTGGCCTCCCTCAGCCGCTGCGAGCGTGTCCTGGGTGGCGACGTGGTCCCGCACCGCCGCGTCGGAGAGTGACGGGCTCGTGCGGCTGCCCAGCGTCTCGGCGATGTGATTTCCGGCCACCTGACCGAAGACGACGGTCTCGATGAGCGAGTTGCCGCCCAGGCGGTTGGCCCCGTGCACGCCGGCCGTGCATTCGCCGACGGCGTACAGGCCGTCGACCTGCGTCTGGGCCGTCTCGAAGTCGACCTCGATGCCGCCCATCGCGTAGTGGGCCGTCGGCGCCACCTCCATCGGCTCCTCGGTGATGTCGATCCCGTGCTCGGCAAACTCCTCCACCATGCGGGGGAGCCGGTCGTGAATGTAGTCGTCGTCGCGGTGGGAAATGTCCAGCAGCACGGCGTCATCCTCCGTGCCCCGGCCCTCACGGATCTCTTGCTCGTTGGCACGGGCCACAACGTCGCGGGCGTCCAGCTCCATCTGCGTCGGCGAGTAGCGCTCCATGAAGCGCTCGCCCTCCGTGTTGTAGAGCCGCCCGCCCTCCCCGCGAACCGCCTCGGTGACGAGGTGCCCCGCCTCCGCCTCCGGCTTCACCTTGCCAGTGGGGTGGAACTGCACGAACTCCATGTCGCGCAGCGGCACGCCGGCGTTGAACGCCAGGGCCTGCGCATCGCCCGTGTTCTCGTCGGTGCGCGACGAGCTGCGGCGGTACAGCGAGGTGTGGCCGCCCGCCGCGATGACGACGGCGTCCGCGTCGAAGGCCACAGGCCGCCCCGCGTCCATGTCGAACCCGACGGCCCCGGCGGCCTGCCCGCCCTCCACCATCAGATCGGTGATGTACAGGTTCTCGCGGTACGGGACCTCCAGGTCCATCGCCTTCTGGACAAGGGTATCCATGAGGGCCTGCCCGGTGCGGTCGCCCACGAAGCAGGTGCGACGGAAGGACTGGGCGCCAAAGTAGCGCTGGTTAATCTTGCCCTCGTCGGTCCGGTCAAAGTCCATGCCCCACTCCGCGAGCTCCCGGATGCGGTCCGGCGCCCGCTTGCAGAGCGTCTCGACGGCCGTGGGGTCGTTCACGAAGTGCCCCTCGTCGAGGGTGTCGGCGGCGTGAATCTCCCACCGGTCCTCAGGGTCGAGGCTGCCGAGGGAGGCGTTGATGCCGCCCGCCGCCCAGATGGTGTGGGCGTCTCCGTGGGCGCGCTTGCCCAGGACGAGGCAGTCGACCCCCTGTTCGGCCAGCTCGATGCTGGTGCGGAGCCCCGCCCCGCCGGCCCCAATGATGAGAACACTCGTGGATACGGTCTCGGGGTTGGAAACAGTGCTCATAGAACGTGCTCTGATCGTGCGCTTGCTTGCTAACACTGCCACAACGGACGCGGGGGGGCCCGGTATTCTTTATTTTCTGCTACGACTGAGGAATAGAAAGAACGTAACAGCTGTGGCGATCTCGTTTGCAGAAGCAGCGCCGCGCGCCCAGGCGCCGACGGAGGTCCAGCGTCCTTCCCCACGTCCAACACTGAGCGAGGGGGGCAGGGGCTTACACCTCGACGACCAGGTCGGACCGGAAGCCGGGGTTCTCGTCGCCGTGCCCCTGCGGATTGGACAGCACCCGCGTGCCGCCGAGCCGATAGTCGAAGGAGGCATGGACGTGCCCGTGGACCCAGAGCGCCGCGCCGGAGGCCTCGACGAGCGGCCCCTGGCGGGCCACGAAGGCGGCGCTGGTGAGGCTGTCGGCGTACCGCGGGTCCACGGACCGGCGCGACGGGGGATGGTGGGTCAGCACCACCGTCGCCCGTACGCCGGACGGCGGTTCCGCAAAGCGATCCTGTAGCCACCGGATCGACGTCTGGTGAATGCGCGCCGTGTCTCGGGGCCGGAGCGCACGGCGGGCGCGGAGCAGGTGGATGCGCCGGTAGTCGTCCACGTCGGCCCGGCAGGCCCGCATCGCACGGGCCCGCCGCCCCTCGAACAGGGTAAAGTCCGTCCAGAAGGTACATCCCAGAATCCGGAGGTCCCCGAGCACAATCTCGTCCCGTTCGAGGAAATACACCCCGTCCGGGTTCGCGTCGCCACGGGCCGCGGCGGACGGGTCGTCGGCGGCACGTCGTAGCGCGGGGAGCGTCGCATCGAGGCAGCCGTCGTAGTGCTCGTGGTTCCCCGCCACGCACACGACCGGGCGCTCCGGAAAGGTGGCCCGCATCCATCGGATGGCCTCCGGTCCTCGGTGGGTATCGCCCGCTATGAGAATTGCGTCGGCGGGCGGGTCGGCGGCCCGGCGGCACAGGTCGGGCGGCCCGTGGTCCCGGATGTGGACGTCACTGAGGATGCGGAGGCGCATTGGCAGGGGAACTCCTTGAGCGCAAATTGCAACGGGCACACGTCATGAAAGGGCACGGGGACGCGCCTCCGACTTTTCCGAGCGCACCCGGGGCAAGGAAACAATGGGAGACCGCCCCCGGCAGTGGAGCCCCCCTCGCCCCCTTCACGGACCGGTGCTCCGTCTCAGACCGTCTTTTCCTTCGCTCTCCCGGAGGAAGGCGTGTCCCCCGCGACCTCGTGCGACGGCGGCGCTGCCCGTGAGGAGTCAGCCGCCCAGAAGAGAAGAACGGTCTCTCTCGCCCTGGGCCGGGCATCAACGGCGATCGAGGAGACGCTCCCCGCAGAGCAGGGCCCCCGTGTATCGACTCGGCGCGTTATCCCGACGGCCCACCGCGCTGGGGGCCCGGTTGGTCTCAGGCCCCGAACCCGTAGGTCGACCAGTCGATCTGAACCGACGCTCCGACGGGAGACAGCTCAACGAAAGGGCTCTCAGGGGGCGCCTGTTTGAGAGGCTCCTCTGAGCCACGGTTTCTTTCGAATGTATAGACCGGTGCAGCCATGCGTTCTTTTGGTTTGGGTGCAGATGGGCTCTGCACAAGTGCTCGCGTCTCCACGATGCATCCCGCCCTGCTTCTGGCGGTCGGCCTGGCGCTTCTGACGGGAGGGGCCCACCCGGCTTCCGCCCAGTCACAGGATACAATTCGGGTGGCCGGGACCGTGCTTGCCCCCGACGAGGCGGCGCAGGCACGGCGGCTTCTGCGGGCGGAGCTCGGCCCGACCTCTCGCCACTGGACGCGGCTCCAGGACTCAACCAAACGCTTCGCAGCGGCCAAGACCGCCTTTCAGATTGGCCGCGTGGCCTACCCCCGCGCCTGGTCCGACTCGGTGCTGACGTTTCTCCGCGAGGCGGGCACCCGGCACCCAGACCCGGCGGTGCGGGCGGAGTTTCTCTTCGGGGGGCTTCAGGTCGCCTCCTCCGCCGAGCGCGGAGAGACACAAGACCAGTTCTACAGGCGCCTCACCGACGGCCACGAGGGCACCCACTACGCCACGAAGGCCCGGCGCCTTTTTGATCCTGACAGTCAGATCCAGGCCGGAAAGCCGCTCCCGGACTTCGAGATTCCGGCCCTCTCAGACCCGACGGCCACCTATACGAAGCGCGATTTCGAAGGCCAGACCGTCCTGATCGATATCTGGGGCACGTGGTGCGGGCCTTGCATCCGGGCAATGCCACACCTTCACGAGGCCTACCGGACGCACGGCGGAGAGGACTTCACCATCCTCAGCGTCGCGATGCGGGACACCCGGGAGGCCGTGAAGCAATTCCGCGCTCACAAGTGGGAGATGCCCTGGGACCACGCCTTCGTGCCGAAGGGAAGCGACCTGCAGAAGAAGCTGCGGGGCCGGTTCGACATCCAGGGACTCCCGGCCACCATTCTGGTCGGGCCCGACGGCCAAATTCTGCGCGTGCACCGCGGGGTCGGGAGCGGAAAGAAAATGGCCCGGGCAATCTCGGAGGTCCTGGCCCAGGATCTTGATTCGGAAAACGCCCCTTCGGAAGGCGCCCATTCAGAAGACGCCAGCGGACAGGAATCGAACGCATCCCTGTAGACCGGCCGTCTAGGGCCCCAAGGGCTTGCCTGACGCGGACGTGGCACGTGCCGGGCACGCCCGTGGTGCCCCTGGCATGTCCTCCCTCACCGGTTTCTGCACCGGACGCCGAGCAAACACCTTTCACGCACTCTCCTCTTCTCCCCGACTCGCCATGAGCCGACTGCTCTTCCGATGTGTTCTTGCGCTTTTCTTCGCGGCCTTCCTTTCCGCGGCGGCGACCGTCCCGGCGGCGGCCCAGGGGCCGGACGGACCGTCGGGCGACACGGACGGATTCGAGAAAATCGACGGCACGAAGCTGGCGCCCGCGACGCTCTCCTACGACGCCACGATGAAAATAGACGGCCGGCCCCGAGATCTCTCCTCGACGCAGACCTTCGCCCGGACCGCCACCGGCGGGGCCGACACCTGGACGCTCGTAAACACGATTGAGACCCCTGGGGGACTCCGCACCGACTCCCTAATCGTGGACCGCTCCTCCCTGCTTCCCATCTCGCGACACCTCCGCGGGCGTGTTGTGATGGACCTCACCTACACCGGCCCTTCCACGGCGGGTGGGATGGCGGCCTCCGGCACCATGAAGCGCCGGGGCCAGTCGAAACCGATCAGCAAGGACCTGGACGGCCCAACCCTTGCGGGAGGCGTTCACGACGTCGTTGCCTTCGGCGCGATGCCGCTGGAGCCGGGCTTCCGGGCGGCGCTCCGGGTCTTCTCTCCGCAGGACCAGTCGGTGAAGCGGGCCGAATTCGAGGTGACCGGCACGGAGACGGTCGAGACGCCCGCCGGCACGTTTGAGACCTACGTGGTCGACCTGAACGTCGGCGGCGGATACATCACCGGCACCGTCCACCTCCGCAAGACGGCGCCCCGTTATTACGTCAAGTGGGCGACGGAGGTGGCCACGGGCCAGGGCACCCGCACAATCCGTCAAACCCTGTCGTCAATGGAGATGCAAGCGTCCCCGGATGCCAAGTAGGACGGTCGCTACACCACGCCCAACCGCATGCCCCCCACCTACGGCCCCCGATCCGGCTTGAAGGCCTCCGCCGCCGCTGCATCGTCCGGCCCCACCGTGCCGCGGGCCGCCTCCCGGAGGGCCGCCGCCCGGTGCAAGTCGCCGCGCACCATCACCCACTCGACGTTGCGGGTATTTCGGATGTCTGCCAGCGGATTTCCGCGCACGACGAACAGGTCCGCCCACTTGCCCACCGTCAGGGTGCCGAGCCGGTCCCCCCTCCCGACAGCCCGCGCCCCGTTGATCGTGGCGATGCGGAGCGCCGCGGCCTCCGGGATGCCCGCCCGCACGAAGGCCTGCAGTTCCCGGTGCACGCCGAAGGGCGCCAGGTACTCGCCCCAGCTCGGGTGGTCGGTGCCCAGCGTGATGAGGCCGCCGCCCCCGGCCTCGTAGAAGGCCTTGATGCGGTCGAGCTTCAGCTCAAAGATGCGCTGGAAGCGCGGAACGGGCGCCTGGTAGTCCTCTTCCGCGAGCACAGACCGCAGGTATGGCGTGAAATACTGCTGGGCGTCCGGCCAGTCGGCGTAGACGTCGGACTCGCGCGTGCCGTAGTAGCCGTACGCCGAGATGGTGGCGTCGAAGTAGACGTTGTGCTCCCGGAAGTGCTGCGCGATCCGGTCGAAGGCCGGCTCGTCGGGGGTGGCGGTGGGGAGCGCGTCGTAGGCCCCGGCGGTGTCGGGCAACTGGGCCCCGCCCAGGAAGTGCTCGATGCGGTCGATGCCCATGTCGATGGCGGTGCGCGGATTCACGCTCTGGCCGGAGCCGGACCCGAGGTGGCCCGTCACGGTGGCGCCGTGCCGGTGCGCCTGATCGATGAGGGCACGGAGGAGCTCGGCCTGGAGCCGCTTCGCCTTGAAGTGCTCCACCCCGCGGGCCGCCCACCGGTCCACCTCCCGGCGAATGCTGGCGGGCGTGCGGGTCGTGTCCCAGCCGGGACGCGCCTTGCCAAAGTAGGGGCCGGACGTGAGCATGCGCGGCCCGATCCGGTCGCCGCGCGCAATGGCCCGCCGGACGCGGCGCATCTTTTTCGGCTGCATCTCCCCCGCGGTGAACGTGGTGGTGGCGCCGTTGGCGAGGTACAGCAGCGGGTAGCCCTCCGTCTCCTCCACGCGCCCCGCCCCAAAGAAGTCGACCGCGTAGTGCGCGTGCAGGTCGACGAGCCCCGGCAGGATGACGTGGTCGGGCCCGAGCCGCACGATCCGGGCCCCGGTCGTGTCGAGAGCCGTCGCGCCCCGGTCCACGATTTTGCCGGCCCGCACGACAATGCCCGGATTGTCCGTGAGGGTCGTGTCCGTGGCGTCGAACAACTGCCCGCCCCGAAGCACGGTCGTGGGTTGGGACCGGGCCGTTTCCAGCCCGACGCCGCCCGCCAGGAAAATGCACAGGAGAGCGACAAGTGGGCGGATACGGACGGGCGTCATGAGGGCGGCGGGGACCGACGGGCAGAACAACACATGCACGCCACGGAACGGATCTCGTCGGCGTCAACGTTCCCCCAAACAGCAAAGGCCCGCTCCAGATCGGAGCGAGCCTCTACGTCTGCTACCAAATGGCAGTGCGTCTCAAGCCGTCGAGACGCTTCGGGCGCCGTTACAGCGCACCACTGGTCTCGTCGGCCGGGGCAGCGTTGAGGGCGCTGAGGCCCTTCTCCGTCTGCTCCGTCTCGTACTCAATGGTCTGACCCTCTCGGAGGTCTTCGCCGGAGGTCATGCCCGAAATGTTGTTTGCGTGGAGGAAAACGTCCTCGCTCCCGTCGAGAGGCTCGATGAAGCCGAATCCGCGGGAGGTATCGAAAAACTTAAGCTTACCCTTTTCCATGTAGGTATACCTAATCTATGTTTGGAATGCCTCACCTCTGGGTGACGACCCGGCAGCGAGGGGGATTCCGTCTCGGCAGAGTCACACTGTGTGATGACGCGTATTTGATGTGAAAGCTACACCCATCAGTCCACTCGCAGTTCCCTAAGGGAGACGCCCGTGCTCCGTATTCACGGAGTCGCCTTCTTTCCCCACCGCCCCGCGGTCAGCCGCTCGCGTACTCTCGCACCCCGGCGGACTCCACCATCAGGTCGAAGAGGTCCGTGTTGCGGGTAAACGAGCCAATCACTTCGCTGCCCGGGCCCAGGGCGGCCAGCTGCACGTAGTCGGACGTGTGGTCGCCCCCCAGCCAGTTGACGGACGTGTAGTTGGCCTGGATGGCCCCGAGCAGCAGGTCGGGGGCGCTCTTCTCGCGGTAGGCGGCCCGGTACTCGCCCCGCAGCGCGTCCTGGAGGAGCTCCGCCTCGTCGCGGCGGATGGGAAACTGCCACGCCTCCTCCACGCGGTCCTGAATCTGCCGGTAGGTGCTGTTCGCGTCGAGCTCCGAGAGGATCCAGCTGTTGGTGTATTGGAAGTCCGCGACCCGGTCAAACATCGGGTTTGACTGGTTGTAGCGGTCGCCGGCGGCGTTGATGCCGGGGTTGGCGTTGCCGTGGTCGGTGGTGATAATGACCAGTGTGTCGTCGCGCCCCTCGACGAACTCAAGCACACGCCCGATGGCACGGTCGAACTCGATCTGGTCGTAGATGAGGCCGCCGGTGTCGTCCTCGTGGGCCGCGTGGTCCACGCGTCCCCCTTCAATCTGAAGGAGGAACCCATCGTCGTTCCGGTCGAGGCGCTGGAGGGCCGCGTCGGTCATGTCGGGGAGGCGCGGCACCTGCTGCTGGTGCGACGGGATGTTCTGGTGATCGAGGACGTAGGGGAGGTGGGTGTCGTAGAACGTGCCCAAGAACGCCCCGTCATGTCCCCAGTAGCTCAGGTCCTGTTTCGACCGGGCGACCGTGTAGCCCTTGTCCGCAAAGTGCTGGTGCAGGTCCGTCCCGTCGCCCCGGTGGTCGGGATCGAAGTGACGGGCGCCGCCCCCCATGAGCACATCGTACTCGCGCTCCAGGTACTGCTCCGCAATCTTGTCCTCGCTCCACCGCTCGGGCATGTTGATCCCGAAGCCCGCCGGGGTGGCGTGGGTGATGCGGGTGGTGGTCACAAGGCCCGTGCCCCGCCCCGCGTCGCGGAAGATCTCGAGGATCGTCCGGTACTTCTCCCCATCCTGGCTCATGTTGAGCGTCTCGTTGAACACGCGGTGGCCCGAGCCCCAGGAGGAGGCCCCCGCCGCAGAGCCGGTGACGACCGAGTTGGCGGCGGCCATGTCCATGAGGCCGTGCCGCACGCGGCCCTCCTCGTAGAGACGGAGCCAGTTCGACCGCCGCCCCTCGTGGCGCCGGAGGTGCAGGTCCGCCATCGTAAGCGTGCCGGCACTCATGCCGTCGCTGACCAGAAAGATGACGTTCTTGGCGTCGCCCGGGGCCTCAACGTTCGAGACGTCGGTGCGGGCCTGCCCGCGGGCCGTGCCGGCCATGCCGCCGGTGCCGAGGGCAAGGGCCCCGAGGGCCCCGGTCTTCAGAAAGTCGCGGCGGGAGGGCGCGTCGTCGGACGCAGCGGCGAGGCGATCGTGGTACGTGTCACTCACGACGGAAGCGGGGGAGCTTGGGTGGGAGAACGAAAAGGCACAATACGAAAACCAACGGAGAGCCCAAAGATCCCTGCCCCGCCGACGGCGGCGCATTACCAAAGGATGATTTCTCTAGTCCCCGTCGTCCCCAATCCGCCGCAGCTGCTCGGCTGCCGTCATCACGCGGCGGCCCATCAGAAGGCTCGTGAGCATGCTCGTGAGGCCGCCCGCAGCGAAGATCATGGCCATGATGACGAACTGGTAGAGCGCAGCGTAGACGGGATTCTCGCCCCCCAGGATCATTCCGGCCATGACGCCGGGAATCCACACCCATCCCAGGCTCTTCAGCGAGTCGACCACGGGGATGAGCGACGCCCGCACGCCGGTCCGCAGGTGCCGGGACAGTACAGCCGCGGGCGGCCCCCCGAGCGCGAGCCCCACCTCAATTTCGTCCCGCTTGTCGCGGAGCTCGTCCTTGAGGCGGTTGAGGGCCAGGCCGTTGATCTTCATGGCGTTGGCGATGACGAGGCTCCCCACCGGCACGAGGCTGCGCACCGTGGGCTCGATGGCGCCGGCCCCCGTCATCGTCACGATCACCAGGCCCGCCCCCACCGTGATCGCCAGAAACGAGACCTGCGTGACGCCCGGCAGCCCCGTCCCCCGCTGCCGCGAAATCCAGGTGGCCCCGCCCACCATGCCCAGCAGGATGAGCGCGCTCCAGGCGACGGGCACCGTCAGCAGCCCCCCAATGACGAGGCCGACGGCCACGATCTGCACGAAGCCCTGGGCGAACGCGATGCTCAGCTCTGCCTCCAGCCCCAGGCCGCGCCGGCGGGACAGAAGCACGACGAGGGCCGCCAGCACGGCCGCCGCCCCCACCTGGGTGAGTCCGGTCCAGACGATGGGGTCCTGGATGTGGTTGAGGAGGTCCTGAGACATTGACGTGTGATTTCATGCGGCACGCCAAAACGTTCAACGTTGGCCGTTCGAACGTTAAAACGCATCTTATCCAGAGAGCAAAGCATCGAGGGAACCCGTTGCCACTCCCCCACCATCATGCAGCCGCACCCCGCGGTGCCCCAGCCGGCGGGCCCGATCGGCGTCGTGGGTCACGAGGACGGCGGTGAGGGCGTACGCCGCCATCACGTCCGCCAGGAGCGATTCGACGCGGTCGGCCGCCGCGGCGTCGAGGCTGGAGGCCGGCTCGTCGAGCAGCACGACGTCGGGGTCGTTGAACAAGGTGCGGGCGATGGCCACGCGCTGGGCCTCCCCGCCCGAGAGGCGATCGGCGTCCCGGTCCGCGAAGCCCGACAGGCCCAGCCGGTCGAGCAACTCGTGGAGGCGCGCCTCATCCACCGGCTCGTCCCGCAGCGTCGGGCCCCACGCCACGTTCTCCGCCACCGTGCCCTCGATGAGCGTGGGCCGCTGCGGCACCCACCCGACGCGCCGCCGGAGCGTGCGCGGGTCGATCGTGCGGTAGTCGGTGCCGTCGAGGTACACGGTGCCGCCGGTCGGCTCGTCGAGGCGGTTGAGGAGGCGCAGGAGCGAGCTCTTGCCCGACCCGGACGGCCCGAAGACGACGAACACCTCCTCGGCCCGCACCTCGATCGACACGTCCGCCACCAGGGTCTGGCCGTCGACGACGCGGGTCAGGTGCTCCGTGGCAAGGGGCGGGGCCTCCGGCATGTCGGATCGAAATCAGCGAGAAGAACGCCGAGCGGCGGCGCCGTGTCGTCTACGTCGAATCGGTGGCCCACGGCCCGGCGCCGGCGATCACCAGCACGAGCGAGCCGAGCAGCATCGCCCAGTCGGTGCGCATCGCGTGCGCCATGCTCCAGAAGCCGTACTCCCCCAGCGTCCGCACCTCGAACGGCCCGAAGCCCTCGCCCAGCCAGATCGGAATTTTCGTCGTGATGATCGCCGTCGTCATGATCGTGGCCGTCCCCGCCGCGGCGAGCCGCGTGTAGAAGCCGATCAGAATGAGCAGTCCGCAGACAACCTCCGTCCCGCCCACGAGGCTTGCGACCCCCTCCGGCACCGGCCAGCCCATGTCGGCGAACCGGCCGGGGCCGCGCAGGACCGGATACAGAAACTTCTGGAGCCCTTCCGACAGGAAGACGGCCCCCACCATGAGGCGGACGAGGGGGAGCGTCCACCACGCGGCCCTGGACGGCGAACGGGATTGGGGGGATGCCATGGCGTGGATCAGACAAGGAGTGGATGCGCTGGAGGGGCCGAGCACTCAGTCAGTCTCTTCGCCTTGGATACCGGCCCCAATGAGACTATGCGCCGAACGCAGCAACGGGTCCCCCCAGCAGAAAAAGGGCACATCCGGCGCCAATCGCAACCAGGACGAGGCCGAGCACATTGCTCACCAGCACGTTGGCCAGCCCGGCCCACACCCGTCCCTCCCGCAGCAGCAGGAGGCTCTCAAGGCTGTAGGTGGAAAACGTCGTCAGCGACCCGATTCCTCCCGTAAAAATGAACACCCGCAGTTCTTCCGAAAACGAGTACTGGGCAGCGAGGACCCACAACCCCCCGATCAGGAAGCAGCCCACGAGGTTGGCCGCAAGCGTGCCCCACGGAACCGTCGGCGGCAGGCCCCATCGCGCGAGCACAGAGAGGCCGTACCGACACAGCGCGCCGAGGCTTCCGCCAAGGGCAATCCAGAGAAGCTTGAGCATACGAGGAGAAGTGGGTAGCGGCTCAACAAGTAGTGAGTCTTTCTGTTTGAACTGCGTCGCGTCTGGCCCACCAGCCTGGTCTATCCGATGATCAAAGAGACTTACGAGTGTAGAGAGTGTGGCTCCTCGAACATCGTCAAAAACGGACACAGCGCTAGCGGCTCTCAGCAGTATCACTGCAAGGACTGTGGAGCGCACAAGGTTCTCGATCCAGAGCCGCGAGGCTACTCCGAGGAGGAGAAAGAGAAAATCCTCCGTGCTTACCGCGAGCGCGGGTCAAAGCGGGCAATCAGCCGGATATTCGGCATCAGCCGCAATACATTGACCCGGTGGCTCAAAAAAAGGGACGAGAATCCGATTCAGTAGCCGAAGGGCTCCGGCCTGCTGAGGAAGGCGATGTCCTTGAACTCGATGAATGCTGGACGTATGTCCGAGAGCGGGCGAATAAACGGTGGCTGTGGGTTGCTCTGTGCCGGAGAACCCGGCAGGTCGTGGCATTTGTGATCGGAGACCGTTCGGCCAGAACCTGTGCTCGGCTCTGGAGCCGGATTCCGGAGGAATACCGTCAGGGCAGAAGCTTCAGCGACTTCTGGAAGTCCTATCGCCCAGTGTTTGCGGGCGACCCCAGCCACCGGCAGGTCGGAAAGTCCAGTGGTGAGATGGCCCACGTGGAAAGATTCTTCGGGCGACTGCGCCAGAAGCTGGCCCGGTATGTCCGCCGGACGCGAGCGGCCTCCGAGTCAGAACGGATGCTCCATCTGACGACGAAACTGTTCGTGGAGTGGTACAACGAAGCCATCACTTAACATCTATCCGCTACCGAGAAGTGGAAGTCTCACGTCGAAACGAAGTCGACAAACGCCATTCCGCAGCACTCACTCCGCCGCACCGGACGGGCAGGGCCGAGCGTTCTCGGGAGGTCGTCGTGCGGCAGGTCGACCCTCTGGAGCAGGGCCCCGAACGGGTTCGAAATCGTGGAAGAGGCCGGCTGAACCGTCATCGGTCTGTTGGGAATGTCTCGTCAATCCAGTCAGCCAGTTCGTCGCGGATGCGACGAAAGGCCGCCCGCTTCTCCTCCTCGGCACCCTTCACGGCCGAGGGGTCCTCGAAGCCCCGGTGCAGATTTTTCTTTCGGGCGGGGATGTACGGGCAGTTCTCGGCGGCGTCGTCACAGACGGTCACGACAACGTCGAGCGGCGTGTCGTCGTATGCCTCGATGGGGTCCGACGTATGGTCCGAGACATCGATCCCGATCTCGTCCATCACGGCCACGGCGAACGGGTTTACCCCCTCGGGATTGGTGCCGGCGCTGTGCACCTCGTAGCGGTCGCCGTAGCGACTGCGCAGCAGGCCCTCCGCCATCTGCGAGCGGGACGAGTTGTGGGTACAGACGAACAAGACAGTGTCCATGGAAAAACGGGTGTGACGGAGAGGATCGGCGGATCACATCTGCGACGCCGCCTCCACGTAGAGCGACCGCCAGATCCACAGCCGGTCGAGGCCGATGTGCATCGGCTCGTCGCCGAGGGCAACGAGGCTCTGGTGCACGTACACCGTGAGCCCGCCCCGCTCGGTCTGCTCGTAGGCCTCCGGATCGTCGGGCCGCTCGACGTTCACCGTCGCGAGGTCGACCCGCCCGCCACAACACCCGTGCTGGGGCCGCGTGCGGATGGCGAGCACACCCCCCTGCTCACGGGCGTAGGCGGCCGCCTCGTCGTCGATGGTGAGATCCAGCTGCATTTCTGCAATGGGCGTGGCAGAACGTTGGGCAAGTGAGAATCAGGCCGTGGCCATTCGGGACTCGAACTGCGGCCGCGTAGCATTGGCGATGCGGACCAGGGCCAGCATGACCGGCACCTCCACCAGCACGCCCACCACGGTGGCCAGCGCTGCCCCAGAGGCGACGCCAAACATCGCGATGGCCGTCGCCACGGCCAGCTCAAAGAAGTTGCTAGCCCCGATCATCGCGGCCGGGGCGGCCACGTCGTGCGGCACCCGCCAGCCGTAGGCCCAGCCATAGGCGATGGCAAACACGAAGAAGGTCTGCACGACGAGCGGCACCGCAATCAGGGCGATGTGGAGCGGGTTCTGGAGGATCACCTCGCCCTGGAAGGAGAACAGGAGCACGAGCGTGAGCAGCAGGCCGACCATCGTCACCGGCCCGAGCCGCTCCAGGAAGACATCGTCGAACCACTCCTCTCCCTTTGCCCGGATGATCAAGGTGCGGGACAGGGCGCCCGCCACCAGCGGAATTACGATGTAGAGGCCCACCGACAGCAGCAGCGTGTCCCACGGCACGATGACGTCCGAGAGCCCCAGCAAGAACGCGACGATCGGCGCGAAGGCCACCAGCATGATGAGGTCGTTGATCGACACCTGCACCAGCGTATAGGCCGGGTCCCCGTCCGTCAGGTAGCTCCACACGAACACCATCGCCGTGCAGGGGGCCGCCCCCAGCAGGATTGCTCCCGCCACGTACTCGCTCGCCACGGCCGGCTCGATGAACGGGGCGAAGATCCCCTTCAGGAAGAGCCACGCAACCCCGAACATCGTGAACGGCTTGATGAGCCAGTTCACCACGAGGGTCACGGCAATGCCCTTCGGGTGGCGCCGCACGCCGAGGATGCTCTTGAAGTCGACCTGCACCATCATCGGGTAGATCATCGCCCAGATGAGGACGGCAATCGGCAGGTTGACCTGTGCCACCTCCATCTCCCCCAGCACGTTGGGCACGGCCGGGATCAGTTGGCCAATCGCCACGCCGGCGGCAATGCACAGGGCCACCCACAGGCTCAGGTAGCGTTCGAACACCCCGAGCCCCTCCTGCGCCTTCTCGGCGGTGGCGTCCAACGTGTTTGGGGGATTCGTCTCGCTGTGGCCGTTGGTGGACGGATCGGGGGAGGCGTCCGTCGCGTCGGGAGCGGCCGTCGGGTCGGGCATCGAGTCGGTGCGGTTCGGAACAGGCAGACCGGAAGAAGCGGGCCGTGCTACGCCGTGGCGTCCGGGCGGCGGCCCACCACCGTGACGCTTTGCAGGGCGGCGTCGCCTGCCCGAAAGCGATCGAGTTCGGCGGCGCCTAGGTGCTCGGCCAGCAGCTCATCCGGCAGCGAGATGGGCTTTTCGGTGGCGATGTGCACGTCGGAGAACCCCGCCTCTCGAAGCCGGTCCAGGTACATATCTCGTTCCATCGCCCCGGCCACGCAGCCCACGTACAGCTCGGCGGCCTCACGCAGCCCGTCGGGCAGGGCCCCCGCGTGCACGACATCGGACACCGAAAACCGGCCGCCGGGCCGCAGCGCCCGGTGCATCTGGGCGAACGCGGCCTCCTTGTCCGGCACGAGGTTGAGTACGCAGTTGCTCAGAATAACGTCGAACGCGCCGCTCTCGACCGGTAGGGCCTCGATGTCTCCAACCTCGAAGGTGACGTTGTCGTAGTCCAGTGTGTCGGCGTTCGCCCGGGCCTTCGCGACCATCTCCTCAGCGAAGTCGACGCCGTGGACGTGGCCGTCGGGCCCCACGGTGCGACGCGCCACGAAGGCGTCCATGCCCGCCCCCGAGCCGAGGTCGAGCACACGCTCGCCCGGCTGCAGACCCGCATGATCGGTGGGGCGCCCGCAGCCGAGGTCCAGGTCGGCGTCCGTGGCAATCGCGTCGGCGTAGTCCTCGCTCATGTCGACGTCCAGGCCTGCCTCCCCAGAGCCGGACGGTCCGCAACAGGAGTCGTCGGCGGTCGCAAGGGCCGCGTATTTGGCCCGGACGGTCGATTTGAGATCGTCGGCGGAAGCGTGAGGGCGGGTCATGGCCATTAGCAACAATGTTGAGAGGGCTGTGAGAGCGACAGGGCGTCGAAAAAGTCGCCCGTGTCTTCGCTGAGGGCCCGCATCGCCTCCGGGTTGAGGCAGTAGCAGGTCCGCCGTCCCTCGATGGTCCCCTGAATCAGCCCGACCTCCTTCAGCGCCTTCAAGTGCTGGGAAACGGTCGACTGGGCAAGCGGCAGGTCGTCCACGATTTCGCCGCAGACGCACTCGTCGCGCTCGGCCAGCAGCCGGACGATGGCCACACGGGCCGGGTGCCCCAGGGCTTTGAAGGCCTGGGCAAGGCGGCGATCCGCATCCGTGAAGGCGGCGTCGGCGGTCGCGGGCATGGGGGGCACGCATTTTGATCGTTTATCGTCGATATACGATAAGTGCAGAAGTTGGGGATGTTTCGCACCGTCTCCCGATGCCACGCCGCCGAGGGGGACGGTGGGGAACTGAACGATCCACGCTGTTTTTCGTCGCGAGTGAACGGCACACCGCCCCGAATGCCCCGCCCAGCCATGCTTCCGCGCCCCATCCGCGTTTTGCTTCTCCTCGGAGGTCTCGGCCTGGGACTCTCCTCCGCCCCGCTTCATGCCCAGCAGGTGCTGGTCGACGACCCGACGAGCGTTCCTCGCGGCGCGGCCCAGTTGGAGGCGTGGCACAGCGTGGAGGAGTCCTGGATGGCCCCGGCCCTGCGGGTGCATCCAACCCTGGAGCTGGCCGCGGGCGCCGCGTTTCTCGCGACCGGGATCGAGGACCGGCGGACCGTGGAGTACAGCGCGGAGGGAAAACTGCTTCTTCGCCCAGGGTCGGCGCACCGGATTGGGGTCGCGGCCGTCGGCGGGGTGGGCGTCCGCCAGCTCGGCGTGCCCCGGGATCGACCGGCCAGTGTCTACGGGTACGGCGTCGTTAGTCAGGACCTCGGGGCCGGCCTCACCGCCTACCAGAACGTCGGGTGGGTGAACGAAGAGAATGGGCCCCACGAGCTCACGTGGGGGGCCCGGCTCGACTGGTCTCCCCTCGACCGGGCCACCCTCATTGGGGAGGTGTACGGGGAGGGGCGCTCGAATCCCTCGCTGCAGGCCGTGCTGCGCACCGTGCTCCTGCCAGACCGCATCGAAATGGATGTGTCGGTCACGCGTGGCGGGTCGGTCGACGGGCGGAGCACGTGGGCCACCCTCGGGTTCACCTTCATGTCGGCGCCACTGTACCCGTAACCCCGGTCGCGTGCTCGGGGGCTGAATTCCTTCCGGCGCTTCAGGCCCGCCTCGCTGCGTCGCCACGGCCGCTGGGTCGTGCCCTTCGGCGCCTGCGTTCGTAGATCTCATCGTCCAGTGCGGCCGCGCGGGCCTGGATCGGGATCACGAGCAATCATTGGGAGGAAGAGGGGCCGCACTGATCCGTCTACGTTCACGCCATCAGGGATTCTCCCGATACCCGTATGCCGGCCTCCTCTTCGTCCGACACCCGCAACGAAGGACGGCTCATGCAGGCGGCCCGTGCCGCCGCGTCGCTGGCCGCCCGGCTCACCACGGCCGCCGGCGCCTTGGCGGGCACCTCGGCCGGGGCCGGGCTGCTGCTGTGGAGCCTCCTCTGGTGGCCTGTGGGCAGCCACTTGGCGTCCCTCGTGGGGGCCGGGGGCACATTCGTATTGCTGTTGGGCCCGTCGGCCGTCCTTGCTCTTTTCTACCTGGGCCTTCGCGACCTGCGGGCCCTCCCGGACCGGCTGGCCAACCGGACGGCCCGCACCGTCGAGCAGTCCGCCGACGCCGCCGAGGCAGTGGCCTCAGGCCCATCGGGGTCGGGCCTGTTCGGCCGCCTGTGGGGGATCGCAACGCAAATCTGGGCCCTCCGCGGCGTGCTTCTGGAAAACCGGGCGCTACTCGTCCGCTACGGCGCGCTGGTCCGGTTCGTCAATCCGGGCTTCCTGCTTCTGGTCGTGGGGGCTGCCGTCGCCACGGGGCTGCTCGTGCCGGGTGCCCTGCTCGCCGTTCTCGTGGTCGGGCTTGTGTAGGCGTAACGTCTCTGTAGGTGCAACGTCCCCGGCCCGCCCCCGTACCGAGAACACAACGGCCCGTGCGCCGGGCCTTCACGGTTCGTTCCCCAACCGCCCATTCCCATGAGTTCCGCCGGCAGCTCGGCCGACCTCCTCCTCACCCTGATGGGATACCTTCCCGGCCTCGTCCACGCCATCTGGATCATCGCCCGCCGGTAGTGGCGCCCGTCTCGTCAGGGCTGCAGAACCACGGCCGACCGGTTGACGACTCGTCGATCCGTAGTGCGGCTCATCGAACGCCCCGGATCGACGCGCCGTCTGCGCGTACGATCTTGCGCGTGCTCATCCGGGCGCGGATGGTGCGCCGTTGTTCTTCCTCTCGACACGAACGCGCAGTGGGAACCAGAACACACAACCATGCGAACCTCACGATCGTCTTCCCTTCTTCGGCTCTTTCTCGCGAGTCTTCTGTTCTTGGGCCTGGGCGCCCTCACGACCGTCCACGCACAGGACACCAACGAGGACGCCCCCGGTGACGAGCCGGTTGCGGAGGAACAGGGCGCCGGCTTCTTTGCCGTCGGCACCCAGTTCACCGACCTCGCCCCCCTCAACGACCGCCTCGGGGGCGCCGGCTACCCGACGTTCGCGTCGGAGATGGTGTCCCTCGGCGGCGGGGGCTATGGCGTCGTGGCCAACCGCCTCATGCTGGGGGGCGAGGGGCACGGCCTCCTCACCGCGGACGGCTCCTTTCAGGGGCGAAACGTCTCCGTGGGCGGGGGCTACGGCCTGTTCAATCTGGGCTACCTCTTTCGGCCGGCGTCCGGCCTACGGGTGTATCCGCTGCTCGGCCTCGGCGGGGGCGGCCTCCAACTGGACATCGAGAACGCAGGAACCGCAGACGACTTCGACGACGTGCTAGACAACCCCAACCGCAGCGCCTCGGTGGGACAGGCAAGTTTTCTCGTAAGCCTCGGGGGCGGGCTCGAATACCAGTTCGGCACGCCCGGCGAGGGGCGGACCGCGCGGCTCGGCCTGCGGGCCGGGTACATGGTCTCCGCCCTCCGTTCCGACTGGCAGCTCGGGGACAGCGCCCTGGCCGGCGGGCCGGACGCGTCGATGCAGGGGCCGTTCCTCCGCCTCACCATCGGGGGGATTAGCGACTCGGACGACGAGTAGCGTCTTTTTCCTTATCGGAGGGCATTCGTGCGAAGCCGCCCCACCTGCACGCCCTCTTCCGGATGGGTCCACGCGGCGTAGAGATGCGGGCCGCTCCGCACCAGGCGCGGCATGCCCACGCCCCGCGAGGCGGACGCAAGCGTGGCCATCGGGACGGCGGGTCGGGACGCCCCGTCCGTCGCTATGGCACGCACGCGAAGGGCGGGCGCGCCATCGGCGGACGTGCCGAGCCAGCTCACGGCGACCCGCCCCTCCCCCAGCCACGCCACGTCCACGCGGCCCGTCGGCGTGCCCTTCGCCACGACGATCGGGTCGCCAAACTGCCGCCCCCCGTCCGCCGAGAACGCCACGTTGACGCGCGGCACGCCCCCCGGCGCCGTGTACCACGCCGCGGCCACCCGGTCGCCCGCCGCCGCCAGCGCCGGGCCGTTGACCGGACAGCCCTCGATCCGCCATCCGTCGTCGTGGAGGACGGCGGGGTCGGACCACGACTGGCCGTCAAACCGCACGAGCCGGATGTTGCGAACCTCGTCCGCGGACCGGTCCCGGTACGCCACGAGGGCCTCGCCCTTGGTCCGCACCGCCGTGGTGGGGCAGCACTCGCAGGTGCGGTCGTCCAGCAGCGCCCGCTGCTCCACCGTGCCGGTCGCGTCGAGCACGCCCCCGCGGAGGGTCATCTCGCCCTCGTGTCCGTCACGCCCGGCCATCGTGCGCCCGTCGAGCCAGACGGCCAGCAGGCGATCGTCCGGCCACGGCAGCAGCGAGACGAAGCCGTGCTCCGTCGCCGTCCCGTCGTCGTGCGGCCTGACCGCCGACCGCCACGTGCCCGCCCCGTCGGTCTGTGTAATCTGCACCGCGTAGGCGAGGGGATCGGGGCCGGTACTCCGCAGGTACTGCGCGGCGAGGCGGCCGCTCGGCAGCGGACGGAGGGACGGCACGTCGGCCCAGTTCACGAACCAGTCGCCCCCGCGCGCTGCGGTGCGCGGCGCCGCCCAGCTCGTGTCATCGAGCGTGGCGTAGCGGAGGGCGTGCCGGTCCTCCCCGACCGGCTCGACCCAACTCATCCATACGGTCCCGTCCTCACCGGCATGAAGGTGGGGTTGTCCGCTCTCGGCAGGGGCCGGCCCGTTTAGGCGCGTGCCGGCCTCGGGGGACGCCGACGTGGCGGTGGGGGAGTCGGGATCAGACTGGCAGCCCAGCGCGACCAGCATCCCGGCGAGCAGAAGCCCTCCGAGCCGAAGCGGTCGAGGCAGCGACGGCGCGTATTGAGTCACAAAGCAGCGGGGAATCTCTGAGACGAAACGTCGGCTTGCAGGCTCGTTACGCGTCGCGGACGAAGAAGATGTAGTCCGTGGGCCGGCGGGGCGACATCGGCCTCGCGGAGCACGAGCGCAATCTGGGCGCGGTGGTGCGTGCCGTAGTTCACGACGTCACGACAGCGGTCGCGCAGGGGCGTCTCGAAGCGAGCCCCCGTGGAGTTGGTGTACGCCACGGGCTGATCGAGGGCATCTCCGGACCGCTCTTCTAGCATCGACTGTCAGCGGGCGACACTCGTCCCGGCCCGCTCGGCACATGCCGCCAGGTCTTCGTCGACCCAAAGGGCCAGGTCCGCATGGGCCGTCCCCTCCACACGCCCGAACCACACGTCCTGAACGCGGAGGAGATGGCTGAGGAGCTCCACGGCCCGCACCGGCACGGCCTCGGCCGCCTGCATCGCGTCGAGCATCCGGGCATTGGCCCAGCGGGTGTATCGAAACAGCGTCTGAATGTCGTCGGCCGCGGGGGACTGAGGAGCAGACATGGGCGGGACCAGTCGTGGACAAGATCATTGTGCGCCCAAAATGCACCACCCCGTGGCCCATTTCAACCCCGCGACGTTCATAGCACGCCCGCCCCGAAAGAATCCCGAGATTCTGCAAGTGTCCTTGAACAGTCCGTCGTGCCCGACGTACCCCGATGTGTCACGTCGGTCCCGCGCGGCCCGACCCCTCGTCGACTGATCACTCACGCCTCCGACCGCCCATGCACGACTTTCTCGACCTTCCCGACCCCAACCTCGTCGGCATCACGCTGAGCGATACGCTGACGGAGGACGACTACGAGGCGTTCACCTCGGCGCTCGAAGACCAGTTCGCGGCCCACATCACGACCCGCGTGCTGCTCGTGATGGAGGACGTGGACGACTGGGCCCCGGAGGAACGTTGGGAGGACCTGGCGTTCGACGTCCGCCACCTGAGCGACGTGGACAAGGTGGCCATCGTGAGCGACGACCCCTGGGAGCGCTGGCTGGAGAAAACCGAGGCCCTCTTCCCGATGTCGACGATCCAAACCTACGACGCGGCGGACCAGGAGGAGGCGCTCGACTGGATTCGGGGCGACATGGACGTGCCCGGCGTCGGCCCCGGCAGTTCCTCCGACCCGGAGGCCTCCTTCGCCGACCAGGACGAGTAGCTCCTGTTGGACTGTCCCCACCCGTCCCCGATGTCGTCCCCCGACCTCTCCGACACCGAGGCCGACGTGCTCCGGGCCGTTCAGTCCGAGGCCACCGCCGACCTGTACGACCTCGCCCGGGCGGTGGGCACGGGCCCTCGGGCGGTGCAGGACGCCGTGCGGCGCCTTGCCCAACACGACCTCGTGCACGCGTCGGGGCGTCACGTGCGCTGCACAAACACGGGCGACCAGTGGGTTCGCGCCCACTCGTAGACCGCCGCCGGGAGGGCCCCACCCATCGAAATAGAAGAGGCCCCGCTGCGCAGAACGGGGCCTCGACGGCAATTCGGTGAAGACATCAAGAGCCAACGACCGGACTCGAACCGGTGACCTGTCCCTTACGAGGGGACTGCTCTACCAGCTGAGCTACGTTGGCATCGCGCTGGTATCTTTTTCTCGACGGATAGGCACGAACGGCCCGCAACGGAAGATCCCGGCCGCCCCCTACTTTCACGGTCGATTAACGGTCCAGAGAGCAACGCGCTTTCCGACACTGGGTCCTACGCTCGATGATTCAACTCGACGGCGTTACCAAGCGCTACGGCGACGCCTACGCGGTGCAGGACATTAGCCTGACCGCCGCATCCGAGGCCACAACCCTCCTCATCGGCCCGTCCGGCAGCGGCAAGTCGACCCTGCTCCGCCTGGTGATGGGGCTGACCTCCCCGGACGCCGGCACGGTCACCGTGGCGGGGGACCGGCTCACCCCGGCCACCGCCAGGGCCCTCCGCCGCCGCATGGGGTACGTGATCCAGGAGGGCGGCCTCTTCCCCCACCTCACGGGCCGGGCCAACGCCGCCCTTATGGCCCGCCACCTCGACTGGTCCCGGGAGCGCATCGACGCCCGCATCGAGGAGTTGACCCGGCTCGTCCAGCTCGACCCGGACCGCCTCGCGCAGTACCCGACGGAGCTCTCCGGCGGCCAGCGCCAACGCGTGAGCCTGATGCGCGCCCTCATGCTCGACCCCGACGTGCTCCTGCTCGACGAGCCGCTCGGCGCCCTCGACCCCATGATCCGGGCCGACCTGCAGGACGACCTGCGCGACATCTTCCGGCGCCTCGGCAAGACCGTCGTCTTCGTTACCCACGACATCGGCGAGGCCGCGTTCTTCGGCGACCAGATCGTGCTCCTCCGTGAGGGCCAGATCGAACAGCGCGGCGCCATGGCCACCCTCCTCGACGACCCGGCCTCCCCCTTCGTCACGGACTTCATCCAGGCCCAGCGCGCCCCGTTGGAGCATTTGCGAACTGAGGGTCGCGAATAAGCCATGCACGCCCCCATGCCCCAAAGCGCGAGTCCCATTGTCCGATCCTCGATTTTCAGCGCCCTCCTCTCAATCTTCGTCGTCCTGTCCCTCGCCGCGGCCCCGGCCCAGGGACAGGCGACCGACTCCACCCTCGCCCTCGGCTCCAAGAAATTCACCGAGAACGTCATTCTGGGGTGGATGGGGACGCACCTGATTCGGGCCGAGGGGCTAACCGCCACGCACCGCGAGGAGCTGGGCGGCTCGCGCTTTCTGTGGGAGGCCCTCCGGCGGGGCGACATCGACGCGTATCCCGAGTACACCGGGACGCTTCGCCAGGAGCTGCTGGCCGACGTGGACATTGCCCCCGGCGCCCTGGCCGACACGCTGGCCCGCTACGGCATCGCCATGACCGCTCCGCTCGGCTTCAACAACACCTACGCCCTCGGCATGCGGGCCGACCAGGCCGCGGCGCTCGGCATCGAGTCGATTGCCGACCTGCAGGACCACCCCGACCTCCGGTTCGGCTTCACGAACGAGTTTATGGACCGGTCCGACGGCTGGCCGTCCCTGCGGCGGGCCTACGACCTGCCGCAGTCGGCCCGAGGGCTGGATCATGACATCGCCTACCGCGGCCTCGCCAACGGGGAGATCGACGTGATCGACCTCTACTCGACCGACGCGAAGATCGAGCAGTACGACCTCCGCGTTCTGGAGGACAACAAAGACCACTTCCCCGCCTACGAGGCCCTCTTCCTCTACCGGCGCGACCTGGCGACGCGGGCGCCCGCCGCCGTCACGGCCCTCAAGCGCCTCGCCGGCCAAATCCCGGCCGACACGATGCAGCGGCTCAACGCCCGGTCCAACATCGACCAGACGGACGAGGCGACGGTGGCGGCCGACTTCCTGAATCAGTCGCTCGGCCTCAACGCCACGGCCGACGCCGATACACGGGTGGAGCGCCTGCGCCGGTACACGGCCGACCACCTCGTGCTGGTCGGCCTCTCGCTCGGCCTCGCGATCCTGTTCGGCGTCCCGCTGGGCGTCGTGGCCGCGAAGCGGCGGTTTCTCGGCCCCGGCGTCCTGATCGTCGTGGGCGTCATCTACACCATTCCGGCGCTCGCCCTGCTGGCGATGATGGTGCCACCGCTCGGCCTGGGGCGCGTGCCCGCCGTGACGGCCCTCACCCTCTACAGCCTCCTCCCGATCGTGTGGACCACGTACACGGGCCTGAAGGACATTTCGGGGCCGCTGCGGGAGTCGGCCGACGCGCTGGGGCTGTCGGCCCCGGCGAAGCTGTGGCGGGTGGAGCTGCCGCTGGCCGGGCGGTCCATCCTCGCGGGCATCAAGATCGCCGTCATCATCAACATCGGCGCGGCCACACTCGGGGCCCTCATCGGGGCGGGCGGCTACGGCCAGCCCATCCTCACCGGCATCCGGCGGGCTAACCTGGGCCTCATCCTCGAGGGCACCGTCCCGGCGGCGGTGCTCACAATCCTTGCGCTGGGCCTGCTGGAGGGCCTGGAGCGCGGCCTGCTGCCGCGGTCGATGCAGTCGTGATACCCCGCGGCTCACCCGACGCAAAAGTAGCGGTCGTGGTGGCGCGCGCAGTTGGGATTGAACGCCGCCCCGCATGCCGGACACGTGTGGTCGGCGTCCAGGTACTGCTCGATCGTCAGCACTGTCCGGCACCGTCCACACAGGACGGCCGACGCGTTAAACTGATCGTGCGGCCACCGCTCGGGAGGGTGGGTCGCCGTCTCTTCGTGGCATCTGTGGCACGGGTAGAACACGTCGCAGCACGCAAAGCGGATGGCAATGACGTCCCGCGGGCCGTGGTAGTGGGCGCAGCGCGTCTCCGGCCCCACGTCGACGCCGCGGACGGGCACGTCGAATCGAGGGTCCGAACCCGGCCCGCGGGTGGTGCACCGCGGGCCCCATCGGTCGGACGGAGAATCGTCGGCGGTCATCGGAACGCAGAGGGGTCTATTCGTCGCGGAAGCCCGTCGCCATGGCGTGGCGCTGCCCTCGAAGCAGCCGGCCGAGGCCGCGGGTCCAGAGCGGCACCGCAAGGAGCCCCAACACCCCTAGGCCCGCTGCGATGAGAAGCGTTGTCGACAGCCCCATCCCCACCACGAGCCCCACCGGCAGGCCCATGATCGGTAAAACAGCGAGGAAGTGGTACGTGGAGGTGCCCTGGTAGTTGAAAAACGTGCTCTGACCAAGCTGAAGGGGCGTCCGCGCCCACACCCCGAGCCCCAGTAGGACGGGGGCGCACACCCCGAGATTGTAGAGAAGAAGGCCCCCGAGCGGCGCGAGAAACGGCGGACGCAGCGCCGCAATGAGGGGACTGATGAGGGCGAGAGGGCCCACGCACAATCCAGTGAATGTGAGGAGTTGCGCCTGCACCAGTGAACGCGGCGCTACCGCACGGGCGAGGAGCCCGTCGAAGTGGGCCCCGTGCCAGGCGTAGCTGAATTGCGTGTAGGTCAGTCCCAAGTTGCCACTCAACAAGAAGCCAAAGATTACTTTGTTCATCGGCGCAACCGTTCCCCCAACCAGGGGAATGAGGAGGAATGGCCCGAGCACCAAGAGCCCGGCGGCTAGCATCTGCCGCGGCCGCTTGTTGCGCAGGATGAGCTTCAGGTCCAGCAGTGCCAGCGACGCCACGCGGCCCCACCCACGGCCTCGCCCCCGAAGCGCCGCGCCGGCGTGCGTGTGGCCCTCCTCCGTGTCGCCCAGCACACTGTAGAGGCGCCCCCGCAGCGCCCGGTGGGCCGCCACGGACATTCCGGTTGCGCCCCCAATCAACACAAGAAGAGGCGCGATCCGCCCCGCCGCCAGCCCTCCAAAGAGCCACGCAGACGCGGATTGGAGCAGTTGTCCTCCCGTCCAGTAGCCCCCCGCCACGACGACCGCGAGAAGGCCGGCCGCGCCGAGCACGAACCCGGCGTGTCGGTCCCACACGGCCCGGAGGAGGCCGTTCAGAAACTGCGTCGTCGCCACCAGCAGGAGCGCCCCCACGGCCCAGCACGCCGCCCCCACCGCCGAGGTCGCAGGACGCACCGTGCTCCCCCACAGCGACGCGAGGACGACGACCGGCAGCAGGTTCAGCAGGCTCAGAGACGAGACCACCTGCAGGATGCGGACGATCCGCGGCCGCCGAAGGGGAAGATGCAGATACGGCCGCACGTCGCTCCCGGCGGACCGCTGGAGGAAGAAGCGCATCGGGACGAGCCCCACCGCGCCGTATAGCAGAAATTCGTTGAGCAACCGCAGCGGATCCTGCCCCGGTGCCACCTCCGCCACGACCTGCGGATAGTACCACCCGGCCGCCACGAAGAGGGACCCAAAGTACGCGGCCGCCAGCAGGAGGAGCAGGCCCCCAATCAGGCTGCGGCCAAAGGTCGGCGAGCGGGTCTGTTGATGCCACTGGTGGCGGAGGACGTCAAGAAGCGTCATGATGAATCAGCTGCATGGCGGGACGCGTCGACAGGGACCTCTTCGTTTCTGTTCTCGTCTCAGATCGGCTCGTTCTCCCGGAAGGCCTTCAGCATCGCGTGCCGGTGGCGGTTGAGTTGCTGGGCAAAGGGCTCCGGCCGCCAGGCGGCCCCCCCGATCCCGAACACGCCCACCGCACACAGGCTCCCGCCGACGATCCACCAGGCGCCGGTTGCATCTGCCAAGATCGGTGACGCAATGAGTACGAGAAGAGGAGGGAGAAGCACCAGTCCCCGCATCGACCCCGACGGGTTCATCGAAAAGTGCGACGCCGACAGGTCGACCGGGGTGCGGAAGCGCGGCCCGAAGTACACGGTACTGGGCACCATCACGCCCCACCAGTAGAGCGTGCAGCCCACCAGGAACGCCACGTACCGGAGCGGGACCCAGGGAAGTAACGTCGGAAGAAGAAGGGTGGCTGGAATGAGACCGGCCCAAAGCAGCGCTAACTTCGAAATCGCAATGTGCGATAGAGGGGTCGGACGGGCAAAGAGCCCATCGATGTGCCCGGCCGAGATTCCGTAGACGGTATACCCAATTGCGAAGAACGGGCCTCCGATTCCCCAGAGCACGATGTTCATAAGCACCTCTGACTCTACCGTCCCTGTCATGACGAGTTGCGCGCCCGCCCATCCATAGAAGAGCACCATCAGCCCGAGTATGGTCGCGGTGGCGCCCCGGAGCCGCCGCGTTCGGACGACCTGCCGCAGTTCCAGCGCCACGAGGGTGCCCGCCGGCAGGGTTTGTTCGATCCACTGGTAGACCGACGCGGCCCGCCGGGACGGTCCCCCAATCTGAGCGACCGTCCGCCGATCGACCTCCAGTCGCGCCCGCATCACTCGTATCATCAGCGCATGCGTAGAGCCTACGCCGCAGGCCGTGGCAATCAGCCCCCCTTCCGGTCGGCCAAATAGGAGCCGGGAGAGCCCACGAAAGAGGTCGGGGCCCACCCCCGCGTCGGCCACGAAACACAGCGCGATCCCGGCCAGCACGCCCACAAAGCCCCAGGGCCGCCGCCCCAGGAACAGGTGCAGGAGGATTGCCCCGTGGCTCGCGAGCACCACCGTCAGCAGCAGCGCCGTGGCGAGCCACGCGCCCGCTGCGACCGGCGACCACGCCGTCGCGATCTCCGCCGCCCACACGGGAACCACCAGTACTACCGCAAACACCGTGTGCACCGACAGGAGCGACAGGAGCGCCTGCCCATTGAGCAGTCCCCTCCGCGACACCGGAAGCACCGCGTAGGATGCCACCCGCTCCGACGGGGGCGACTGCAGAAGGAAACGGCTCGCCATCAGGGCGGGCACGAGGTACAGCATCCCGCCGTTGATGAGCGCCAGCGCATCGGCCTCCGGGAAGAGCTCCCGCAGCACGTCGCCCAGCACGTAGCTGCCCAGCCCCAGTGGCGCCAGCAGGAGCACCAGGAGGCCGACCAACACGACTTGGCCGGCTACCGTGCCGGTGCCCCACCTCGGGTCGCGCAGCCAGCGCGTCACGCGGTGCCGCAATAGAAAACGAATCGCGCGCATGCCAACAAATCTGCATCGGTCTTGCGGGTCGAGTTCCCCGTTCTCAATCGCCTCCCCCAACACACCGGCCGACAACCGGGAGAGTGGAGCACGTCACCAGCGCAGGCGCATGGATCAGACCGACTCATTCGCCCGAAAACCCGCCAGCATCGCGTGCCGGTGGGACGCAAGCTGTCGGGCGAGTACCCCCGTGGTCCAGGGAAGGGCCAGAAGCCCGATCAGGCCCGCTCCCCCGAGAACCGCCCCTGCAGTCCACCAGACCCCGGCGGCGTCTGCGACCGCAGCGGCAATCATGGGCGCAAACAAGAGCGGGTACACCGCAATGCCGTGGAGGGTGCGAACGCTGATCGTAAATGCGCTGGCGCTCGTGTCTACGGGCTTCCGAAGCCGAGGCGCGACGTAGACGAGCGCCGGCACCAGGATCCCGCTCCACCACAGCGCGAAGCCGAGCAGAAGGCTCGACTGCGCGGGCGACAGCCACGGGAGAAACGCCGGGAGCAGAAGCGTGCCGGGGAGGATCCCCAGCCAGAGGAGGACGAGTGTCGCCTTCACGATGCGGCGGGGCGCGTGGGGCCGCGCGAACAATCCGTCGGCATGCCCCGCCGCAATCCCGAAGACGATGAACCCGAGCCCGAACGTAGGGCCCAACCCGAACAGGCCGATGAGGAACAGCGAACGCGCAACATCACCATAGACTCCTCCGAGCGCAGCACCGTACCAGACGATCACGAGCGCAAGCCCGTAAAGACCAAGCCCCCGCAGCCGCCGTGTCCGCGCGACCTGCCGCAGGGTCAGCGCCACGAGGCGGCCCGCGGGCAGCGTCCGCTCGACCCACCGGTAGAAGCCAGCCTGTCGGCGTGAGGGACCTCCCGTCCGCCGCCCCGTCCGCCCGTCCACTTCCAGCCGTGCTCGCATTGCCCGCAACAACGCAGCATGCGTGCCGCCCACGATGCCAACTGCCACGGCCAGCCCGAGGGCCGGTCGCCCAAACAGAACGCGGGAGAATCCACGGAAGAGGTCTGGGCCCAGCGTCGCGTCGGCCGCGAAAAACAACGCGATCCCCGCTAGTGCGCCGGCCGTTCCCCACGGCCGTCGGCCTAGCAGCAGGTGAAGCAGGTTTGCTCCGTGGCTCGCCAGCACGATCGTCAACAGCAACGCGGCAACGAGCCACGCTCCGGCCCCGACTGGTGTCCATGCCGTCGCGATTTCCCTCGCCCACACCGGCCCGACCAGCACCACGGCGAAGACCGTGTGCAGCGACAGCAGGGACAATGCTGCCTGCCCGTTGAGGAGACCGGTCCCCGAAATGGGAAGTGACACGTACGGCGCCACATGCTCCGATGGCGGCGGTTGCGTCAAGAACCGACTCGCCATGAAGACGGGCACCAGGTAGAGCATCCCGCCGTTGATGAGGCTCAGGGCGCTCGCCTCCGGGTACAATTCCCGCAACACCTCGCCCAGCACGTAGCTTCCCAGCCCGAGCGGCGCGAGCAGAACCAGCAAGAAGCCCAGCAACACGACCTGGCCGGCCACCGTGCCGGTGCCCCACGTCGGGTCGCGCAGCCAGCGCGTGACGCGGTGTCGAAGCAGAATTCGAAGCGCGCGCATTCGAGGCGTGCTGTTGAGGTCAGGAGCCGGCTCGATGCCATGTCCCTACGCATCGGCGGGCGTGGTTTCCTTCGGCCGAATCGCCTCCGCGAAGTAGGTCGTCAGGTCCTCCAGCGTGTCCGGGTCCGTCGGCTCGTCGCGCACGATCTCTCCACCCTCCAGGATCGCAATGCGGTCGCTCACGTCGGTGACGTGTCCCAGGTCGTGGCTGGAGACGAGCATCGTCGTGTCCCCACGGCGCGCCTGCAGCAGCTCCTTGAGTTGGATCTGCGACCGCGGGTCGAGGCTCGCGAACGGCTCGTCGAACACGAGCAGGTCCGGCGCTGGCAGCAGCGCGGCGACGAGGCCCGCCTTGTTCTTGTTGCCGGTCGAGAGGTCGCGGATGTACTTGGTCGTCTCCCCGATCGGCTCGTCGACGTAGAAGTCCGCGAACTGCGTGAGCCGCTCGTCGACCTCCGCCTCGCTCAGGTCGTAGGTCTGGCCCACGAAGTGCCAGTACTCGTCGGGCGTGAGGAAGTCGATCAGGAACGAGGGGCCGAGGTAGGAGCCGGTGCGCGTTTTCCAGTCGAAGGCGCTGGCCACATCGTCGCCGTCGAGCCGCACCTGCCCGTCATCGGCGCGGATCAGGTCGAGGACGAGGCGGAGAAAGGTGGTCTTGCCCGCCCCGTTGTTGCCGACGAGGCCAAGGGCCGTGCCCGGCTCAACCGTCAGGTCGGGGATGGACAACTCAAACTCGTCGTAGCGCTTCGTGAGGGCGTTGGCGGTCAGGCGCATGGTGGAGCGGGACGGTTGGTTGTGAACATGATCGAGCACGGACTGCGGTGTAACATGAACGCCCGGACGCGCAGACGCCAATGTGGGGCGCGCCGTGCATTCGACGATCCCGAAACAGTGTAGGCATCAGTCGTCTCGCCTCCAACCCCTCCGTTCGTATTCTGCGCCTCCCGCGCTCCCCCCGCCCTTCTCACTCCCGCGACGCCCGGAAGCCGCGCAGCATCGCGTGGCGGTTGTAGTCGTACAGCCGCGTGAGGCCGCGCAACCAGACCGGCAGTGCAAGCAGCGAAAGGAGCCCGAGTGCAGCCACCCCACCAAACTGGAGGACCAGGCGGTCGAACGAGAACAGAAACAGAAAGGGAACGACGAACAGCGGAAACGTGACGGCCACGCGTCCGCCGGAGAAGTTGGTCTGGATAAACGACCGCTGGTCAATCTCGAGGGCTTTCCGATTGAAGGTCGCACCGGCAATCATGGCGGGCACCACGACCCCGGCATTGTACAGGAAAAACGTGGTGTGCACAATCAGAAACGGATTCTGCGACAGAAGCAACGTCGGAAGCGGGACCAAGAAGCAAAGGAGGGTTCCCACCTCCAGAAAAAGCAACTTCCCGCCCATGCGATGACGGGCAGAGACGGGGCGGGCCTCGCAGGCTTCCACCCCCGTGCCTTCGTAGCTGAAGAGGTTCTGGCCGTGGTAAATCGCGAACACCCCCGTTGCGAACAGTCCGGGGAAGACCGTCATGTTGATCAGTTCCATGGGCGGGGCTGCCCGCAAATCTGCTACCTCGATCGGGGAGACGGAAAATCCAGAAATGACCAGAACGAAGAAGAGCGCAGTGAAGAACGTCCAGCGGGTTTGGGCATTGCGAAGCAGGAGCCGCGCCTCCAGGACGGCTTCCCGCCAGGCGGGCCCCCGCCGCGCCAGCCGATCGAGCCACTCGCTCGAGGTTCGCGACGAGGCCCGCCGCCGCGAGCGGTCCATGACCATGGCCCCCCGCAGCCACCGCGTGTACCCCCCCACGAGGCCGACGAGACCAAGCGCGGCAACCGACGTGGGCAGCACGTCTCCCCGCACGACCCCGCCGAAGAGCCACGCCGACACGTCCACCAGCGAGACGAGCCCGACGCCCAGGTCGACCGCCTCGATGGCCGCGGCCGCGACGAGCAGGCCCACGGCCCCCGCCGCCCGAAACGGACGGTCCGACACCGCGCGCCGGAGCATCGGCGCGGCGTAGGTGACCGCCGTCAGCACCCCGAGGCCCGCAAGCCCGAAGCGCAGGGCCGCGCCGCCCGTCCCGTTCAGTGCCCCCTCCACACCGACCGCAACAATGAACGCCAGTGGCACCGCATTCCAGAGGCTCAAAGGCGCAAAGACTGCCAGCAGGCCCGCGAGGGCGGAGCGGCGCACCGGGAGGGCCTGATAGGGGCGCGGATCAACCCCGAGCCCGGATTCCATCACCACCCGTAGCGCCGCGTAGCCGAGGCCGAACGGGAGCAGGCCCTTCGCCGCCACGAGGAGCGGGTCGGCGCCCGGCGCGACCTCCCGCACCAGATCGTCGAACACCAGCCCGACGAGCACGAGCCCCCCACCCAGATACAGCGCCAGGAACCCGCCGAGAATGAGCGAAAGGGCCCGCCGCCCGACGAACGGGGCACGTACGGCGGCCTGGAGGCGGTGATAAAGAAGGGATAACAGGGTCACAGCTGGAAGGGAGTGGCGAACGACGGCCAGCGATTGGATCTACTCAGAACGTACCAACGACTCCGCGTTCGTCCGTGCGGCCTTCTCGTGCTCGACGTAGGGAGCCGGTTCGCGGAGTGCGCCGCCGCAGAGCCGAACGATCAAGATCAACAGGCCCGTTGCGGCGACGAAGCACACACTTCCGAATACCCATTCGTTTGTCACGCCGGTCACGGCAGTGAATCCATCCTCCACCGGCAGCCCCCCGAAGAGGTTGATGCCATTGCCCAGTGCGTGTACCGCGATCGGGATCCACAAGCTCCGCGTGCGAAGATACAGGAGCGTGGTGACCCCGGCAAAGACGAAGGCGCCCAGCACGTGGCCGTGCATGAGCGCAAAGGGAAGGGCCGCGGCGAACAGTGCCCCCACCGGCGCGCTCCACGCGTGCGCCCACCGCTGATACACCAGCCCGCGCCACAGCACCTCCTCGACGAGCGCGGCAGCGATGACGCCGGACCCGATCAGCCGGAGATACGCCCCCATCCCGGACGGCTCCTCCACGACGTTCATCGTGTACCGGTCCGCAAGGGCCGGTGCCACCTCCTTGAGCCACGGTAGCAGGAGGTGAAGCTCCGCACTCTCGAACAGGTCCAGGGCGAGCACGCCCAGCAACACGAGCCCCCAGGATGTCCACTGCGTCGGCACCGGGCCGAAAACCGCCGATACGCTCAGCCCCTGCCATCCGACCATCTGGACCCCCCAGCCTCCCGCCGCAAACAACACGATTCCCATTCCCAGCACCCCAGCCGAGACGTCGTTCCCGACCTCGGCGCCCGTGGTTACGAGGAACGTGACGGCGACGAGGAATGCCCCAATCGCCCACAGCGCAAAGTGACGGACGCGGATGCGGTCAAGCGCCGTGTCGGATGTGGACGCCGGAGAGGCATCCGGAGCGGACGCGGATGAATCGTTGGGGAGCGGACCCATCGGCCGACGTGGACGGACGTGTGCGGAAGCGGCGTGCGGTGGAATGGGGCGACGAGGCCAGAACCGTGTCGTCTTCGTTAGGCAATTTCAAGCCGTCCGTCCAGCTCTCCGGAGGGGTGATCGATCTCGGCACTCGCCGGCAGGCGGCCGACCAGCTTTTCAATCAGATCATCGCTTCCTTGGATTTTTCGGTGGAAAGTCAGGGCCGGATCGACGTCGGACGAGCTGTAAAGCTCGACGCTGGCCCCACCGATAAAGACACGACGCACCTCGTCGAGACGGACCTCCTGGCCCGCCCGCAACGGCCCCGTCTTTCGGAGCCGGTCCTCGGTCAGATGGAGTTCCGACAGAAGAGTGGGGACCGACGTGACCCCGCACACCAGCGCTGTGGCCAGGCCCGCATACGCGCCCCAGTTCACTTCGGACAGTCCACCGGTGACTGCCACCCAGCCAACGGCCCCGACCGCAAGGAGGACGAGGCCTCCCGTTCCGTACGCCAGCCACCGGTAGGGCATCCCGTAGCGATACACCTCTACATCACTTGGACGGGGACGATCGGGCAACTCAGCGTCCCGATCTCCTGAGCGGGTGTTCATGCCGGAAGGAATGTTAAGAACAGAGCTTGAGCGTCTGAACTGAAAACCAGAAGGCGTATATTTTTTGACTCTCGAATGTTTCAGTTGGGAGAGCTGCTTAGGGGACGCCTGCTCGCCTCGTCCCTCACTCATTTCGATTCATTTTTCGGTAGCGGATAGATGTTAAGTGATGGCTTCGTTGTACCACTCCACGAACAGTTTCGTCGTCAGATGGAGCATCCGTTCTGACTCGGAGGCCGCTCGCGTCCGGCGGACATACCGGGCCAGCTTCTGGCGCAGTCGCCCGAAGAATCTTTCCACGTGGGCCATCTCACCACTGGACTTTCCGACCTGCCGGTGGCTGGGGTCGCCCGCAAACACTGGGCGATAGGACTTCCAGAAGTCGCTGAAGCTTCTGCCCTGACGGTATTCCTCCGGAATCCGGCTCCAGAGCCGAGCACAGGTTCTGGCCGAACGGTCTCCGATCACAAATGCCACGACCTGCCGGGTTCTCCGGCACAGAGCAACCCACAGCCACCGTTTATTCGCCCGCTCTCGGACATACGTCCAGCATTCATCGAGTTCAAGGACATCGCCTTCCTCAGCAGGCCGGAGCCCTTCGGCTACTGAATCGGATTCTCGTCCCTTTTTTTGAGCCACCGGGTCAATGTATTGCGGCTGATGCCGAATATCCGGCTGATTGCCCGCTTTGACCCGCGCTCGCGGTAAGCACGGAGGATTTTCTCTTTCTCCTCCTCGGAGTAGCCTCGCGGCTCTGGATCGAGAACCTTGTGCGCTCCACAGTCCTTGCAGTGATACTGCTGAGAGCCGCTAGCGCTGTGTCCGTTTTTGACGATGTTCGAGGAGCCACACTCTCTACACTCGTAAGTCTCTTTGATCATCGGATAGACCAGGCTGGTGGGCCAGACGCGACGCAGTTCAAACAGAAAGACTCACTACTTGTTGAGCCGCTACCCATTTTTCCAAGGGGAACGGCACCGGATTCGCCTCCGTCCCGTTTTCTTTCGCCACTGCGCTCCCACCCATCTTTCATGACGATGCCCGACCCCATCGAGGATCTCCGCACTCACCTCGCCCCCATCGAAGACCTGAAGGCCGCCGCCACGGTGCTCCGGTGGGACCAGGAGACCTACATGCCGGACGGCGGCGCCGAGGCACGCGCGCAGCAGCTCTCGACGCTCCAGTCCACCGCCCACGAACGCTTCGTGGCCGAGGAGACGGGCACATTGCTCGACCGCGCGGCCGACGCCGTGGGCGACGCCGCCCCGCTCGACACGGACGCAGCCCTCGTCCGCGTGACGCGGCGCGACTACGAACGGGCCGTGCGCGTCCCGTCCTCGCTCGTGGCGGAGCTGTCGAAGGCCAAGTCCCAGGCCCAGCAGGCGTGGACCCAGGCCCGTCAACACGACGACTTCTCGCGGTTCGCCCCGCACCTGGAGCGGCTCGTGGACCTGTCCGTGGAAAAGGCCGAGGCCATCGGCTACGCGGACGCGCCCTACGACGCCCTGCTCACCGCGTACGAGCCGGGCCGCACCACCGCCGAGGTCGCGTCGCTGTTCGGCACCCTGCGCGACGACCTCGTTCCCCTCGTCGACGCCATCGGCGACGCGCTGCCGATCGACGATACCATCCTCCGCGGCACCTATCCGCAGTCCGACCAGCGGGCCTTCGGGCGCTCGGTGATCGCGGACTTCGGCTACGACTTCGACCGCGGGCGGCAGGACGTGTCGGCCCACCCGTTCACGATGTCCTTCGCGCCGAACGATGTGCGCCTCACCACGCGCTACGACGAGGACAACGTGGCCTCGGCCCTCTTCTCCACGATCCACGAGGCGGGACACGGCCTGTACGAACAGGGCATCGACCCGTCGCTCGCCCGCACACCGCTCGGCGACGGCACCGCGCTCAGCACCCACGAGTCGCAGGCGCGCCTTTGGGAGAACCACATCGGCCGCAGTCGCCCGTTCTGGCGCCACTACCTGCCGGCGCTCCGAGATCGCTTCCCCAGCGCCCTCGGCGACGCGGCCCTGGAGCCGTTCTACCGTGCCATCAACCGGGTGACGCCGTCCCTCATCCGTGTGGAGGCCGACGAGGTGACGTATCACCTGCACGTCATGCTCCGCTTCGAATTGGGGCGCGGCCTCATCGACGGAACCCTCTCCGTCAACGACCTCCCCGAGCGGTGGAACGAGGCGATGGACACCTATCTCGGCGTGGTGCCGGAGACGGACGCGAACGGCGTGCTGCAGGACGTGCACTGGTCGCAGGGCGCCTTCGGGTACTTCCCCACCTACACGCTCGGCACCCTCACGGCGGCCCAGCTCATGGAGGCGATCCAGGACGACCTTCCGAGCCTGTCCGAGCAGGTTGCCAACGGTCGCTTCGATCCGCTGCTCGACTGGCTCCGCTCTCACGTCCACCGGCACGGACGCATCCTAACGGCCCCCGATCTCTTGGAGCGCGCCACCGGCGCCGAGCTGTCGGCCGACCCGTGGCTCCGCTACGCCGAGAACAAGTTTGGGGCGCTGTACGACCTTGCTTAACCATTCCCTCGCATGCTCCTCCGACATAGCACAGCCCAGCAGACGGAGGGCCTGCCGGGCTGTGGCCATTCGACGAAATGGGGAAGCGGACGCTACTGCGAGGAGGCGGGACGAACCGATACCTCAATCACGTCGCTCGGTGCGGGGTAGCTGAATCCGTCGTTGCTCCCGCTCACTTGCGTAACGGAGCCTTCTCCGTTCGGCCCCGTGTTCAATTCGGACTGTCGAGGGGCCTGATCGAGCCCAACGCCCGGCTCCTGATCGCCCTCCGTGCCAGCGTCGTAGAGGCCGACGTTGATCGTCCGGTTGATCGGCTGGTCGTTGTTATCGAACAGGGCGATTCCCTCCTGCGGAGTCGCGTAGAAGAGGTCGTTCGACTGGATGTACATGGTGGCGAGCGAAAGCCGGTCGCCGGGCGTTGCGTTTACGGTGAACGTGACGCTGTTGCCCGGAGTGATGGGGCCGCTCCCGAATGCATCGATGCTCTCGATGCCGTCGGCGCCCGTCAGGTCGGCCACGAGATTGCTCGCGGGGGAGCCGGCGTCCCCCTCCACCGCCCCGTTCGGGCGCCCGTCCTCGGCGATGGCTTCGATGCCGCCGGAGGCCTGCGCACCGGTTTCGAAGAGGGATACCTCGTCCGAGTGGACGGCCACGGCACCGGGCGACAAGGGGACGGTGACGCCGGTGATGTCCTGAAGGGTCTGGACGTGGTTCCCCGCCGGGGAGCCGGAATCGCCGTCGAGAGCGCCGTTCGGACGGCCGTCTTCGGCGATGGCTTCGATCCCCCCGCCGGCCGCCTCTCCGGGGCTGTGGCCCGGGTACGTCACGTCATTTCCATTCATTGGATTCTGGTCCCAGTGCACGGCGTAGGAGCCGGGGGAGAGGGGAACGGGCTTGCCGTTGACGGTCGCGCCCTGGTTCCGGATGGTGACGGTAAATGCCACGCCGCCGTCCTCGTGGGACGCGCTTTCGACGGTCACCTTGACGACGTCCTCGGTGGCCGGGTAGCTGAAGTCGTCGTTCTCCAGACGGCCATCTCCGTCCTCGTCCACAACCTCGACGACGCTACCCTCCCCATCGGGGCCCGTGTCGAGGGCGCTCTGGCGCGGGGCTTGATCGGATCCGCTGCCGGGTGTCTGGTCCCCTTCCGTCCCGGCGTCGTACAGGCCCACCTGTGCCGTCACGTCACGGGGGCTGTTCTGCCCGATCGGGGTTCCATTTTCGAACAGGGACAGCCCGCCCGGCTCGAAGGCGTAGTACAGGTCGTTCGACTGGATGAACATAGTGGCGAACGACAGCTTCATCCCCGTCCCCGGGAGTTCATCCGGTCCGGCCGTGAACGTGAACTGAAAGGCTTCTCCGGGTTCGAGGGGAGGAACGTTGTTGTTGTCGTCAATCACGTCCGCCGGGGTAAAGGCCCCACTTTTCAGCGCGGGACTGCCCGAGCCAACGTTTTCGACCGTAACTTCGAAGGCGTCAGGATCGGCTGCCCCGCCGTTTCCCGTGCTGTCGCACCCCGCAAGGACGAGGGCAAAACAGCCGATCCACGAGAAAGCAAAGAGGAATCGTGAGAAGGTAGACTGTAGCGTCATTGGTGCTCATGTCGGAATTGGGAAAGAAGTCGCGTGTGACTGGACGAGACAAGACATCTTCGTACTCTCATCCAATTCGAAAAGCTAACATTCCCATTGTCCGACAGAGGCGCCTCACGCAAGGCTAACGTCTCCTCACAATCGAATGACGTTTTCTCACGGTTCTATAACACGCGCTCCCGTTGGGGAGCGGGGACTGGGGTCATTCCGGGTGTGTGATCGGTGACTCGACCGGCAGGCAGAAGCGAAAGCTCGTTCCCTCCCCCACCGTACTCTCCACCTCCAGGGTGCGGCCGTGGAGCTCCAGGATCGTCTTGGCGATGGCGAGGCCGAGGCCGGCCCCGCCCCGGTCCCGGTCCCGGCTCTTGTCGACCCGGTAGAAGCGCTCGAAGATGTGGGGCAGGTCGTCCTCCGGGATGCCGGGCCCCGTGTCCGCCACCGCCACACAGACCTCGCCCTGCTCATTGTCGAGCCGGACGCGGACCTGTCCCCCCTCGGGGGTGTAGTGGATCGCGTTGTCGATGAGGTTCGACAGGGCCCGCTCCACGAGGCCGATGTCCGCCTCGACCCGGGCGTGGCGCTCCGGCAGGTCGGCCCGCAGGTCCACGGCCTGCTCCTCCGCTCGGGGCTCGTACTGCATGACCACGTCCTGCACGAGCTCGGCGATGGGGAAGGCCTCGATCGTCGGCTCGACCTGCTTCGTCTCCAGCTTCGACAGCTCGAAGAGCTCGTTCACGAGCGTATTGAGGCGCTTCGTATTCCGGAGCGCCGTCTTCACGTACCGCTGGCGCTCCTGTGGAGGAAGGTCGCCGTCCTTCATGTGGACGGTCTCCAGGTATCCCTGAATGGACGCGATGGGGCTGCGCAGGTCGTGCGACACGTTGGCCACCAGTTCGCGCCGCATGCGGTCGGCCTGCCGCAGCTCCTCCATGGTCTCTTGCAGGTTGTCGGCCATGCGGTTGAAGCACGTGCCGAGCCGCCCAATTTCGTCGTTCGAGGTGACGTCCACCCGGCGACCGAACGCGCCTGCCTCGAAGTCGGCCACCACGTCCTGCATGGCCCGCAGGCGCTGCGTGAGGCGCCGAAACAGCAGCAGGCCCACCCCGGCGGTCACGAGGATGACGAGCCCGAGGCCCCAGAGGGCCGTCTGCAGGATGTAGCTCTCCCCCACCATGTTGGCCACCGAGGCGTACTGCTCACTGCTCAGAATGACGTAGAGGTAGCAGCCCGTGCGGCCCATAATCTCGATGTGGGCGGCCGAGAAGGGCTTCTCGGTCCCCGCCGTCATCGGGTCGTCGCCGAGCACGGGAAGGTCGCCGCCCTTCAGGAACCGACGGACGGGCGCGAGGTCGATGCGGCGCTGCTCGATCTGGGCGTCGGGCACCGCGAACGACGCCTTTAGGGCCCCATCGCGCTCCAGCAGGTAGATCTCGATGCGCCGGTTGATGCCGGTCATGTCCTGGATGGTGGCCTCGATGGCCTCCGTGTCGATGCTGTCTCTCAGGTGAGGCTCGAAGCGGGGCACCATCTCCTCCGCCAGGGTGCGGTTGAGCTTCTGTTCCACCTCGCTGGCGTACTGCCGGGCGGCCCGCACCCCGAAGGTCGCGAGGATGACCCCGAGTCCCACGATCAGCACGAGGAAAAGGGCGCTCAGCTTGGCGTAGAAGCTGTTGGGCATGGGGATTCAGAGGTGCGTGCTGGGTGAACCTGTGGCGTGGGGCGGCAGGAAGAACCAGAGACAGTCAAGATTTAAAGGGTCGTATTGCGTAGTGCGTATTGCGTAGGTGGCCCCGAACCACGAAATACTCAATACGAGATACGCAATACCCGTTACACATCACGCGCCGCCAATTCCTCCCGCTCGGCGAACCGGTAGCCCACCCCCCACACCGTCTTCACGTACCGGGGCTCGGAGGGGTCCGGCTCAATCTTGTTGCGGAGGCGGTTGATGTGGGTGTTGACGGTGTGGCTGTACCCGCTGTACTGGTAGCCCCACACCTCGTCGAGCAGCTCGTCGCGACTGAAGGCCCGCCCCGGGTGCCGGGCAAAGAGAAGCAGCAGCTCGAACTCTTTGCTCGTAAGGTCGACGGCCTCCCCCTCGACGGTCACCTTGCGCTTTTCCGGCTCAACGACGACCTTCCCGAGCTCAATGGGCGTGTCGTCGGCCTGCCCCTGCGTCTCCTGGTCCACCTCCACGCGCCGAAAGAGGGCCTTCACCCGGGCCAGCACCTCGCGGATGCTAAACGGCTTGGTGATGTAATCGTCGGCCCCCAGCTCCAGCCCCAGCACCTTGTCCACCTCTTCGGTCTTGGCCGTCACCATGAGAATGGGCGTCGGGCACTTCTCCTGGCGCAGCCGGCGGCAGATGTCGAAGCCGTCGGTGCCGGGCAGCATGATGTCGAGGACGATGAGGTCGTACGCCTCGGTCAACGCCCGCGCCAGCCCGTCGTCGCCGTCCCCAACCACGTCGACCGCGTGCCCCGCGTCGGTGAGGTGCAGCTCCAGCAGGTCCGCGATGTCGTCGTCATCCTCGACGAGCAGAATGCGCTTCTCGGCGGCGGTCGTCACGGGCGGACGGGCGGTGGGTTGCGAAACAGGCGGTTTCTCGGGTTCGTCGGTCGCACGGGACGCAGTGTTACGGAGGCACGGCGCCGATGGTTATCTCGCTCGTCTCCGGCCTACGTCCTCACCCACGCTTCCAGAAACGTGTGCGCGGCGGGGTTCGTTGTCCATGCAATCATTGTCGTACGAACACTTCTCTGCCTATGTCTGAGCCCACCATTCAGGACTGGTCGCTTCACTCCTGGCGCGAAAAAGACGCCCTCCAGCAGCCCACCTATCCCGACGAGGCGGCGCTGGAGGAGAAGCTCGACCACGTCGCGGCCCTCCCCCCACTCGTCACGTCGTGGGAGGTCGAGAACCTCAAGGCGGAGATCGCCCGGGCCGCGCAGGGGGACCGGTTTCTGCTGCAGGGCGGGGAGTGTGCGGAGTCGTTCGGCAACTGCCGGGCCGACGTCATCACCGGCCGGCTCAAGATTCTGATGCAGATGAGCCTCGTGCTCACCTACGGGCTCAACACGAGCATCGTGCGGGTCGGGCGCTTTGCGGGGCAGTACGCCAAGCCACGCTCCTCGGACACCGAGACGCACGACGGCACGACGCTCCCCAGCTACCGGGGCGACATCATCAACGGCCCCGAATTCTCGGCGGAGGCGCGCCGCCCAGACCCGGAGCGGATGGTGGAGGCCTACTCCAGCTCCTCCCTCACCCTCAACCTCGTACGGGCCCTCGCCGAGGGGGGCTTCGCGGACCTGCGGCACCCGGAGTACTGGGACCTCGACTTCATGGACCACTCGCCGCTCGCGGAGGAGTACCACGCCCTCGTCGACGCGATCGGGGACACGATCGACTTCGTCGAGGCCGTGACCGAGCAGGAGCTCGACTCCCTCGAAAGCGTCACGTTTTACACGAGCCACGAGGCGCTGCTGCTGCCCTACGAGGAGGCCCTCTCCCGCTCCGTCCCGCACAAGGACGGCATCTACAACCTCGGCACGCACCTGCCGTGGGTGGGCAAGCGCACCAATCAGGTCGACAACGCCCACGTCGAGTACGCCCGGGGCATCGAAAACCCGGTGGGCCTCAAGGTGGGGCCGGACATGACGCCGTCGAGGCTCAAGACCCTCGTCCGCACGCTCGACCCCGAGGACGAGCCGGGCAAGCTCACGCTCATCTCGCGCCTCGGGGCCGACACGATTGGCGACCGGCTGCCCGCCCTCGTCGAGGCGGTGCAGGCCACCGGCCAGTCGGTCCTCTGGATCGCGGACCCGATGCACGGCAACACCGAGACGACCGACGACGGCACCAAGACGCGCCACTTCGACAACATCCTGGGCGAGCTGGAGCAGGCCCTCGACGTCCACGCGGCCGAGGGGTCGCACCTGGGCGGCGTACACTTCGAGCTCACCGGCCGGGACGTCACCGAGTGCATCGGCGGGGCCCGCGGGCTGAGCGAGGCCGACCTCGGGCGGGCCTACGAGTCGCGCGTCGACCCGCGGCTCAACTACGAGCAGTCCCTCGAGATGGCCTTCAGCATCGTCCGCAAGTACCGCCAGCTGCACGGGTGAGTCCCCCAGGCGCACGCCGGCCGGCCGCTACAGCGAGACGCTAAACTCCTCGTCCGCCCCGAAGGAACGCACGAGCGCCGCGTAGAGCTGCACGCAGTGCTCGATGTCTTCGGTGTCGGCCACCTCGACGGTCGAGTGCATGTAGCGGAGCGGCACGGACAGAAGCACACTGGGCACGCCGCTGCGGGTCTTGAAGATGGAGTCGGTGTCGGTGCCGGTGCGGCGGCTGCTCGGCTCGTGCTGGAGCGGAATGTCCTCGGCGTCGGCCACCTCGATGACGCGCTCCACGAGCTGCGGGTGGTTGGACGTGCCGTGCGTCACGGTCGGCCCCGCCCCGAGCTCAACGTCGCCGTGCTTGGTGCTGCTGATGCCCGGCGAGTCGGTGGCGTGGGTCACGTCGAACGCGATCGCGGCGTCCGGATCGAGGCGGTGCGTAATCATCTTCGCCCCGTGCCCCCCAATTTCTTCCTGCACCGAGTTGGCCGCCTGCACCTGCCACGCCGGGCGCTCCTCCGCCAGCCGCGCCACGGCCTGCGCGAGGATGAAGCCGCCGAGTCGGTTGTCGATGGCGCGGGCGGTGATGCGGGTGTCGGTCAGCTCGGTCGGGCCCACGTCGAACACCATCGGGTGGCCCACCCGGATGCCGCGGTCGTGCACCTCCTCCTCGTCCTCGGCCCCGATGTCCACGAACAGCTCGTGCACCTTGGGCACCTTTTCGTTCTTGGTGTCGCGGATGTGGATGGCCGTGTTGCCCACCACGCCGGTGACCGGCCCGTCGTCCCCGAGGATGCGCACACGCAGCCCCCGCGCGATGGCGCGGTCGGAGCCGCCGATGCGGTTGATGTGGATGAAGCCGTCGTCGGTGATGTGGCGCACCATGAACCCGATCTCGTCGGCGTGCGCGTCGAGCATGACGCTCGGGGCATCGTCGGCCGTGCCCTCCAGGCGGGCCCAGGCCGTGCCGTACGCGTCGGCCTCCACCGCGTCGGCGTGGTCGCGCACGTACTCGGTCCACACGCGCTGCCCGGGCGCCTCAAAGCCGGTGGGGCTCGGGGTGTCCAGAAGATCGAAGAAGAACGATTTCGCGTCGTCGGTCATGCGGACGGAAGGAATGGGTGAACGGAATCGTAGGCGTCGGACTGGATGCCGTCTTCTATACGGGACGCCCCCGCGTGGTGTCCGGCGCCCGCATCAAATTTCGGCATGCCCGACGGTTTCCAACCCGACCGTCACAGCCCCGTCGCCCGTCCCGGGACCAATACGAGAAGAAAGAGCTATGTTATAGTCGCTTCTCAGACACCGTTCTCGTGCGTTCTCCCTTCCCCGATTCATCCCGCCGATCATGCAGACGACAACGGACCGCACCTACCACATGCTTATTGTGGAGGACGACACCGACATCCTCATGGGGCTCGAAGAGTATTTTGAGCTCGAAGACTACGAGGTGGACACGGCCGAGGACGGGGAGACGGCCCTCCAGAAAATGAAGGACATGGACAAGTGCGACGTGGTCCTCCTCGACGTAATGCTGCCCGAGAAGGACGGCTTTGAGGTGCTCGAGGAGTCGCAGGAGATGGGCTTCAGCGCCCCCGTTCTCATGATTACGGCCCGCGGGGAGCAGGAGTCGAAATTGAAGGGGTTCGGCCTTGGGGCGGACGACTACATCACCAAGCCGTTCAATGTGGAGGAGCTGGCGGCGCGGGTGAAGGCCATCCTCCAGCGCACCATGCCGCCCGCCGAGGCCCCGATGGACGTCTACGAGATCGGGGACGTGGAGGTCAATTTCTCGACCCACGAGGCGTACCGGAACGGCGACGAGCTGAACTTCACGGCCCTGGAGTTCGACATTTTGCGCTACCTCATCCAGCACAAGGGCCGCACCGTCACGCGCAAGCAGCTGCTGCGGGACGTCTGGGGCATCGACGAGAACATCATCACACGGACGATTGACCGCCACATGGCCTCGGTCCGCAAGAAGATCGAACCGGACCCGTCCGACCCCACCTACATCGAGACGGTCTACGGCATCGGCTACCGGTTCGACGAGGAGTAGTCCGTCTGGACGCCCCGCCCCCCTGCCCCTACACCGTCTCCTGCTCGGACCCTGTCGTCCGCTCGGCGCCCTCCAGTTTGTACCCAATTCCGTACACGCTCTGGATGGGCCACTCGTCTTCCGCCTCGCCGTCCATGACGTCGCGGAGGGCGTTGACGTGCCGGTCGATGGTGCGCGTCTCCACCTCGGTGGGCAGGTCCCACACGTCGCGGAGAATCTGCTCACGGGTGGCCGTGCGGCCGCGCCGGCGCAGCAGATAGGCGAGCAGTTTGTACTCCAGGTCTGTGAGGTCGACGGGCTCTCCGTCCCGTGAGACATCGTCCTCTTCGAGATCCACGCGGAGCCCCCCGACCCGAAAGGTTCCGGTTTCGTCGGTTGCCTCCGCCTCCCGACGAAGCAGCACGTCGATCCGTGCCACCAGCTCCTCCGTCTCGAACGGCTTCGTTAGGTAGTCGTCGGCTCCGACCTGGAAGCCCCGCATCTTGTGCTCGTGGTCGCCGAGGCCCGTGAGCATGAGCACCGGCGTGCGGACCCCGTCGTCCCGGGACTGCCGGAGCACTTCGAAGCCGCTGAGGTCCGGCAGCTTCGCGTCGAGCACGATCAGGTCGTACCCCGGGAGCCGTGTGGCCTCTTCCAGGGCCGTTTCTCCCGTCTCGGCGAGCGTGACCTCGTAGCCCTCGGATTCCAGGTAGAGCAGAAGACTCGTGCTAAGCTCGCTATCGTCCTCGACGACGAGAAGAGAGGGGCCTTCGGGGTCGGAGTCGGACATGGAGGCAAAAGAAGTTAGGCAAAGAGAAGAGTCGGCGCGGAGCTAGGTAGCCCATACGATACGAAGCACGGTACGCTTCCGACAGGGCGCCCGATCCTATTACCCTCTCGCAACAAGAGAAGCTGGTTCAACGGATTCATATCCCTCCGGCCCCGTTGGGAGCCGTCCCGACCGCATTCCTCCTGCATTCGGCCGGGGGCCCGGTCGGCAAACGGATGGGGCGGGCCGTACAGCGATGCCAGGGGTTCATCCGTGCATGACGGCGAGGGGCTCCAGCCGCGCCACCTTGCCGGCGAGGCGCGACCCGGCCACCGTCTCCACGACCCCGCCGATGTTTTCCTTGAGCTGGACGCCGGCGGACGCGGATCCGTCGCCGGACCGAACGGCGACGCCGTCCCCGTCCCCGTCGAGCGGCACCGGCTCGGCCTGGTGGTTTGCCTCGTGGCGACTCATGGTCCGTCCGGCGCCGTGGCAGGCCGACCCAAAGCTCTTCTGCATCGCGTCGCGGGTGGCCAGCATGACCCACGAGGTCTCGCCCATGCTTCCGGGGACCAGCACCGGCTGTCCGAGGGCACGGTACGGGAGCGAGATGCCCGGCGTGCCGGGGCCGAAGGCGCGCGCCGCCCCCTTGCGGTGGACATAGCAGCGCATGTGCTTGCCGTCGACCTGATGCATCTCCACCTGCCCCAGGTTGTGGGCCACGTCGTAGACCGTCTTGAGCCGTTCCCCCGCCCCCTCAAGCAGATCGTCGAACACCTCGCGGACGCGGTGGGCCAGCACCTGTCGGTTGGCATAGGCGTAGTTGGCCGCGGCCCGCATGGCCCCCATGTAGTCTTCCGCCTCGCCCGAGTCGAGCGGCACCGACGCCAGGTTCGGGTCCGGCGGGTCGATGTCGTAGGAGGGGGCCACCTCCTGAAATCGCTCGATGTAGTCGGCACAGACCTGTCGCCCGTACCCACGGGACCCGCAGTGAATCTGGGCAACGAGGGTGCCCTCTTTGAGACCCATCGTGACGGCCGCCGCGCGGTTGAAGACCTCCTCCACCGAGTGAATCTCGATGAAGTGCTCTCCGCCCCCGAGCGTCCCGAGCTGCTGCGCCCCGATCGACCGGGCCGCCTCGCTCACCTTCTTCGGGTCCGCCTCGTTGAGGCGCCCCCCCTCCTCGGCGCGGACGAGGTCGTCCTGCTGCGCCATGTCCTTGCGCAGGGCCCACTGGGCACCGGACTGGGCGACGTGGTCGACCTCGCTCTTGTTGAGCGAGATGGACCCCTCCGCGTCCGTCCCACTCGGAATGTGGTTCTTCAGGGCGTCGGCAAGGGCGTCGAAGTTGCCCTCCGCCTCCTCGGTCTTGATGTCCGACCCCAGCAGTCGGACGCCCGCGTTGATGTCGTGTCCGATGGCGCCGGGCGCAATGGTGCCCACCGGCCATTTCGACACGGCCACAATGCCTACCGGCGCCCCCTGCCCGCTGTAGACATCGGGCATCACCACGAGATGCCCCACCAGTCCGGACAGCATCGAGGTGCGAATCGCCTGACCGATGGCCTTTCGTTCGAGAATCTCGTCGATGAGATTCTCACTCGCGAGGATGCGCACGGGCACCCGCATCGCGTCCTGGAACGACTTGGGGATTTCCCATGTGAATTCGTCGATCCGCGTCAGGTCCGTGCGTTTCATACGCTAGAGGCTCGCGCACGCCCCAGGGCTGAACGCCGTCTGGAACGCCGCGTCTTGTTATTTTTGAGACGTAATTGAGCGAAAATTGAACCATGGGAAGAAATTCAGTGTTCCACTTCCATCTTCCTCATGGGGACTTCCCCGTAGGCTTTCTTTTCGAGCGACGTGCGTTGCACAGTCGCTGTGTCCCCTCTCCAGCGAGGACGGTGCCCCGGCGTCGGTGGGGTTACGCTGGGGCTTCAGCCGCCCGCTCCGCCGCCTCGTTCTCGGCCCCGCCCACTTCGTGAATCCACCCCCCGCCGAGCACGTCTTCGTCCTCGTATAGCACGAGGCTTTGCCCCGGCGTGATGGCGCGCTTCGGCTCGGCAAAGGCCACCTTCAGGGTGTCCTCGTCCGGCTGCCAGGCCAGGCACCCCGCCCCATCGTCGTTGTAGCGGATGGTCCCCCAGGCCGGGCGCTCCCCGTCGAGCTCGGGGTACTTCACGAGGTTGATCTCGTGGGCCGTCAGGGTCTGTTCCATGAGCTCCTCCTTCGGCCCCACCGTAATCGTGTTTGTCTCGGGGTCAATGTCGGTCACGTAGACCCGCTCGCCGAGCGCGAGGTCCAGCCCCCGGCGCTGGCCGATGGTGTAGAAGGGGTAGCCGTCGTGCTCCCCCACCACGGTGCCGTCGCTGAGCACGAACGTGCCGCCGCTTACCTCCTCCTCAAGGCCGTCGACGCGGTCCTTCAGGAACCGAGGGTAGTCGTTGTCCGGGATGAAGCAGATCTCGTAGGAGTCCGGCTTGTCGGCTACGTTGTCGAGGCCGAACTCCGCCGCCATCTCGCGGATCTCCGGCTTCTCGTACGCGCCAAGGGGGAAGATCGAGCGGGCGAGGTGCTCCTGCGGCAGGCCCCAGAGCGCGTAGCTCTGGTCCTTGTTGCGGTCGAGCCCGCGGCTCAGGAGGTAGCGGTCCCGTTCGTCGTCGTAACGGACGTTGGCGTAGTGGCCCGTGGCGATGTACTCGCAGTCCAGGTCGTCGGCCCGCTGCAACAGGGCGTCCCACTTGATGTGGGTGTTACAGAGCACGCAGGGGTTGGGCGTGCGGCCCGAGAGGTACTCGTCGGTGAAGCGCTCGATCACCCAGTCCCCAAACTCCTCCCGCAGGTCCACGACGAAGTGCGGAAAGCCGTGCTCAGTCGCCACCACACGGGCGTCGTTCATCGACTCGATGGAGCAACAGCCCACTTCTTTTCCGTCGCGCCCCCCGCTGGTGGAATAGTCCCAGGTTTTCATGGTGAGGCCCACCACGTCGTAGCCGCGCTCTTTGAGCAGCACGGCCGTCACCGAGGAGTCGACGCCGCCACTCATGGCGACGAGCACGCGTCCCTTCTTGCTCATGATTTAGGCGGTGAGTCGAAAGAGAAGACTGTAGATATGTAAAACCGCCGCGCACGGATGGGCGTTCCTCAGTCGCGTCGGGGCCCCGCCGATCAGCAACACACGTGCCCCCCTGCTGCTCGGCCGCCTCGAGCGGGAAATGGTCTTCAGAAAATATTTGCTTGTACCACGACCCCGGAAAGCAGAAGTTTGAAGGCATCACTCCCTGCCAAACGCCCCCGGTACGTATTCTATGTCCACGTCGACCTCTGCGTCTCGCAGTACCGTCACGACCCCCCTCGCCCCCGCGGCCATCGGCCCGTACAGCCAGGGCGTCCTCGTCGACGACCGGCTCTATGTCTCAGGTCAAATCGCGATCGACCCGGACACCGACAGCATGGTGGACGGGACGATTGAGGCGGAAACGGAACGCGTGCTCGAAAACGTTGGCGCCGTCCTGAAGGCCGCGAGCATGTCGTTCGAGAACGTGGTGCGGTGCGAGGTCTTCATGGCCGACATGAACGACTACGCGCAGATCAACGAGGTGTACGCGCGGTACTTCAACGAAAAACCGCCGGCCCGGCAGGCCGTGGAGGTTGCCAAGCTCCCCCGGAATGCACGGGTCGAGGTGTCCTGCATCGCCATCCGGTAGAGCCCCAGAGGGCGTCCTACACACCCTCCACTTCGAGTCGGTAGTAGACCTCAGCCTTGACTGCTCCATCGCCGGCGCTTTCTAGCCCAAACCGGCCGTAGAGCGTTCGTGCCTCGTCGTTTCGTACAGCCTCAAGGACGGGTGTAGACGTGTCGTCGACGACGAACGAAGCGCCGTCCGGAAAAGACGTGACCTGTGCAACGCGAGGGCCTTCTGCGTCTGTCCCCAAGAACACATCTGCGTCTCTCAGCGACGGGGCAGATTCCGGATTGATAATCTTTACACTATCAATTCGGGCATCGACCACATCACTCCGGCTAAATCCGTTGCGGGACAAAATGGCGTCGAGGTCATCCGACTGAATCTTCGACTCGACCGCCACTTCTCCATCCACAACGTCCTCCCCTTTGTACTCGAACCGATGCTGCACCGTCGGAGCAATGGGCGAGTTCGCGTTCAGGATGGCCGTGTTGCTCGCCGACGCAAGGTCGCAGCTGGTCCACGCCACACTTGCGGCCAGCAGCACGATCAGCAACGATCCTCGGCGCAGGGTCCGTTCGGCAACGGTCATGGCACGTGCGGTTGGCTGTGAGGAGCAGGGCACCAGTGTGAGCAGTCCAGCCCCGTCCCCACCAGGGCCGCACGCGAACGGGCCCTACTCGCTGGAGACGATGCCCTTGTTGTACTGGTTCTTGTACTTGCGGACGGCCCGGAAAATGGCGCTTGCGAGATAGGTCTGGCCCCGGTCGCTGTTGAGGAAGCGGGCCTCCTGGCGGTTGGTCAGGTACCCAAGCTCCACGAGGACCGACGGCATTGAGGCGCTCCACAGGACGTAGAACCCGGCCTGGTGCACCCCCCGACTGCGCCGCTGGACCCGCTCCTTGAACTGATTCTGGACGATCGACGCGAACTCTTCGCTGAACTGCATGCTCGCGCTGAGGAAGAGTTCGCCCTTCACGAAGGCCTCCGCGTCGTACTCGTCGTAGCGGTCCGGATTCTCCTCGTACTCCCGCACAACGCTGTTCTCCTGCTTCATGACGCGCCGCGCCGCGTCCGTCTTGGAGCGCCCCAGGAAGTACGTCTCGGTGCCCTGGACGGACGCGGATTGAAACGCATTGGCGTGAAGCGAGATGAAGAGGTCGCCGCCCCTCCGGTTGGCCAGGTGCCCACGCTCCTCCAGGGCAATGAAGCGGTCGTCCGTTCGGGTGTAGACCACCTCAAGGTTCAGGCGGTTCTCGACGTACTCCCCCAGCTTGTGCGCCACGTCCAGCACAATGTCCTTCTCGTACAGCCCGTGGGCCACCGCTCCCGGGTCTTTGCCCCCGTGCCCGGGATCGATCACCACCGTGTCGAGGCGTGATCGCTCGCGGGAGAGGGTCGCCATCGGGTCCCGCCGGCGTTGTTCTGTCCGGGCGGCCGTCGGGGCGTCCGCGGCGGATGGAGACGAGGCGGACGCGGTCGACGCGGGGGACGAGGCGGCCCCCGAGGCCACCGGCGGGGCGTCGTCGTACGCGAGGTTCAGTAGCACGTCGTCGGACGCCCCGTCGCGGTAGGCCGTGGGCGAGATCGAGCGGTCCGAGGTTAGGGTCACCCGAAGGATCAAGTGGCCGTTTTGCTGCGTCACCGTGTAGTCCTCAACCGGCCCTGCCGGCGCCCGCTTGTCATAGTCCGCGTGGAGGGTCGTGTTGTAGAGCACCCACTTCAGTTCGCGCGCCTGCTCCGGCTGCAGCATGTACGCCTCGGGGGAGCCCGTCGTCCGGACGCGCACGACGTAGCCCTGCCCGTCGGACCGGGGAGAGAAGATCACGTCGGTCACGAGCACATCGGCCTGGGCCGGCCCCGCCGCCACGAGCAGAAGCCCGACCAGGAGCCACGACGGGCCCCAACGCGATCGATGCCCGGCGTCGACACAACGAGCGATGTGGGCCCGGAACCAATCCATAGACAGATGCGACACCCCTGACGAAAAGCGACGTGCGGACGGTGGCTGCGTGCCCCGCCGCCCTACAAGATGCGGCGCAGCCCACTTAAAGTAAAGGATGAGGTGACAACGAGGACGATGCGGGCGGCGGACGGCCCTGTGCGGCGTCGCTATCGGCCGCGCGTGGAGTCGATGAGTTGGCGGAGGTGGCGGTCAATCATGCGGTCCCGCATCTGGGCCCGTCGCTGAAGGTTTTCCTGCAGCTCACGGATCTGCCGCTGTAGACGCTCGATCTCGCGGCGCCGGTTTTCCTGCTTCACCGCAAAAATGTCTTCGAGCATGGCGCGAAGCGTGTCGATCTGGGCCCGGCGCTCCGCGCCCTCCGGCAACAGCCGAATGGTGCGCGCGAGGTTCCGCGCGTTCTGCTCCATTTGGCGCTCGCGCTGAAGCCGCTCGTAGAGCTCCCGGCTGGAGCGCTGCACGGCGTCGAGGTACTGCCGGTGCGACGCCTCGGGGGCACTCGCGGCCTCGACCCCGTCAGGGGACGAAGAGGCTCGCGCCTGCCCCCCGCCACTTCCCAATACGACGGAGGCCCGCTGCCGCCGCACCTCCTCTTCGGTGATGGGCCTCAGTCCATCCTGCACCACGAACAGGCGTCCCTTGAGCTCCACGACGGGGCGCTGGATGCCGACGAACCGGTAGTTGGCCCGCACCCCTCGCAGGTCCAAGCTGTCCGGGAGCTGGTCCGCCGACAGAGGCTGCCCGTCGACGTAGACGGTGCCGTCCCGGATGTTCAGGGTGTGGGTCTGCTGGGCCGACGCGGCGGGCAGAAGCAGGCCCCACAGGAGGAGCCCGACGGCGAGCCCGGCGACGACTCGACGACACGTAGAACCCAGGCGGTGCAGAGCGGTCATGGGGAAGCGAGACGTGAACAATGGGACGCGAGGCGAGCCGGAAACGGATGTTAGGGGCGGCTGACCCGCTGGAGGGAGCCCCACCGGTCCGGCGCGCTCCGTGCCTGCAGCCGGTCGATGCGGCGCTGTATGCGGATCAACTCCTCCCCGTCGTCCCACGCCGGGATGGCGTCCGCGCCGCTCGACCGGGTTTGGGCGGTCGTGGGGGCCTGCCGGGGCGCCCCGTCGATCGCGCCGGGCGCCGCGGCGTCCGCGGCCGGGCCGTCGGACGTTCCGTCGCCCTGCCACCACCCTAGGCCAATCACCAGCAGGAGGGCAAGCGCGGCACCGGCGGGCTGCAGGCGGCGGGCCCAGGCGTGGGAGGGGGCCCGCGCCGGGCGGTCCTCGCTCGGGGGCGCGGCCGGGGGGGCGGCCGTGCGGGCCTGGTCCACCACCTGGTCCACGACCGCCGCGTCCGGCCGGCGCGCGGGCCGGTCGTCCAGCGCCCGCTTCGTCGCGGCCAGCTCCTCGTACTCGCGGTAGAGGTCCGGATCGTCGGACAACCGCCGCGCGAGCGCCGACTCGTCCACCTCCTCGTCGTACAGATACCGAATGAGACGTAGCCGATCGTCCATAGGGGCAAAAGGTCACTCTGTGAAGCAGGCCGGACCGCGCCGCGACCCTCACGTGTCGATCGTGCCGACCAGCGCGGTCTCGTCGGAGGCCTCCATCATCTTGCGAAGGTTCTTGAGGGCGTACCGCATGCGGCCGAGGGCGGTGTTGATGGACACGTCTTGGAGCTCGGCGATCTCCCGAAAGGTGAGGTCCGTTTCCTGGCGCAGGAGCAGGACCTCTTTCTGCTCGGGGGCGAGCTGCTCGATGTGCTCGTCGAGCCACTCGCGCTGCTCCGCGCGGTGGAGCTGCTCGTCGGCGTAGGGCGAGTCGTCCTCCAGGGTGTCCCAGAAGGACCGCCCGTCGTCCTCGTCCTGCGGCACGTCCGTCCACTTCTTCTGCTTCCGCGTGTGGTCGATTGCCGCGTTGCGCGCGATGCTCATCACCCAGCTCAGCCACTGGCCCTGCCGGTCGTACGACCCGCGCTCGCCGTGCATGGCCTTGATCACGCGCTCGAAGGTTTCCTGGAAGAGATCGTTGGCCACCGCCCGGTCTTTCACCATGCCCATCAGGTAGCCAAAAATACGGTCCTGGTGCCGCTCGACGAGCTGCCGAAAGGCCTGCTCGTCGCTCTCGTCCAGGTACGCCGATACCAGTTCCTCATCCGTAGGCTGCATGCGGAAACCCAATCAGTGGCAGGTGCCGGGACGTGGGGACATGGTGCCGATTCAAACGAGTGTCCCAGCGCAATTATTGTGTGTCCCCTCGTGCTCGGCCCTCTACGTTTACAAGGACCGTTCCGGAGCGGCGATCCGCCGTCACAACACCACGTCCACGACCTCCTTCAGTTGCTGGGCCCCGGTCACGTCGATGTCGTAGTCGCCCGCAATGCGGTCGAGGTTGTTCTCCGGCACCACCGCCCGGTCGAAGCCCAGCTTGGCGGCCTCCTTGAGGCGCGGCTCCACGCGGCTCACGGTGCGAATCTCGCCGCCGAGCCCCACCTCGCCGATGAGGGCCGAGCCGGTGTCGGCGGGAATGTCGCGGAACGACGACGCCGCCGCGATGGCGACGCCCAGGTCCACGGCCGGCTCCTCCAGTTTGACCCCCCCGGCCACGTTGATGAACACGTCATGGTCGCTGAAGGCCAGTCCGGCGCGCTTCTCCAACACCGCCAGTATCATCTGCAGCCGCTGGGCCGCGAAGCCGGTGACGGTGCGCTGGGGGGTGCTGTAGGAGGTGGGCGTGACGAGCGCCTGAATCTCGACCAGGATGGGCCGGGTGCCCTCCAGGGAGCACACGACCGTGGAGCCGCTCACGCCGTAGCCGCGCTCGGACAGGAAGATCTCACTCGGGTTGGGCACCTCCCGCAGGCCGTCCTCCCGCATCTCGAACACCCCAATCTCGTTGGCCGCTCCGAACCGGTTTTTCACACTCCGGAGGATGCGGTACGCGTGGTTCTGATCGCCCTCAAAGTACAACACCGTGTCCACCATATGCTCCAGCACCCGGGGCCCCGCGATGGTGCCCTTCTTGGTAACGTGCCCCACGAGGAAGGTGGAGAACTCCCGCTCCTTCGTGAGCTTGAGGAGCGAGGCGGTGCTCTCCCGCACCTGACTGACCGAACCGGGGGCGCTCGTCAGGTCGGGACGGTAGATGGTCTGAATGGAGTCGGCCACGAGCAGGTCGGGGGCCACGTCGTCGACGGCGTTGGCGATCTCCTGCACGTTCGTCTCGGCCAGCAGGTAGAGGGCGTCGCTGTCGACCCCGAGCCGCTGGGCGCGCAGCTTGACCTGTCGCTTCGACTCCTCCCCGGTCACGTACAGGATCTTGCGGCCCGGCAGGTAGCCGCCCAGCTCGGTCATGAGCGTGCTCTTGCCGATGCCGGGGTCCCCGGCGATGAGGCTGAACGAGCCCTGCATGATGCCCCCGCCCATGACGCGGTCGAGCTCGTCGACCCCGGTCTTCAGCCGAGACTCCCCCTCCATCTCCACCTCCGTCAGCTGGGTCGGCTGGTTTTGGGCCGCCGCCGTTCCGTTCTGGCCGTCCGTGCTGAGGTCGGGGACCTGGGCCTCCACGTCGGCACTCTCGGTCTCCTTTACGAGCGTGTTCCAGGCCCCGCACCCGGTGCACTTGCCCATCCACTTGTGGGCCTCGTGCCCACATTCCTGACAAACGTATCGCGGCTCGGAGCTGGCCATGCGAATACCGGCGGGTTCGTGCGTTTGACGACTGAGGGCGGACGCGGCCCGTGTTCTTCCGAGGGCTGCGCCTGCATAGTGCACTGCCATCCGTCCGCCAGAGATCCCTCCGTGCCCCCGACGTAGAGGAACCTCCGCGTCGGGTTGGATGTGCATATGCAGGCTCCGGCTCAGAGCCGTCCCGGCTCCGGGCCGCCTCGTTCGCGCCCTGTGCATTCTCTGCTTCTTCTGTCTCGTTGCTCGACGCTCTGCTCTCTCCGTTTCGGGCCCTCGGCCGGTACGCGACGCTCATGGGCCGGGCGTTTGCCTCGATCGACAAGGTGGGCACCTACTGGAATAACCTCTTCATCCAGATGGTGCGCGTGGGGATCGACTCGATCCCCATCGTCGCCCTCGCGGCGGCGTTTACGGGGGCGGTGTTTACCGTGCAGACCGCCTACCAGCTGGAGACGCCCTTCATCCCGAAGACGATCATCGGGTCGATCGTGGCGCCGTCCATCATGCTGGAGCTGGGGGCCGTAATCGCGGGCTTCATCCTAGCGGGGCGCGTGGGCGCCCGGATCGCGGCGGAGCTCGGGACAATGCGGGTGTCCGAGCAGATCGACGCCCTGGAGGTGATGGGCCTCAACTCCGTCGGGTTCCTGGTCCTGCCGCGCGTGCTGGCCGGCGTCCTCATGTTTCCGGTGCTGTACGTCGTCTCCTGCGTCGTCGGAATCGGGACCGGCATCGGGGTGGGGCACTTCGGGGGCTTCCTGAGCGCCAGCGAGTTTCTGGAGGGCGCGCGCCAGTTTTTCAAGCTGCTCGACCCCACCATCGGGCTCATCAAGTCGTTCGCCTTCGGGTTTATCATCACCTCCATCGCCTGCTACAAAGGCTACTACACGGGCGGCGGGGCCGTGGGGGTGGGCGACAGCACGACCCAGGCGGCCGTCCTGAGCTGCGTGTTCATCCTCGTCGCCGACCTCCTCATCGCCCTGCTGCTGCTGTGACGGGCCCGACGCGTGCCCGGCTCCGTGCGACGGGCCGTCCCTGCACCCCCTGCCTCCCTCCCCGCCATGATTGAGGTCCAGAACGTATCGAAAGGGTTCGGAACGCTCCAGGTGCTGGAGGGCGTCTCGCTCGACATCCACGACGGCGAGACCCTCGCCATCATCGGGCGGTCCGGGTCCGGAAAGAGCGTGCTGATGAAGCACGTCGTGGGCCTGCTCACGCCGGACGAAGGGCGTGTGCTCGTGGACGGCACGGACATCGACACGATTCCCTACGAGGAGCTTCGCCGGCTCCGGCGCCGGTTCGGCGTGCTGTTCCAGGGCGGCGCGCTCTTCGACTCGATGACGACGTTCGAAAACGTTGCCTTCCCGCTCCGCTACTTCTCGTCGATGGACGAGGGGGGCATCCGGGACCGCGTGCAGGAGTGCCTCGACCTGGTTCGCCTCTCAGGCGTGGGGACGAAGAACCCGACCGACCTATCCGGGGGGATGCGGAAACGGGTGGCCCTCGCCCGCGCCATCGCCATCGAGCCGGAATACATTCTCTACGACGAGCCGACGAGCGGCCTCGACCCCGAGACCTCAAACACCATCAACGACCTCATCAGCCACCTCGCCGAGGAGCTTAACGTGACGAGTGTCGTCGTCACCCACGACATGCACTCCGTCCTTTCCATTGCCGACCGGGTCGCCTTTCTCCACGAGCGCAACCTCGAATGGGTGGGGCCCGTCTCCGGGATTCACGACTGCTCGAACCCGCACCTCAATTCCTTTGTGAAAGCCAACGAGTACCAGGTGGGCGACACCACCCCCGCCCTGTCCGGGCCGTCGGCCTGACCCCTTGGGCTCGTTTCGGGTTCTTCGCCGTTCTCGCACGTCCTGCTCTCCTGCTACATGGAATACAGCAACGAAATCAAGGTTGGGATCGCCATCGTCGTCGCGGTTGTCGCGGCCGTCTTTGGGGTTCGGTTCCTGCAAGACCTCCCGCTGTTCGGCGACACGTACGCCGTGAAGGCCGAATTTGAGGAGGCCAGCGGCCTCACGGCGGGCAACCCGGTGCGCATGAAGGGCGTCAATGTGGGCTCCGTGGAGTCGATCCGCCTCAACCAGGAGACCCAAACCGTGCGGGCCCGCCTCCGCATCGAGGAGGGCATTCGGATTCCGGAGGGCTCCCACGCGAAGGTTGCCGGCTTTAGCGGCATTGGCGGCGTCCGCATCAGCATCCTTCCCGGCCCCCGCGAGAACCCCCCGCTCCCGCCGGACGCCACGCTCTCGGCGCCCCCTGAGGGCAGCGTCTTCGACCGCCTTACCGACCAGGCCCCCGCGCTGGCGAACAAGGCCGACAGCGTGCTTACGAGCACGAACACGACCATGTCGGCCCTGAGCACCCAACTCCAAGATCCGGACAGCGACCTGCGACAGGCCCTCACCTCCGCCAAGAACATCACGGGCGACCTCGAATCGGTCACCGAGGCGGAGAAGGAAACCCTCCGCGCCCTCCTCCAAAACCTGCAGTCGGTGTCGAGCGACCTCGACACGTTCATGGGCGAAAACGGCGACTCCCTGGACGTGGCCGTGCGGCGCCTGAACGAGTCGCTCGACCGCCTCAACCGGGGGCTCGCCTCCCTCGAACAGACCTCCGCCACCCTCGACACGGTGGCCACCAAGCTGAACGAGGGCGACGGCACGGCCGGCCGCCTCCTCAACGACCCGAGCCTCTACCTGCGGCTGGACTCGGCCGCGGCCCGCACCAACACGCTTCTCCAGGACTTCCAGCGCGACCCGGGGCGCTACCTGAACGACATGACGCTCGTGAAGGTGTTTTAGACACGGAGCACCCCGACGGGCCCCTCAGCACGCAACCGATCGCTGCGCATGGCGGCTCCTGATTCCGATACCAACGACGGCCAGGAAGATACAGGGCTGGCGGCAGCGGTGCAATCCCGCTCGCACGACGGGGCGACCGGACGCGACGCGTCGTGGCCCCGCCTGCAGCGGCAGATCTTTCGCACGGCGAGCCGCCACCTGCCCGATTCCGCCGGCACGGCGGAGGCGGGGGTGGAGCCGCCCCCCAAGCGCACGGGCCGCTACGCCCGCTGGCTGCCGGTGCTGAAGGCCCTGCCCTGGGTGCTGGGCGCGCTCTTTGCCCTGTCGTTCGTGTGGGACTTTCCGGGCGTGACCCTGACCGTGGCCGGGTATACCGTCGTGCTGGAGGACCTGCTGCGCTTCACCGCCGTCAGCGGCCTCGTCGGCTTCGGGACGAACTGGCTCGCCATCACGATGCTCTTTCGCCCCCGCGAGCCGCGGCCTCTCGTGGGACAGGGCCTCGTGCCCGCCCAGCGGGAGCGGGTGGCCTACCGTCTCGCCCAGGCCGTGAGCGACGAGCTCATCAACAAGGCCCTCATCAAGGAGAAAATTCGGGAGAGCGGCCTCGTGGCCCAGTACCGGGATCTGCTCGTGGCGGCGGCCAGCGACGTGGCGACCGACGACGCGGTGCGCACGGAGGGGAAGGCCCTGCTCCGCCGCGCGCTGCGAGACGTGCTCTCCACCCCGTCGGTGCAGACACGGATCGTCGCCCTCACCGCCGAGCAGGTGGAGGCGCAGGCCGGCGAGGGCCTCTCGGGCCTGATGCTGCGGGCCTACCGGTACTTCGGGGAGGACGACTTCCGGGCCCGCCTGCGCGAGACCGTGCGGCGCCTGCCCGACGCGGTCGACCCGCTGGTGGAGGAGCTCGATCCGGTGCTCGACCGCCTCCCCGCCGAACTGGAACGCCGCAGCGACGAGATCGAATCGCTGCTGACGCGCGTGGTGCTCCGCCTCGTGGACACGCTCGACCTGGAGCGCATGATCTATGAGAACGTGCGCGCCTACGACGAGCGGCAACTCGAAATGCTGCTGCGCCGCACGACCAACGAGCAGCTCAACTACATCAAGTACCTCGGGGCCGCGCTCGGCATCATCGGCGGCTTCATCATCTGGGCCCCAGCGGCCGCACTCGTCGCGGTCACGACACTCGGCCTCGCCGTGTACGGCCTGGACGAGGCGCTCTTTCGCGCCCGGACAGATGATACGTCGTCCTCGTAAAACCGGCCGCGCACACATTGATCGGTCGTCCCTGCTTTTCCTTCACCACCTGCACTGCCGCCAATGCCCCCCCACGAGCCCCTCTCCGGCGTCGACGCGGCGTGGCTGCGGATGGACGAGCCGACGAACCTGATGACCATCACCGGCGTGCTCGTGCTCGACGACCCGATGGACGTCGACACGCTCAAGACCCTTCTAGAGGAGCGCTTCCTCGGCTTCGACCGGTTTCGGCAGCGGGTGCGCGACCCCGAGGGCTCCCCGTACTGGGAACTGGATCCGTACTTTGACCTCGACCGGCACGTGCACCGCACGGCCCTGCCGGGCGCGGCCGGCCGCGACGAGCTCAAGGAGCGGGTGAGCACGCTCATGAGCGTGCCGCTCGACCGGGACAAGCCACTCTGGGAGATGGAGCTGGTGGAGGACTATCTCGGCGGCAGTGCCCTCATCATACGGCTGCACCACTGCATCGCCGACGGCATGGCGCTGCTGCAGGTGCTGCTGTCGCTCACCGACGAGTATTTCGACCCGGCCCGCTTCCCCACGACGGAGGACCGCGGGCTGCTCTCCGGCGTGATGCAGGGCGCCCTCGACACCGTCCGCGGCACCGTCCGGACCGGGCGGCGCCTGCTGAGCGAAGGCGCGAAGTCGCTCCTTCGGCCCTCCCGCGCCCTGCGGCGCGCCAAACAGGGCCTGAGCTTCGGGGCGGCGCTGTCGAAGTTTCTCTCGCTGCCCCACGATGACGACACGCCCCTGAAGGGCGAGCTGGGCGTGAAGCAGCGGGCTACGTGGTCCGCCCCCCTCGACCTGGCGCGCGTCAAGCGCATCGGGGGCGTCGTGGACGCCAAGGTGAACGACGTGCTGCTCGGGGCCGTGGCGGGGGCGCTGCGGTACTACCTGGCCGCCCGCACGGAGCCGACCGACACGGAGACGGTACGCGCCCTCATCCCGGTCAACCTGCGCCCGCCAGAGCAGGCCTTCGAGCTCGGCAACCGCTTCGGGCTCGTGTTTCTGGACCTGCCCGTCGGCCTCGACGATCCCCTGGAGCGCATGCTGGCGGTAAAGCAGCGGATGGACGCCCTCAAGGGCTCGGCGGAGGCCGTCGCCGCGTTCAGCGTATTGGAGAGCCTCGGGTACCTGCCGCTGAGCGTGGAGGACCGCGCCGTGCGCCACTTCAGCAACCGGGCCAGCGCGGTGATGACGAACGTGCCGGGGCCGCAGGAGCCGCTCCACATGAAGGGGCGGCACGTGCAGCACGTGATGCCGTGGGTGCCGCGGGCGGGGCACGTGGGCCTGGGCGTGAGCATCTTCAGCTACGACGGCACGGTGCGCCTCGGCATCGCCTGCGACGCCGGCCTCATCCCCGACCCCGACACCATTATCGAGGGGTTCGAGCGCGAGTTCGACCGGCTCGCGGACGACCTGCTGCCCGCCACGGATGAGGGACCGCCCCCCGCGTCATCCCCTCAAGGTTAAGAATCGGCTTCCTCAATGGACCGGGCGAGCGCCTCGATGCGGGCGCCGAGGGCGTCCACCCGCTCGCGCAACTCCGCCACGTCGTCGCGGGACGGCACCCCCACCCGCCGGAGAACGTCGTTCACGTCCGCCTGGACGCGCTCGTCCGACGCCCGGATCGCGTCGGCCTCGTCCGTCGCCCGCCGCACCCGCCGGGCCATCGCCTCCGTGCGCTCGCGCCGGGCCCGCTCCCACGACCGGCCCTCCTCCACGAGCGCGTCGAACACCTGCGTGCCGGCGTCCTGCACCGCCCCGACGACCCCGAGGCCGGCCCACCACGCCGCACGCGCCCCACGAACCAGGCCCGATGCCACTGCGCCGGGCCCCGGCAGCCCCCACCCCGACGATCGCGAGCGCGCAGACGACGCGGACGGCTTCGGGTCGGCCTGCTCGGGTCGTTTGCCACGCGTAATGGTAATTGTGGGGCCGCTGTCGCTCATGTGTTTGCCGTTGAGGATGTCGGAGAACGGATCGGTGCCCTCACGCAACGCTAGTAGGTTTTCTCCACGTCCGCCGCCACCGACATCATGCCGCGGAAGACGCCCATGTTGGACATGATCTGCATCATGGAGCCGTCGATCTTATAGTCCGGCGACGCGATGGCCTCGGTGGCGCCCATCTCGCCCTGGTCCATCTGCATCCACACGTCGTAGGGGGCCGTGGCCCGCGCCATGATCGCATCGGTGTCCACCGCCTCCTCGCGCATCTGATCGGAGGGGGCGTCGTCAATCCAAAGGTCCACGTCCACGACCTGGCCCTCCTCGAACGTGTAGGTGGCGGTCACGTCCTCGGCGTCGGGCGTGTCGAGGCACCGCAGCTCGATGGTTTCGGAGAAGGAGCCCGCGGTGTCCTGGAACTCGTCGTCGCGGTTCAGCGCCTCGACGAAGCGTTCGACGTACGCGGGCGTCCAGTAGCGGGGGGCGTCGTCGCTCATGGGTGGAGAAGGGATTTGTCAAAAGGCCGCGCCGTAGTGTAGCCGTGCGGGGGGCAGAGTGGCAAGCGAAACGGGGGCGCGCAACGTTGGGGCACGTTGACCGGCGCCCAGGTCTCGTGCGTCTCGCGGTCTTTCCCGTCCCCCCCGTCCATCGCCGCGACGACTCACAACTCACAGACAAGGCCGGTCCCCATTCCCCGCTCTGCGGACCGGCCCCACGCCGACCAGCACCGACCGTCGGGTGTCCACACGGTCCCCTTCTAGCGTGGAGACGATGACTCGGCGCACCGTCCCGAAGAGGACCTGAGCGTCGGCTTTCAGAAACGGATCTCTCGGCCGGGGGCGGGTGGGACGGGCCGTGGTCCCTTCCGGGGACGGTCGCCCCCGGTTCTTTTCCCCACCACCACGCGGTTCCCTCTGCCCCTGCGCATGCAGTCGCATCCGGCCTTACGGGTCGATCGGGCCGGGGCTCTCTCCGGAGGAGGACACGAGAAGGGCCACGCCCCGGCTGAACAGTTGCCCAGCAAGGCCCAGGGCAACCCCGAGCCCCATGCCAAAGATGGCGAGCTCCTTCACGCCCAGGTATTTGCTGACGCTGATGAAGCCCATCCAGGAGAGCGCGCGCTGAACGATGCCGGTCTGGTCGGAGACCACGAAGAGAACGGCCCCGAACACGAACCCGAAGAAGGCGGATCGAACCAGGTCCTCGACCAGCAGGCCGCCAACCAATGGGGAAGAAATCGTCTCGTCTTCGCTCTGGCTCATAAGGATGAACGCTCAAACACAGAAAGGGCCCGCCCTGAAAAGCGAGGCGGGACCGGCTCGTGGGGCTATTTCCGGCCGCTTTGCAGTCGCGTGAGTGCGCAGCCGTTGCTCCGCGATCCTTCAGAACGCCACACAGGCTCGTAGGACGCGGTAACTCGCTTTTTAGAGAACCAACAAAGAACGTGGGAGGTCCGGAGAGTGGGCCCTGACGCCTCCCCTGAAGGTCAAAATAAAATCGAAATCCAATGGGTCGTCCCCAGATGGCCCGGGGCCGTACGGCGGAGAACCGGGGTCCGTGTCGCCCTGAGTGTCGTGCGGGACCCGTCCGGGCGGACGAACGGCCTCGCCATTTTTTGGGATTCGGGCCGGGCGTACGACGACCGGACGTTCTCGGGGGAGTCTCTTCGCTTTCGTGAGAAGGCCGGCCCCATCCCCCGATCACTGAACCACTTCGTGCCGGTGGGGACCTAGCCTCGGTGGGCCCGAGCACCAGTCTTCCGTCCGTCTGGGAGGTCTTCGCGCGAAGGGGGCCTGCCCCACGACGGCGGAAGGGTGTCGCGATCGCGTTACAATGCAGAGGAAGCGGGAACGACCCGGGTGGGCAAGGGGAACCAGCACTCGTGGTTTGGCCCAATTCTTACACTTCTTCAAACGCTTTGCCTGCTATGGACGAACGCGAACTTGTTGAGACACGGGTCCGAGACGTGCTGCGAACGAAGGGCACCCTCCAGCAGAACGGGGATGTCCTCACGGCCACCCCCACCGACACCGTTTACGAGTGTATCGACGCCATGGTGGACCGCGGCATCGGGTCCATCGTCATCACGGAGGACGACGAGATGGTCGGCATCTTCACCGAGCGGGACTACATGCGCGACATTGCCTTGAAGGGACGCTCCTCCCCGGAGACCGAGGTGCAGGAAGTCATGACGGAAGACGTCGTCACCGCAGAGGCGGAGGACCAGCTCCGCGATTGCCTGGATCGGATGAACGACCTGCAGTGCCGCCACCTTCCCGTGGTCGACGACGAGGGCAACCTCGCCGACATCATCTCGATGCGGGACTGCGCGAAGCAAGTCGCCGAGTCGGCGGAGTCGGGCGCGACGCAGCTCGTGAACTACGTGACGGGCCAGTATTCCACCCGGTAGGAGAGCGGATGCTCGCCGAGGGCAGGCGCCGGTTGTGGGATTCGACGGGCCGGAATGCGCCGCGCCGGACGGACCGTACGCTTGAGCTGAGGGCACGGCTTCTGGAGCCGCTCGCGCAGGCGGCTGTCCCCGAAAGAGCGGAGACGGCGCCTCAATCGTCCGCGAGAACCCGCGGACCCGCTGAGCCCCAGATCGATCGGGGAGAGTACATCCCGTAGTGCCCCCTGCTCGCAGCGGCATGGAGTTCGGCCGATCCAGCCTCTCCCCGGCACGGACGCAACACGACGCGACGTGGAGGCGAGAAACGTCCCTTCCGGGCGTCCTCGCCTCGGAACCCTCGTCCACCTCCCGTGATGCAATGTGTAACGTTGTAGTCTGAAGACGGCCCCGACACCTCTTTTCAATCTACGGCCGTCGGTTTCCGCCGCTCTCGGGATCTGCCATGCCTTCTCCCGCCCGCAACATCACCGCCCTTCTCTGGCCGAGCGACGACATGCTCTCCACCAATGCTAAGTCTCGGCTGCAGGTGGTTCGTCTGCTCTGCCTCCTCGGGAGCCTCCTGATCCCACTTTACGGCCTCCTGTACGAGGCCGCGCGCCCCGAGGCAACCGATCCGATGTGGATCCGGCTCGTCATTGCGGGCGTCTTGGGGGCGTTCGTGGCGGGCACATACGTTCTGCGAACGCTTCGCACCCACTGCGTCGGCGTCGCGTGGGGACTGCTTTACCTTTTGATGGCCTGGAGTGTGGCCCTGGCGGCGGTCAATCAGTTTTCGGGCGCGTACGTGGTAGGCATGCTCGTCGTGTACGCTGTCTCCGCCACCCTGGTGTTGGTCAGCAGTCAATTGCTGCGGTCCGTGCTGTCGTTTTTGTCGGCGGGCCTGCTCCTCACGGGGGCTGCACTGCTGTGGGCCCCTGCCGTTCAGCTGAGCCCCCTGGTGCTGTGCGGGGGCATGGCCATGGTGGCCTTCGTCGTCGGGGTGGTCGCGCGGTGGGTCTTGCGCGTGCGGAGGCACCTCGCGGACCAGGCACGGGAGCTCGAGGAGCAGCGCGACCGGCTGGAGGGCCATCGGGCGTACACCAACCGCCTCCTCAACGCGACCGACGACCTGTTCTTTGCCCTCGACCCGACAGGCCAGTTTCAATGGTGGAACGACCGCGTGTTGGAGACGACCGGCCTGTCCGACGAGGACGTCGGAAGCGTGGACGCGCTGGACCATTTTGTGCCGGCCGAGCGGGAGAAGCAGGCCAAGCAAGCCATCCGCAGGGTGCTTCAAACCGGCAGCGGCCAGGTGGAAGTGCCCCTCGTGGCCGACGACGGAGTGGCGGTGCCCTACGAGTTCGTGGGCAACCCCGTCGAAAACCTGGAGGGGGAGCGCCAGATCGTGTGTGTCGGCCGGAACGTTGCCGAGCGGAAGCGCCGGGAGCGGGAGCTGCGGGAGAGCGAACGGCGCTTCCAGGCGATGCTGAACGACCCGAACATCCTCGCCGGCGTGCTCTCGCCGGACGGGACGTTCCAGAAGGTCAACGACACGGCCCTCGGGTACATCGAGGCGACCCGGGCGGACGTTCTCGGCCGGCCGTTCTGGGAGACCCCCTGGTGGGAAACGGAAAACAGGTCGGCGGTCCGAGAGAAGGTCGAGCGCGTGGCGGAGGGGGAATACGTGCGGTTCGAGGCCGAGCACGTGACCCCGGACGGGGAAGCCCGGACCGTGACCGGCATCATGCGTCCGGTGACCGGCGAGGAGGGGGAGGTCGTCTCGATTTTTGTCACGGCCCGGGACATCACCGAGCGGAAACGGCGGGAGGAGGCCCTTCAGGTGGCGGAGGGGCGGTACCGAGCGCTTATCGAGAACTTTCCCGGGGGCGTTTTTCTCTTCGACGAGGATTTGCAGTATACACTGGCAGGGGGACGCGAACTCCGGGACGCGGGCCTCTCCCCGTCGGACGTGGAAGGGGGAGGTCCGCACGACATATTTCCGGCCGCCCTGGCCGAGGAGCTCGACATGTACTTCCGGCGCGCACTCAACGGCGAGAAGAATGCGTTCGAGCAGACGATGGACGGGCGCCGGTACTTCAACCGAACGCTCCCGGTTCGGGACGAGTCCGGAACAGTTATCGCCGGCATGGCAGTCGCCCAGGATATCACCGAGGAGCGCCGCCGCAAGGAAAAGCTCGAGCGGAAGAACGATCTCTTCCAACGGGCCCAGGAGATCGCCAATGTCGGCGGGTGGGAGTACGACCTAGACACGGGCGCCCTCACCCTCACCGACCAGGCCTACCGCATCCACGGCGTTTCTCCGGGCGCGAAGATGACGCTGGAGCGGAGCCACGGGCTGTATCACCCCAATGACCGATGGGAGGCCGAAGAGGCCTTCCGCCGGGCGGCCGAGGACGGGGTACCCTACGACGTCGAGGCCCGCCTGATTACCGACGCTGGGGAGGAGAAGTGGATCCGCACCCGCGGGGCGCCGCAACAGGACGACGGCCGGACGGTTCGGGTCCGTGGAACGATCCAGGACATCACCGACCAGAAGGAGCGAGAGCAGGCCCTCCGCACAGCCAAGGCCGACGCGGAGGCGGCCCGCCAGGAGGCCGAGGAGGCCAGCCGCCTCAAAAGCGCCTTCCTCGCTAACATCAGCCACGAGATTCGCACCCCGCTGACGTCGATTATCGGCTTTGCCGAGCTGATCGGCTCGGAGGCCGGCGCGTTGGATCTGTCGGACAGCCCGCTCCCGGGGTATGCCACCATGATCGAGCGAAGCGGGAAGCGCCTGCTCGAAACGCTGGAGGGGGTGCTCAACCTCTCCAAGTTGCAGTCCGGGCAGATGAAGCTGGAAACGGCCCCGGTCGACCTGAACGAGCAAATCCGCTGGGCCGTTCAGGAGCTCCGCCCGAAGGCTGAGGAGAAGGGGGTTCGCCTTCAGCTCGAGACCGGTTGCGCCGTGGCGGAGGGCGACGAAGGCGGCATCCAGATCGTCATTCGGAACCTGGTCTCCAATGCGATCAAGTACACCGAGCAGGGCGGCCGCATCTGGGTCCGGTCGTTTCAGAACGAGGACCGGGCCGTGCTTGAAGTTGAGGACACCGGCATTGGGATGGACCCGGCGGTGGCCGAGTCGCTCTTCGAGCCGTTCCGACAGGCGTCGGAAGGGCTAAATCGCGAGTACGAGGGGACCGGCGTCGGCCTGGCGGTCACGAACAAGGCGGTTGCCCAGATGGACGGATCCATCGAGGTAGACACCGAGAAAGGCGAGGGCACCCGGTTTACCATCCATCTTCCGGCCTCGGAGGAGCATCCGACCGATGGATCCGCCTCGTGAAGACGGATGCGACGAAACGAGGCGGGGCCACACGGAGACCCGCTGTCTCTTGAGTGTCTCTCATTTCTCCCTCGCCAGGGGCCGCGCTGCCGCCCCCACGAGGGTCGTGCGTCATTCAGCCCCCGAAGTCGCCTTTGGTCAGTAGAGGCATGTACGACATCCCACGCGGCTTCCGGCGTCTCTCCCCGAATGTGCACCCGAACGGACCGCGGGCGTCCAGGTGCACCACAGGCCGGCACCGCAGTTCTGCTCCGACCACCGGTGCCGCCCCCCGCTCTCTTCCGTCGAGAGGCGGCACCGCCTTGTCTCGGGCGTCCTCGGGGCGACAACGGATCCGGACGGACAGACGCGAGCGGCGTCCTTCTGCGTCCTATGCCCCGAGCTCCGGCGCCTCCCGTCGGCCGGCCGCGCCGTCCCCGGTCGTGCTCTCGAACCCCCCTTCCGTGCCGTTGGCGGGCGCTTTCGGGCCGTCCGCACGGCCGTTGGCGTCCCGACTGCCAACGTGGAACTCGTCGACCAGCCCGCGGAGGCTGCCCGTCAGCTCCTCCAGCTCCGTGGCCGCCTGCACGACCTCTTCGATGCCCTGCGCTGACTCGTCGGACACCTCGGAAATCGACTGCACGCTTTCGGAAATCTGGTCCCCGGTCGCCGCCTGCTCTTCGGTCGCGGTGGCGATGCTGTCGACCCGGTCGGTAATGCCCCCGGTGCTGTCCACAATCTCTTCGAAGGCATCGGCCGCCTGCCCGGCCAATTCAATTCCGGCCTCCACCTCGCTTTGTCCCTGCTCGATGGCGCCGACCGCCTCGCTGGTGTCCTCCTGAACGGAGGAGACCATCTGCTCGATCTCGTCGGTGGCCTTCGACGTCCGCTCGGCCAGCTCGCGGACCTCCTCGGCCACGACGGCAAATCCCTGTCCCGTCTTTCCGGAGCCGTCGCCCCCCGCGCGGGCCGCCTCGATGGCCGCGTTTAGGGCGAGAAGGTTCGTCTGATCGGCAATCTCGTCGATCGTCGCCACGATCTTGCCAATCTCCTCGCTCGATTCCTTCAGTCCACTAACGGTCCGGGCGGAACGCTTCACGACGTCCCCGATCTCCCGCATCTTGTCGACGGCCTTCAGCACCACGTCTCCATTCTCCTCGGCCAGCTCCCCATTCTTCCGGGCGGCCTTGGCCGTCTCGGTCGCGTTCTCCGCGTTGTCGTCGATCGTGCGGGCCATCTGCTCCATGGCGGCGGCAACCTCGTCGGCCTGCTGGGCCTGCTTCTGCACCCCGGCGTTCAGCTGATCGGCCGAGCTTGCGAGCTGGTTGGCGACCGCGTCGGTCTTCTCGACCGCTTCAGACAAGCGGTGAAAGACCTGCTGAATGTTCTGGACGGACTGGTTGAACTTGCCCTGCAGACGCCCGATTTCTTCGGCCTGCGAGGCATCCATCTTGGACGCAAGGTCCCGGCCCTCCGTCTCGGCGTCAACTTGGACCGTCAGGTCTCCCCTGACGAAGCGGTCCATGGCCCCGACCATCCGGTCCACTTCTTCGGAGAGGGCCTCCTTCTCTTTCTCCCGCTTGTTGGCGAGGGACTCCGCCTCGCGCTTCGTCTCCTCGGCCTCGGCCTTTCGCTCCTCAACCTCCTCAATACGGGTGAGGAGGGACTGGCGAAGGTCGTCGACGGCCCGGTACACGTCGCCGAACTCGTCGCCGCGGCCGGTGCGGATGGACTTGTCGAGGTTGCCCTCCGCGAGCTTCGAGGTGACGTAGCGCAGGTCCGTGAGGGCCGTAATGGTGATCGTTCCCGTGATGGACCCGATCGTGAGGAACCCGACGAACGTCGCCAGCCCGCTGGCGAGGGGGCTCTCTGTGACTAAGACCGTTGTCACGATCATGACGCCAGTCAGCAAATACCAGAAGACGTACTTCGTCAGAAAGCGTTTCATGGGAAAGTAGGGTGTTGGGAGCCAAACAGTGAGGAGAAAAGAAGCAGGGGCGGCGCTTAGGCGGCAGACGTGACTGTCGCTGCCCCCCCCTGCCCAGAAGCGGTCTCGGGCTCTCCGCCGGTCACCTTGACAAAGTTCTTGCGCGCCCGGTAGATGAAGTAGACAAACGGCACCTTCGCGGTCACGTCCAGGTAGCTGATGATCACCGCGATTCCCGCCGCGTCGACCCACTGCAGGCCCGGCCCGAAGAGCCACACCAGCGGGTAGGCGAGCCAGAGCAGCCCGACGTAGTTCAGCAGGAGCCGCGCGAGCCGCCGGTGGGAGGGCGGCTCTCCGAACGCCGAGTTGCGCACCGGCCCGTAGAGGAGCGCGAGGAGGGTCAGGTGGCAGGCCGAGGACAGCCCGAAGAACACCCACTGGGCCGTGGACGAAAACACGACGGCCCCCAGGCCGAACACGATCATCATGAAGTCGGCCAGGGCGGTGCCCGCGATCATGCCCCGGCTGGCCCCGGCGATGTACGCGGTGTACCCCACGAGAAGGGGCGTGGTGAGGGCCCAATCAATATACCGGGGGATGGGCACATGATACCCCTGAAACTGCACCGACCCGACGTCGAACGTCATGAGCAGGTACATGAACGCGGCAATTCCGGGAATGGCCCAGACGTAGTCGAAGTCGAGTCCCACCTCGTCGCCGACCAGCGACAGTGCAGGGGGAATCCCAACGAGCATTCCAAGGGTTCCGATGATGTAGACGATCGTAATCGGGTCCATGGGGGTGTGTATCTCTGAATCCAGACAGAACGTTTGGGGCTCCCTTCCGAGAGAGAAGCTTCTCTCCGGAGAGCGTTTTTCAGCAAGGCATTCCTCCAGCAGGGTTGAGGAGAGGCCCGCAGACCGCTCTTCTCTTCCGTGGGACTGTCGCTGGCCTCCGCGATAAATCCTTGCATCCTTCCTTTCTATTTTATCGGTCCTGATGTCTGACTTTTAAGCCAGATGTGCTCTATTTATTTCTTTGTATTGATCACAAAAAAGCGGGGTACTCTGCGCACCGAGCCGGTGCTGAATTCGGTTTTCCGGGCAGACATGCCGGGCGGGCCCCGCACGGGACGACGATCAGTGGGATGATTCCGAAGGACACCACGGGCGGGTCTTCGGAACGCCCCACTCATCCACCGACTCGGTCGGACCGGCCCGTTTTCTTCTCGTTCGGGTCCGTTGCTGAACGCTTGGCCTTCCGGTCCGCCGCCGGAAGCCGGGCGGTGAACGTGCTGCCCTGCCCCTTTTCCGTCTCCACGTCGATGGATCCCCCCATCTGCTCGGTCGCCTTCTTCGTCACCGCCAGCCCGATGCCAGTGCCCTCGTACTCGCGAGACAGCCCCTCGGACCCCTGCCGGAACGGCTCGAAGAGCGACTCGGCCACCGCCGGGTCCATCCCAATGCCGGTGTCCTCGATTTGCAGCACCGCCTCCCCGTCTTCTCGGTACGTCCGCACCTGCACCGTCCCTTCCTCCGTGTACTTAATCGCGTTGGACAGGAGGTTCTGGAGTACGATCTGGAGCCCCCCCTCATCGGCCCAGGCGCCAGCCTCTTCGGCCTCGACCTCAAGCGCAAGGCCGCTGTCGTCCGCCTCCGCCGCAAACTCCCGGGCGACCTGCCGAGCCTGACCCGCCAAATCGATGGGGCGGGACTCCAAGGTCATCTGTCCGGCCTCCAGCTTTGAGAGGTTGAGCACCGCATCCAGGGTGTCCAGCAGCCGCCGGCCACTGTCTTCAATCAGGTCCGCGAAATGAGCGACGCCGCCGTCCCCGTCGATCTCGTCCCCGATCGCCTCGGCGAACCCAATGATTCCGGTCAGCGGCGTGCGAATCTCGTGACTCATGTTCGCGAGCATGGCGGACTTCATGCGGCTGGCCTCTTCGGCCTCCAGCTTTGAGAGCTCGGCCTGCTCCTTCGCCTGTTTGAGCCGCCGCGCCTTCCGCTTCCGTTCGGTGATGTCCCGGGCCGTGACAAAAATCGAGACGACCTCCCCCTCCTCGCCGGTCACCGGACGCATGATGCCGGTCACGGTCCGGGCCTCCCCGTCCGGGGTCACGTGCTCGGCCTCGAACCGCACGTATTCCCCCTCCGCCACGCGCTCGACCTTCTCTCGGACCGCCGACCTGTTTTCCGTTTCCCACCAGGGGGTTTCCCAGAACGGCCGGCCGAGAACGTCCGCCCGGGTCGCCTCGATGTACCCGAGGGCCGTGTCGTTGACCTTCTGGAACGTCCCGTCCGGCGAGAGCACGCCGGCGAGGATGTTCGGGTCGTTCAGCATCGCCTGGAAGCGCCGTTCGCTCTCCCGCAGCTCCCGCTCCCGACGCTTCTGTTCGGTGATGTCCGACAGGACGACCGTCTGGGTGTCCATGCCCTGTCCCAGGCTTGTCTGGATCACCCGAAAGTACCGGCAGTGCTCCGCTGGGTGCACGCTGGCGTCGGACTGCTTGGGGGTAGTCATCGCCCGTTCCTCCTGGCACTCCTGCGCCTCCCCCTTCTCGAACCCAGCCCGCCACGCCGGCTCCCCACGGCGAATCGTCTCCCCGAGTCCGGGCAATGCCTCCGTCAGCGGCCGCCCCAGGTCCTCCTCGCTCAGCGGGGGAATGATCTCCTTAATCCCCCCGCCGAGCCCCCGAATCCGCCCCTCCCGCCCGATCGTCAGGTTCGGCTCCTCGACGCTCCCGGTCAGCTGCACGACGCTGAACTGCGTCTCGTAGGCGAACAGCAGCCCCACCGCAAACACCGCCACCCCCAGCGGCTCGTGGGTGATGTCCAAGAGCGCCGGCTGGACGTGCCCGATCACGTTGAAGACCGCCGGCAGGGCCGTGAGCCCCGTCAGCACCCCTAGCGGGAGCACCTTCGCCTCCGCCTCGAGAAGAAACTCAAAGATCATCAGGTAGCCGGCTGCCGACAGGGCGTAGGCCACGGCCATTACGACCCAGTAGAGCGTCTCGTGGGTCACGACCAGGCCGAAGGCGCCCCCCGCCGGCTCCAGCCCGTAGTAGAGGCCGTGCAGCGGGTTGGTCACCTTCAGGGCGGTCACGATCACGTACACGGCGATCGCAAACTGTTGGACCCTTCGGTTGCGGTGGAGGCCCCGCCCGCTGTAGGCAGAGCAAAACCAGAGCCAGGCGAAGACGGTGCCGAAGCCCACGATCAGGCTCAGCTGGTAGAAGAGGTGCTTCTCGAGGGCCGATCCGACGAGCAGAAAGCCCACGTAGGCCCCGGCCCAGACGGCACTTCCGGAAAAGAACCACGTCAGGGCCTGCCGGGTCTCCGGCGACGGAACCGACCGGGCCCGCCAGGCGGCCCCCAGACAGGCAGCGGTCGCGGCGACGAAAGCAAGAAGATAACCGGTGTAGGTCAGGGGCGTGGATGCCTCAATCAGGCTTCCGATCATGGGCGGGTCGTTGTGCAAAAAAGCTCGCTACAGCACAGCATCCACTCTAATGGAGCAAGAAAGGGACCGTGTATACTCCATCTCTTGATCCGTATCGGACTCGTCAAACTCGACATGGGTCGTCACAGCCCCCGTCAAATTTCCTCCTTCGGTGGTCCTCGTATCGGCCGGCCGGCGCGACGAACGGGCCTTTCACAGCTACCAGCCCCCGGTAATTTTACAGCGTAGGCGCTACGACACCGGGCCGCGCCCCCCCACTCCAGCGGGCCTCCAGTGCCCGTTCGGGCCCGGCATCGTTTTTTCTGTATTGAACCGCGCCCGCCCAGCATTGCGCGGTGGCCGTTTTCTCCCTCCCGTCGTGGCCCTTCCTCGACGATCGGTGCTGGGGCACGGTCGTGAGATGTCCGCGCGGCACAGCTCACCCCGGCGGATGTGGGACATAGTGTATTTTTAAAATCTACGCCTTTAATGCCTCGCCGGTCGGGCCGATGATTATAATCCAACGGACGAGAAGCCCCCCTGGGCGTGGCCGTACGGGGCCCATCTCCTCGGCTACCGCACGGCCGGCACGAGCGACCGCATCATCTGGTGCCGCACGACGCACCTGACCTCCGACTTTTCTCTCTGCTTTGCATGGACGGCGAGACGCTTCCTGTCGACGAACACGGCCACGTTCGGGTCGCCCGCCTACTGTGTCTGCTGGGGGCCGTCCTGGTATCCCTGTACGTCCCCCTGTACGGGGCCGGTGCCGACGCCCCAGTCTCGATGAGCTGGCTTCACTTCGGCGTAGCGGGACTGCTCGTGGCCCTGATCGGCGCCTCGTACATCTCCGACACGGTCCGTCGCCGCCACGTGGCGATCACGTGGGGGCTGCTCTACGCCATCATGGGATGGACCGCGGTCCTCGCCGCGCTCAACGAGTTCGCCGGGGGATACGCGGTGGGCGTCCTTCTGGTCTACGCCGTCTTCGGGGGCGTGGTGGCACTGGGAAGCGCGTCGATGAGACCCGTCTTGACGTTTCTTCTGGCGGGCCTTTTGGCGGTTGGGGGGGCACTGCTGTGGGCCCCTGTGCTCCAGACGAGTCCCTGGGCGCTGATCGGGGCCATGGGCGTCGTGGCCCTCGTCGAAGGGGCCACCCTCCGGTGGGTTCGGTCGGTGTGTGCCCGCCTTCGGACCCAGGGGCGAACCCTTCGCGAGCAGCGCGACCTCCTGGACCGTCTCGTGGAGACGAGTCCCCACGCGGTCGTTCGGGTCGACGCGAGCGGGGCGCCCACCGGTGCAAATGGCCGGGCCGAAGAGATTCTCGGCCCCGATGTGGAAGCGGCGTCCGGCGACTCGGACGGGGCCACCACAGGCGGGTCTGCCGGAGACGAGGAGACAACGCCCCCCGGCACCCGCCCCCTGTCGCAGGTTCTGCAGGTGAGGCGCGTCGTGCGCAACCTAAAGTGCTCGGTCGAGCGGCCGGACGGCACCCGGCGCGTGCTTTCGGCCAGCGGCGCGCCGGTGCGGGGGGCCGACGGGACGATTCGCGAGGCCGTCTTTCACCTCGAAGACGTGACCGAGCAGGAACGTCGGAAGCAGGCCCTCCGGCGGGCCGAAGAGGAGATCGAAGAGGCCGACCGCCTCAAGTCCGCCCTGCTGGCGAACATGAACCACGAAATCCGCACCCCCTTGACCGCGATCATCGGGTTTGCCGAGGCGATCGGCACGACCGCCAGTGAGATGGACCTGCCCGAGCACACCCCACTGACCGGCTACGCCGACCTGATTGAGCAGAGCGGGAAGCGCCTGCTCGACACCTTCGAGGACATACTGGACCTCTCCCAATTGGAGGCGGGCCAGATGGAGCTCGGCATCGAGACGGTCGACCTCGCCGAGCAGGCCCGCCGGGCCGTCCAGGAATGCGGGGCCAACGCCCAGGACAAAGAGATCGACGTGCGGCTGGAGGCGACCAGCGTCTCTGCGCGTGCCAACGAGAACGGGGTCCAGGTCGCGCTGCAGAACCTCCTGGACAACGCGATCAAGTACACGGCGGATGGGGGCACCGTGTGGGTGCGGACCCGTCCGGAGCCGGGGAGGGCTGTGCTGGAGGTCGAAGACGACGGAGCCGGGATGGAGCCGGAGACGGTCGATCAGCTCTTCGAGCCGTTCCGACAGGCCTCCACCGGCATGGCACGCGAGTACGAAGGCGCCGGCGTTGGCCTCGCGGTCACGAAGGAGGCGACCGAGCAAATGGGCGGGGCGATTGAGGTGGAGACCGAGCCGGGGGCAGGCAGCCGGTTCCTCATCCGATTCCCGATGGCGGACCACAGCACTCACGACTGCGGGGACGGCCCCGTTGAGCCTTCCGAGGAGGTCGCCGATGCGCATCGGGACCCCCAGACGACCGTGACGAACTGACGCCGAATACGACTGCCCCCACGCTTCCCCATCCCCTTTTCGTTCCTGCCGACCATGAGCACACGCGCCGTGGAGACCGAAGCATTGGAGGCCAAGTTTCCCACGCTCCCCTCTGCGATCGAGGCGGTAGAGGAGTTGATCGCGTCCGGACAGACCGATCCCGAGAAGCTGATCGCGGTCGTCAAGCAGTGTCCGTCGACGTCCCTCAATGTCCTCCGCCGGGCAAACTCTGCCTACTACGGCCTGCGACACGAAGTTGAAAGCGTCGAGCAGGCGGTACGCCTTCTCGGCTTCGTCGAGGTGACGTCGATCGTTGTGCTTGAAGGCGCCAACGAGATGCGGGACCAACTCACGAACCACACGGGCCTTCTCGACCGCATCATGCACGCCGCCATTTTCACCGGCCGGTTCACCCAACAGCTGACTCGCCAGCTCGACCTGGCGGACGAATGGGCGCGCCCAGCCTTCTCGGTGGGGCTCCTCCACGTGATGGGCCGCCTCGTGCTTCTGTACTCCGCCCCGGCCCAGTATGCCCCGCTGGCCGATGGACAGGACGACGCTCTTCCCGAGGTGGGGGATGAACGGCGCCTCTTCGGGGAGGGCCATCGCACCCTCGCCCGCCGCGCCGGCGAACACTGGAACCTCTCCGACCGCATCTGCTCGGTCCTACACCGCGCCATCGACCTGTCCGGGCCTTCGACGGGCCGACGGTGGACGCTGGCAGTGGCCGTTCGGGCGGGGAGCGCCCTGGCCCAGCGTGACCTGAGCAACGCGCCGCTCGCGCTCCCGAAGGGCCTGCCCACCGCCGACGCCTCCCTGCCGGAGGAGCTCGTGGCCGTCGCCGCCGACGACGCGACCGACTACGCCGCGAACCTGGGCACCTTTTGAGGCGTCCCGCCCTCCACGGCAGCCCGGCGCGGAGGGGCTCGGGACGGCTGCTTCAGGCCCCCGCGTGTCGGCCGCCGCGTCATCCCGCGGCCCATGTCATCCTGCGGCCCGCGTCAGTGGGTCCTCATCGACGAGCGGGCCGGACCCGTCGCTCAGAATGTTCTTGACGACGTCCTTGCTCATGCCGAGTCCCACGCCGGTGCCGATGCCGGACACCCCCAGTACCGTCACCTGATCCGGGCCGATGAGGTTGAAGGCCCGGCGCTTCAGCTTCGACGTCCGGAGCTCGAAGTTGCGCTTGAGCGCCTCGAGGGAATTCTGTAGCGAGATGGCCTTCTTGAGCCGCGCTCGGAAGTTGGCCAGGTCCCGGTCCAGCTCCGACGCCCCCTCCTCCAGCTTCCGCCGCGCCTCGATGAGCACCTCCTGGCGCTTCTCGTTGACCAGCTCGGTGATGTCGGTGTCCAGCGAGATCTTGGCCTGCTGCAGCTCCGGGGTCAGGCGACGGGCCTGTTTCCGCTTCGTGCGGAGCTCGGACTCGACGGCCTTGACGGCCGACTCGAGCCGCACCTGCCGCTTCTCCTTCATGGCGTCGATCTCCTTGAGGAGCGTGCGGATCTCTTCGAGGTCCTCCAGGATCTGATTGTCGGCCGACGGCATGCTCACGTTCGTCACCTCGATGCCGAAGTCGTCGGAGAGGTGGTCGTTGAGCGCCGCCACGATGTTGTCGAGCGAGTCGCGCCCGCTGAACTTCACCCGGGCGTCCTCCACGGACGTGATGATGCGCAGCGCGATGTAGGAGGCGTAGAGGTTGAGGCTCTTCATGATGCCCGCCGGGGTGGTGTTCGCGATGAACTTCTTCGCGTCGACCACCTGGAAGACGATCTGGCTGGAGATGCCGATGCTCGCGTAGTCGGCGGTAAAGTTCGCGTTGTGCATGTCCACCACCTGGTCCCGCTTCGAGACGAGGTACGGGATGTAGTCGGAAAATCGAAACAGCCAGTTGCGCCCGTTGCGGGTCTCTTTGTTCTCGTAGGGCTCCCCAAAGCGGCAGAGCACCCCCTCGTAGCCCTCCGGCACGTCCACCTTGGCGTTGAGCACGTACCGGGCCCCGAACGCGAGGGCGCCGCCGAGGAAAAACAGGTACGCGACCACGTTGAGAACCGAGGGCAGAAGGACCAGCAGAAAGAGCCCCATGAGCAGGGGCCCGATGCCCGCAAATCGGCGCCGGTCGGGGACAAACCTGAGCACCTCCTCCTCGTCGATCCCCCGAAACTGTTCTTTGAGCGTCTCTCGGGCCGAGTCGGTTACCATCCCGACCATCGCCCCGAGCTTGTCCTCAATCTCCCCCTGCACCTTCTTCCGTCCCTCCTCGATGGAGGCCTGAAGCTCATCCGAGGCCTTGTCGCCGACCTCGTTTGCGATGTCGCCGGCGGCGTCCTGTACGCGTTCCATGGTTGGTTGGGCGTCTTTGATGCCAACGGAAGTGAACTGCGGACGGCCCGCGGGGCGCGCTAGCCCTCCTGCAGCGACGCTTCGACGTCCTCGGAAATTTCTTCGAGCCGCGACTCGACGTTGTCCAGTGAAAACCGCTCGGTCGAGATTTCCGACTCGGACGAGATCTGGTCGAGGGCCGTCTGGAGGCGATCCATGATCTCGCTGACGTTCACGTCTTCGGCCTTCCCCTCAATCTCCTGGATGATTTCCTCAATCTCTGCCTCGGTGTAGGAGTCGCCGGCCTCCTCGACGAGGCGTTCGAGCTGCCGGAGCGTTCCGGTGTCTTCCAGCACGCGCTGGACCACGTCCTCCCCAGGGATGATGTCCTCATTCACCCCATTTACGACGACGGACTCGACCTGCGGGACGTACTCCGGCAGCTTGGTTTCGAGCTCGTCCAGAATCTGCTCCCACTCCGAGTTGAACCGCTCGATGGCCCCGATCGTGCTCATCTCTTTGGCCCGAATCTGCGCCTGCAGGGACTCGATGAGCGAGATGGCCGGGGCGATCTCCTCCTGCGCCGCGTTCTCGATCGTGGCCTCGCGGGCCTGCATGATGGCTTCCTTGTTCTCCTCGTCGTTGAGCGTCTGCCGCATCGACTTGATCTCGCGGAGGACCTGATCGGTCTCCCGCACCGCCAGCTTGAGCTCGGCCACCTTCGCCTGGATTTCCTCGTCGATCTCCTCCTCGGTAATTTCGCGCAGCGTCTCGGTGGCCTGGCGCAGCCGCGTGATCGACGACACGAGCGGCAGGGCCAGCGTACGCAGGTAGTCCCCGCTCGTGAGGTTGCCGACCGGGATGTGGTCGATGATGTCGATGCCGTAGTCCGAGCCGAGCCGCTGCAACCGATCCAGGATCTGGCGCCGGTCCGGGTCGTCGGACTCCTCGAGGTCGAACTGAGAGATGTCAATCTCCTCGATCTGGGAGGCGCCCGTGAGGTACTCAACCGAGAGGTCGCTCGACTCGAGGTTGTCGAGGCGCTCCGTGACGCTCTCCCCCTCGATCTCCGGCACCGCCACCGACTCGACCATGAACTGGTTGAACTCCCGCGCACTGATCTTGAGCACCGCGTCCTTGATGATGCTCTCGTAGACCTCCCGGAGCTGGCGGAGGAATTTCTCGAAGCCGCCCCGCTCGAGGAGGCGGTACGTGTCGGTGACCCGCATGCGGATGGCCCCCCGGTACTTCTGGGTGATGTTCTCGCTGGTGTTGCCGTCAATCTCCGGCATCTCCAGCACGATCAGCTTCGAGGAGACCACCGCGTAGGGCTGCACCCGCGGATCCAGCACAAAGCTCCACTCGCCGGGCCGGAGCGTCTTGACGATCTTCTCGTGCTTCATGAAGTGGATCTCGGCCCCCGGCTGGCCGGTGTAGAGGTTGTTTTTCACCAGCGAGAACCCGAAGTATAGCAGATAGAGCACGACCGCGGTCAGCCACGTCCCGAGCGACACCACTTCCCACCCGTGGAGCGCATCGACCGTCCAGTGCACGCCCTCCGGCAAAACGCCGAGGGGCTGGTGCAGAAAGTACACCGAGAGGACGAACACAAGGCCGAGGGCCCGGAAGAACGTCGGGAAGAAGCTGAACACCCCACTCTCAACGTAGACGATGCCGATGGTCTGTCCGTCCGGGTCCTGTTGCCCGATCCGCCGGAGCGCGTCCTGGTAACTGCCCCGCTTCTCGGTGACTCCAATCACAGAATCCATGGGGGAAGGGTCGGTGGGTGTAGAAGAGCGTTCTCTGAATGCCGGGTCGCGGGCCGACGCGGCCCGTCCGTGGGCCGGAGAGTGGAATCGTCGGATTTTTGCTGTTTCCCGCGTGCCCCTTCACGACGAAACGGGCGGAGTTGTTACAGGCCCCGCATCGCCGACCGGAGTACCGTTCCGCCTTCCGTCTTCCCGCCACCACTTGGCCCCTACGGCCTCATCTGGGGGCAGGAACGGTCTGTTCGGGGCAGGCTTATGTGCAGTAGCGATGATGCTGGTTCCCCTGTCGCCCTCCTCTCCGACAGTTCCGGACGCCGATGGACACGACTTCCGAAGACACGCCCCCGAACGTTTCGTTTCGAACACGCCTCGCTGTCCTCCGGCCGCGAGATCATGCGACCCTGCTCCTCACGCCGATACTCGTGGGGCTCGGCCTTCTAGAGGGGGCCACGTCGGGGGGCGCCCCGGCCGACCTGTTCTCCGCGGGCCTTCTGCTTGCGTTGGCGGCCGTGGGCGGGTACCGGTCGTACATGGCGTGGCGGAAACCCTCCTCTGATTTTCAGGCCGGACGGCCGGAGGGCAATCCGGCATCGTAGGGGAGACGCAGGGCGCACGTGGTCACGGCCCCCTCGCCCTGGAGACGCCGAGACGCCCGAACACGTGCCGTTTCGTCTGCGTGGTCCCCGAACGTTCGAACACGGGAGCACCCGGGACGGAGCGCACGCCGCCGAGACCGGGCCCTGGCGCGTTCGAAGGGCCCTCCGAACCTCGCCGCTTTCTCTTTCGCACCGCTCCACTGCTACATGCCCGACTCCGTTGACGCCCTCGACCACGAGCGGTTCGTCCGGGCCGCCATCGACGAAGCTGGCTCGGCCCAGGACGCCGGCAATCCGCCTTTTGGCGCCGTGCTGGTGGGCCCGGGCGGGACGGTCCTAGACCGCGCCGGCAATACGGAGGGCCGCACGGGGGACTGCACGGGGCACGCCGAGACCAATCTCGTCCGCGCCGCCTCTCAGGAGTATGACCCGGAGCGGCTCGCGAAGGCCACCCTCTACGCGAGCACGGAGCCGTGCGCGATGTGCGCTGGGGCCATCTTCTGGGCCCGCATCGGGCGCGTCGTGTTTGGGCTGCGCGCCGAGCGCCTCTACGACATGAAGGGCGACGCCGGGCGCCAGTTGGCCCTGTCCTGCGAGGACGTGCTCGCCCGGGGCAACCACGAGGTGGAGGTCGTCGGGCCGGTGCTGGAGGACGAAGCCGCGGCGGTGTTCGACATTTCATGACTTCCACGGGCGCATGGCTCTCCGCTCAGGTCTCATCGTGGCGGACGCGCGTCACCACCGCGGTTTGGACACCGGTCAGATGCGCCTAGGGGGCAAGCTCATGCCGAACATTCTCGGTCAGTCCCCACTGCGCCCAGTCCGTTCATCAGCTACGATGCCATCGACGCCGGCAGCTCCGCCTTCTTCGTCCCCACCTCCGGGTCTGCCCCGTCGCCGCCCGGCGACGGCAGGTCGTCCGGCACGTCGGGCTTCTTCGTGTCCACCGCGTCCGGGTCGGCGGTCTCCTCCGGCAGCTTGGCGGCGGGCACCTGGATGTCGGGCGCGTCGGGCTTGAAGTTGAGCATCACTTCGAGCACGCCCGCCTTCGTCTCCGGCTGCATCAGCTCGTGCCGCAGCGTCGACGCGTTGCGGAAGCCCTTGAAGTAGCTGCTGTAGTTCTTGCGCATCTCCATCACGCCGGTCCGCTCGCCCAGCCACTCGCACTTGAGCGACAGGTGCTCGGCCACCACCTGTACGCGCTCCTCCCAGTCGGGGGGCGGGGGCAGCTCGCCGGTCTCCATGTAGGTCTTCGCGCGCTCAAAAATCCACGGGTTGCCGAGCGCCCCGCGCCCGAGCATCACGCCGTCGACGCCCGTCTCCTCGAACATCGCCTCGATGGCCTCCGGGTCCAGCGCATCCCCGTTCCCGATAAACGGCATGTCGCGGGTGCCCTCCTCCTTGATCGTGCGGAGCCACTCCCACCGGGCGTCGCCCTTGTACTTTTGCTCCCGGGTGCGGGCGTGTACCGTGAGCGCCGCGACGCCCATGTCCTCCAGCATGCGGGCCACGTCCACGATGTGAATCGAGTCGTCGTCCCAGCCCAGGCGCGTCTTGACCGTGACCGGGCGGGTGGCCTCCTCCATCACCGCCGCCGTGATGTTGCGCATCTTGTCGAGGTTGCGCAGCACCCCGGCCCCGCCGTCCTTCTGCACGATTTTGCGGACGGGACAGCCGAAGTTGATGTCGATCACGTCCGGCCCGGCGGCGTCGACCATGGGCGTCGCGTTGCGGACCTCGTCGATCCCGCCGCCCCACACCTGAATGCCGATGGGGCGCTCCTCGTCGAAAATCTCCAGCTTCTGGTGCTCGTGCTCCTGCTCGCGGAGGAGCCCCGCGGAGGAGACGAACTCGGTGTACATCATGTCGGCCCCGTACCGCTTGCAGAGGATGCGGAACGGCGGGTCGCTCACGTCCTCCATGGGCGCGAGGAAGAGGGGCCGGTCGTCAAAGTCGAGGTGGCCGATGCGCATCGAAACGAGGCCGACTTGGTTTGTAGCAGTGTGTTGCAAGGTGTCCAGAAACGGATTGTGCGCGGACGGTGGTTCCGAGAGTGTGCTGAAACGTTGAACGTTCGCACGTTTAACGAGAGCCTGTACCCATTCCGGTCGCTCATTCGTACGTTGGGTGCACGGCCTCTTTTTCCTTGACCTTCTGGCCTTCATGTCCGACGAACACCGCTTTTCCCGCCTCCGTCCGCTCTCGCTCGGCCTGCTCGCGCCGCTCGCGGTGCTACTCACCGGCTGCGGCGGCCCCAACCTCATCGAGCGTCTGTCGATCGGCAATTGGGGCTTCTGGGGCACCGTCATCATCGTGCTCGACCTCGTGGCACTGGTCGACCTGCTCGGCGACGGCACCCGGAGCACGACCAGCACGGTCGTCTGGGCGCTCCTGATCGTCTTCGCGCCGGTGCTCGGGGTGATCCTGTACTTTATCTTTGGTCGCGAGTAGCCCCATGGAGAGCCGCACGGAGATGCACGCGTGGACCTCCGGGCGGGCCGCCGGGGGCTGGGGGGCTGTCGCCGCAATCGCGGCGGGCCTGCTGATGATGGCCTGCGGCGGGCCCCGTGCCGTGACCGAGCCGGACCCGGCGGCGCAGTACCGGGCCGCCATTGCGGACGCCCGCACGGCGGAGCCGTCGGAGATTGCGACCACCCTCACGCCCCTCGTCCCGTACAACGACGCGCTCGTCTGGCGCGCCCCGGCCGACTCGACGCGGCAGGTGCTCGTGGTGACCTGGGGCGGGGCCGACACCCTCCCCGCCGCCACGGCGGGCGACACGGTGACGGCCGACCGGGACGTGTGGGTGACCGCCGCCCCCGCCCTCAAACAGTTCTGCCGCGCCTCCGACCGCACCGACAATGCCCTCCGGCTCCGCCTCGCGCAGCGCCTCGGCCTGCCGCCCGACGCGGACTACGACCGCTTCGTGGAGCTCTGGGTCCGCCCCCGAGACCTCGTGCGCCCCTGTCCCGACCCCGAAGTGACGGACCGTGAGTGCGAACTGCGCCCGCCCAAGCCCCAGACGCACGTGCCGGTCAGCGACGCCCACCAGGATTGGTTTCAGGGGTTGAAGGAGACCTCCTACGGCCCGGACGGATACCCTTTCACCGGCCTCGGCTACACCTACGACTGGCACCCAGCGACCGACGAGGTGGGGCCGAGTGAGTTCGTGCTGCGGCCCGGCGAGCCCGGCATCGTCCGGGCCACGTACTCGACGGCCGCGTACTGCGACGGCTCAGGGTGACCGGCATCTTTTCTTTGCGGTTTACACGATCGTGCCGACGGATGCCTACTTTGGCGATGCCGCTGTCTGTTTCCCACCGGCCCGCCCCCACATGCCGATCCGACGCTCGCTGACGATCGCCCTTTTCCTCCTCTTTCCGGCCCTTGGCTCTGGATGCCAGTCGACAGCGCCGTCCACCTCCTCGCCCTCGGCAACGGAGGACGCCCCGGCGCCCCTGATCGTGATTTCCATCGACGGCCTCCGCTGGGACTACCTCGACCGGCACGAGGCGCCGGCCCTGTCGCGGATCGCCGAGGATGGGGCCCACGTCGATCACCTCACGCCGGTCTTTCCCACCAAGACCTTTCCCAACCACTACAGCGCGGTCACGGGCCTCTACCCGTCCCGCCATGGCATCATCGCAAACACGATGTACGACCCGGCGATGGACGCCTCGTTCAGCCTCAGCGACCGGGAGGCCGTGATGAACCCGGACTGGTGGGGCGGCGAGCCGATCTGGGTCACCGCCGAGCAGCAGGGGCGCACCGCGGCCACGTACTTCTGGCCCGGCTCCGAGGCGCCTGTCCGGGGCACGCGGCCCACCGAGTGGTTTGAGTACGACGGCAGCGTGCCCGGCACCACGCGCGTCGACCAGGCCCTGCAGTGGCTCGATCGCCCGGCGGACACGCGCCCCGACCTCATCACGCTCTACTTCAGCCGCGTCGACACGAAGGGACACAGGCACGGCCCGCGCTCCGACTCGGTCGCCACGGCCCTGCGGGAGGTCGACGGCTTCATCCAGCGCCTCCTCGACGGCCTCGCTGCGCGGGGCCTCGCGGACGCGGTCAACGTGATGGTGACCGGCGACCACGGCATGAGCCCCACGTCCCGCGACCGCACCATCGTGCTCGACGATTACATCGACCCCGACGACGTGCGGCTCACCGCCCGCAACCCGGTGGCCATGATGGAGCCCCGGCCCGGCATACCGGCCGACTCGGTGGTGACGGCGCTCGACCAAGCCCCTCACCTGTCGGCGTACCGGCGCGGCACGCTGCCGGACACGCTCCACTTCGAGGGCCACCGCCGCATTCCATCCGTGATCGCCGTGGCCGACGACCGGTGGAGCATCCGGACGCAGGCGTGGATGGACGAGAACCCGGACTGGACCGGCGGCGGCACGCACGGCTACGACCCTCGATCCGAGAACATGCATACGCTGCTCGCCGCCCGCGGGCCTGGATTTCGGCGCAACACGACAGTCGATCAACTGTCCCTGCTCCACCTCTACGAGCTGATGAGCGCACTGCTCGACGTGGAGCCCGCCCCCAACGACGGGCGCCTGGAGGCGGCCCGGCCGCTCCTGCTGCCGGCGTCCGCCCGGACGGCGGAGTAGCCCGGCGGCCGCCTCGGGGGCACGTCCTAGGCGGACACGGGCGATTCCTCGCCGAGGCGCACCACCTCGTCGGCGAGCGGGCGGAGCGCGTCTGTGAGGTGGCTGGCCACGACGGCAAGCCCGCCGTCCGCCACAAACTCGTCTACGAGGTCGACGGTGGCCTCGGTGGTGGCGGTGTCGAGGCTGCGGAGGGGCTCGTCCATGAGCACGACCGCCGGCTCGGCCACGAACGCAGCGGCCACCTGCGCCTTCTGCGTCATGCCGCTGGAGTAGGTGCCGATCAGGTTCGCGCGGCGCTCGTCGAGCCGGAGGCGGTCGAGCACCGCCGCGATCCGGGCCGGGCCCTCGTCCTCCGTCCAGTGCCCCCGACTGCGCAGAATCCACTCCAGCAGCTCCACCGCCGTGAGGTGCTCCGGCAGCTCGGGCCCCGCGTGGACGAGGCCCACCCGCTGGAGGTACCGGTACGGGTCGTCGTGCACGTCGATCTCGCCGTAGCGCACCGCCCCGTCCGTGGGGTAGGCCTGCACGGCCAGCAGGCGCAGGAGCGTGGTCTTCCCCGCGCCGTTGGGCCCCACGAGGAGCGTGAGCGTCCCCGGCTCAAACGACCGCGAGAGGTTCGACAGGACGGGCGGCCCGTCGCCGTACCGTTTGGACAGGGCGTCGAGGGCAAGCGTGTCGGCCATAGCGCGAGTCGATGTGGAGAAAAAGGGGTGGGCAGTTGGGGCCGCGGTGCCGGCTACGCGGCGGAGCGCACCGATCCTTCCGTCGCGAGGGTGACGGCCGTGGCCGCCGCCGCCGAGAGCCCGACGTGGACGGCCGCCCAGGTCCCGACCCAGGCCCATCCGTAGGCGTCGCCAAACAGCACCACGAGCGCGAGGCTGCCCATGTGCGGCCCGAACCAGCGCAGGTTGACGAACGTGCGGGTCCCGATCCAGTCGCCCACCGACTGCAGGGCGCGCTGAAAGGGGCGGGGGGCTGCCGAGGGGGTTCCCAGCACCGCACAGGCGGCGACCTGGCCGGTGAAGACCAGCGTTAGGTACCCGGTGATGAAGGCCGGCGCCCCCCCGCGGATGCAGAAGAGCCAGAGGCCCAGGTGGGCCACGGCCACGAGGCGGCCGAGGGGCAGGCGGCGGTCGAGCTGCCGGATGCTGGCCCAGGCGGCCGGGCGCCACCGTGCCGGCACCCAGTAGAGCGCGTCGTACGGCACCGGTTCGCGGTCGGTGGCCGCCACCGTGCCCCCGCCCAGCACCTCCGCGTAGAAGGCCGTGGTGTGGTAGAAATGTCGGTCGTACGCGGCCCGCGACCGCCACAGGCGCACGCCCGCCCAGCCCACGAGGAGCGCCCCGGGTGCCCACGCCAGCCCGTGCAGCCCGTTGGCCGCGGCCGCCGCGGTGGCCACCACGACGGCGACCCCCACCGCGAAGCACCGCGTGGTGGCGAAGAGGGCGGGCACCAGCCCCCGCGGGAGACTAATCCCCTGGCCCTGCTCCTCCACGGCCCGGGCGTACCACTGTCCCGCCCGCCCCTCATGCCAGGCCTGCGACCGGGCCCCAAGGGTGGCAAAGTGGACGAAGCTGTCCAGCGCGGTGCCCCCAATTAGGAGGAGCCCCTGCCCCAGGGCGACGGTCTTCACGCCGAGGTGCTGGAGGGGGCTGCCGGAATCCCCGTACGCCACCAGAACGGCCGGCACCGCCGCCAGCAGCACGAGCGGCCCCAGGCGGCGCGCCTGGTAGCGCAGGAGCCGCGGGGGCGACCAGTTCAGGCGCTGTAGCATCGAGACGTTCGGGTCCGGGAACAGCACGTTCGGCGGCGCCACGGCAAACACCCCCGCCCCCGCCAGCGCCCACAGCCGGAGCCCGGCGGCCCGCGCCCCGGGATCGGCCCCGGCGGCGAGCAGCAGGGCCGCCGCACTCAGCACCCCCAGGAGCAGTCCGTAGGCGAGCCGGGACGCCCCCCCGCGGACGTGACGAATCGGGGCCGGCAGGGAACGAGACAACACGAGGGGCGGGGCGATTTCGACAATTGGCGGTGAAAGCAACGTATTGCCGAGCGGGCCTTCCTGTCCATCCGCCCCCGGGAAAATCAGACCAAATGTGCCCGAATTGCCGTCCGTTCGTGTCCGCACTCGCCCTTGTGAAGTTTCCCCAAAACCAGGGATCCGGTTGTAAGATCGGGGCGCCTCGGGAGACTCATTATAATGAACAAGTTTCGCGGATGCGCTACGGCCCGTGTCATGCCTGATCGGGACGACGAGTTTGTACAGCTGGTGCGCGAGAACGACGTGCGTCTTCGCAAAATCTGCCGCGTATACGCGGACAATACGGAGGCGCAGCGCGACTTGTACCAGGACATTCTCGTGGAGCTCTGGCGGTCCTTCTCCTCGTTCGAGAGGGATGCTCAGCCAGGCACCTGGCTCTACCGCGTGGCCCTCAACACCGCCTTGAGCCACGACCGCTCTCGGGCGGTGCGGAACGAAGCAACGCTCGACGCCGACCATCCGGTATGGACGGACGGCGTGAGCCGCCCCGACAAGCGTCTCGATCGGGACGAGAAGCTTGACCGGCTGTACGCAGCTATCGACCGTCTCGACGACGTCGACAAGGCACTCGTGATGATGTACCTCGACGAGAAGAGCTATCGGGAAATGGGCGATGTGCTCGGCCTCAGCGAGTCCCACGTCGGCGTAAAACTACACCGAGTCAAGAACAAATTGGCCTCCTGGCTGGAGGCCCCTCCAGCATGAACCTCGACGACGCCAAAGAGCTCTGGACCTCCAAACAAGATTCCAACACCCCGCCCATGTCTGCACGCTCCCTGTCCGACGACGAACTGCTGCACTTTGTCAAAGAGAAGGCCGAGGCCTTCGACCGACGACTCTGGCGACGCGATCTTCTGGAATCGATCGCCGCCGTCGCGGTCTTCCTGTTCTTCGGCTGGATTCTGCTCCGGGATCCATCCTGGTGGACCCGCTCCGGCGCCCTTCTGCTCATGGCGGGAAGCGCGTACGTATTTTGGCGCCTGCGTCGGGCCCGCACCCGGTACGCGGCCCCCTCGGATCGCCCCGTAGCGGAGGTCCTCCGCACCGAACGGGCAAAGGTGGAAGAGCAAATTCAGTTGCTCGACACCGTTCTCTGGTGGTACCTTGCCCCGATTACACTGGGCGCCCTTCTCATCGTGGTTGGGAGTAATGGGTGGACCTGGAGTGCCCTCGTTCAGGCGGTCTTGGTGCTTCTCGTCACCGGGGCCCTCTACCTGTTCAACCAACGGGGCCGGCGTTGCACCTACGAGCCGCGCCACGAGAAACTGACCCGCCTACTCGAACAGGTGGAGGAGAACACCCCCTGACCGACAACGCCGGGCCTCTTGCCGTCGGGGCAGCACGGCCCCGCTGGGCCTTCCCGAAAACCTCTCCTCCGACACGCGTGTACACGCCACGGCACGTCACATTTTCCCGCACTGCCCGCTGCGCCCCTCATGTCCACGCGTTCGCTCGCCGACGCCCTTTCGGAGCGCCTGCTCGACACGTTTCCGGCCGACCAGGCCTACACGAAGGCCGACTGGGCGACGGACGCGATGCCGGAGCCCCTCCGTCACTACCTGACCCACCTCCTGCGGCACCATCATCGGCGCGAGGCGCGCCAGCTGCGCCGGGCGCGGACCGACTGGGTGGACTACGACCACCCGGAGATGGAACAGGCCACCCATTCGTTTCTCGACGCGACGGAGCAGCACATGCAGGTGCCCCGTGACCAGTGGACCGACACGCTCCGCACCGCCGCCCGCCGCACGACGAACTACCTCGTGCGTCCCGTCCCGACACTGCGCGCCTTTGTATTCGAGGACGCCGCCGGGGCGGTGCCGGTGCCCCAGGTGCAGTGGCGCATGCGCTTCTTCGGGCCGTACGCCTACCTTCGAAACGCCGTGCAGGCCTTCGCCGACAAGCAAGACCGGGACGCCTTCACCCCGGATGCCTTTGAGCGTGTCCTCCGGCGCGTCGACGAGCGCATGACGGCGGACTTCGACGCGGACCGCTGGCTCGACCTGCTCGATCCCCTCTTCGACACGGCCCGCTGTGCCACCGACCGCCCCCAGGTGCCCCTCCCGCTCCTGCGTACGTTCTTCGAGCAGAAGAACGCCGCCCCTCTCGTCGAACGCCTGACCGCCCACGGCCGGACCGCAGACGCCGACGCCGTGGCCCCCGATACGCTGCGTCGACTGATCAACGCGGCCCCCGCCCAGAGCTCTTCCCCCGAAGTCCCCTCCGGAAAACGCGACGCCCCGGACGCCCCTCTGGACCCCGACCTCCACAAGCCGACCGACGAGGCCTCCGCCCCGCGGTCGAACTCCTCGTCGGAGGCCGCCCCCGAAGCCACACCGATGTGGAAGCAGTTCGAGCAGGACGCCAGCCGGCGCCGCACCGAGACCGACGCGTCCAACGATGACGCCCAGCCCCTCTGGGCCCAGTTCCAGCAGCGTCCCGCAGACGGATCCAGGCAGACGAACGCTTCCTCTCCCCCTACGGGTGCGGACTCGTCCTCTTCGTCGGGCGGGCGGTCGACCGCCTCCGACCCCGACGACGCCCTGTCGGCCCTGGAACGGGAGGTGTTCGGGCCGTCGCACACGCCGAAGCGGGAGGTGTACGTAGACGCCCTCTTCGACGGCGACCGGGACGCCTACCGCCGCGTGTTGAAGCGCCTGCGCACGGTGGACAGTTGGAGCGACGCCTCCCAGATCATTTCGGACGACGTATTTCGGCCCTACCAGGTCAACATCTACAGCGACGCGGCGGTCCACTTCACCAATGCCATCGAGGCGACCTTTCGCTGAGCCCCACAGGCGGGCCCGCAATCTTTCGCCCGCAATCCTTCGATGCGGCCCCCCTGCGATGCGGCCCCCTGTCTTCCTCGCTCTCTTCGCAAACCGGGGGCGGCCCCTGGGCCGCCGGTGGGCCCTGGCCCCCGACGCTCACGCCGTCTCCAGCCCGATGTGCCGAAGCACCTCGTCGGGACAGCCGGTCCACTCGGCCACAAACTGGTTGCCCTGATACTGCAGGTCCTCCATTCCCATCTTTGAACTGAAAAACCCCGAGGCGGTCAGGTCGCGGAGGCTGTTGAAGAACTCGACGCCCGGCTGCATCTCCGGCGCGGCGGCCTCCGGCCACGCGATGTCGTCGAGCAGCCCCTGCTGTTGGGCCTCGGTGCACTCGACGAACGGGGTGCCGTGCCGGTCGAGGCACGTGTAGTCGATCCACGCCAGCCCCCCGCGAAAGGCCGCCTGCTGCTCCTCGCGGTCGGGCAGCGCCTCGTCGGTCAGGATGTGGTCGATAAATTCCGGCACGCCCGCGTCGGTGGCACTGCCGGAACGGTCGTCCGCCGGGATGATCCAGTCGGTCAGCACGCGGACCGTCTCGAACTCGTGGTCGGTAAGGAGCTGACGGTCGTAGTCTTGCGGCGCCGGCCGGGTGGGGGCCTGTTCGGCCTGCTGCTCGCGGGCCCGCTGCACGTCTTCGGAGGAGCAGGCCACGCTAAAGGTGGGCGCGGCCGCCATCAGGCCCAGCATCTTGAGGGCGTCTCGGCGGTTGAGGTCGCTCATGGAAGTCGGGGGAGGCGGTGAGGAAACGACGTGCGGACAGGAATGCTCAGGGTGAAGGGCGCGCGGCGGGCGCGCCCTCCCTCTCGGGGACGCAGGCGGCTCAGATGTTGCCCTTGTTGCGCTGGTCGATGATGTACTCGGAGGTGCGCATCGAGAGGGCAAGGATCGTCCACGTCGGATTCTTGTGCGGCATCGACGTGAACGGCCCGGCGTCGGCCACGAACAGGTTGTCCACGTCGTGGGCCTGGCACTGCGCGTTGAGCACCGAGGTGTCCGGGTCCGCCCCCATCCGGGTCACCCCTGCCTCGTGGATGATCTCGCCCGGCATGGTGATGCCATAGCCGTCTTCCTTGCTCGGCACCGAGCCGAGCGGCTCGGCCCCGGCCGATCGCAGAATCTCTCGCCCCTTCTCCTGCATGTGCTTGACCTGCAGGTACTCCTCCTCCCCCCAGGAGTGGTGGAAGCGCAGGACCGGAATGCCGTACTCGTCGCGGGCGTCCGGGTCGATCTCGCAGTAGTTGTCCCGGCGGGCAATCGACTCGCCCCGCCCGGACATCCCGACCGTTGCCCCGTAGAAGCGCCGGTAGTCGTTCTTGAGCTGCTGGCCATAGCCGCCCCCGCCCTTCTTCTTGGTTTCCTCGTCGCCGGGAAACATGGCGTTGAGGTTTTGGATGCCGCTGCCGAAGCCATAGCCCGGCATCCCGCGCCCGCCCCACAGCTCGAAGTGGTAGCCCCGTGGAAAGTCGAGGTCCTGGTCGTGGGCCCACCACGGAATGTAGGAATGCATGCCCCCGACCCCGTCGCAGTTGTGGGCCGGCTGGTCCATCAGCTGCGGGGCCACGCCCATGATGGTCGACCCTGTCGAGTCCATCAGGTAGCGCCCCACCGCGCCGCTGGAGTTGGCCAGGCCGTTGGGGTGCTGGCGGGAGGTGGAGTTGAGCAGAAGACGGGCCGACTCGCACGCGCTGGCGGCCAGGACCACCACGTCGGCCTTCACCTTCTGCTCCCGCCGGCTCTGGGTGTCGACGTAGGAGACGCCAGTGGCCTGCCCCTCCTGGTCGGTGGTCACCTCCCGTGCCATCGCGTGGGTGATCAGGGTCACGTTGCCGGTCTGGAGGGCCGGGTCCAGCAGCACCGGCGGCGCCGAGAAGTTCGAGTGCGTCGTGCAGCCCCGGTTGCACTGCGCGCAGTAGTGGCAGGGCGCCCGGCCGTTGTGCTGCTCGGTCAGGATCGAGAGGCGGGACGGGATGACCGGCACCCCAACGTCCTCGGCCCCGCTCTTGATGAACTTCTCGTAGCAGCGGGGCTCGGGGGGCTCCATAAAGATGCCATCGGGGGAGTTGTAAAATCCCTCCTCCGACCCGAAGAGGCCAATCAGCCGGTCGACCCGGTCGTAATAGGGCTTCAGGTCCTGGTAGTCGATGGGCCAGTTCTGTCCGTGGCCGTCGACGCTCCGCCCGTTGAAGTCGTCCGGCCCGAAACGGAGGGAGATGCGGCCCCAGTGGTGGGTGCGCCCGCCCAGCATCCGGGCCCGGAACCAGTTCCAGTTGGTGTCCTCGGCGGTCGTGTACGGCTCCCCCTCAATGTCCCATCCCCCAAGGCACGCGTCCATCTCCCCAAAGGGACGCGCCGTCGTCGAAGCCCCCCGGCGGGGCGAGGAGTAGTTCCAGTCAAACATCGCCCCGTCCTCCTCGACGCTCCACTCCGGGCCGGCCTCCAGGACCACGACGTTGGCCCCGGCCTCCGCCAGGACCTTCGCGGCCATGCTGCCCCCCGCGCCGGAGCCAACAATGCAGACATCGTAGGTGTCGGGGGTTTCCTGAACAAACGGCATGCAGGCAAAAAGACGTAGGAAGAGCAATGCGCTTTGCAGAAAGTAATCACGGGGTGGATTCAGACGCAACCAAATATCCCGGCCCAGGGCGGCGTCTCAAAATTTGGAACCGGTTCCGGGCGTTGTGCAATCTGGAAGCGGTCCCGAACTTCTCTCGATATTGTTACGGCGGGTCTCGTCTTCTATCATACACGGTCCGAGCACTGCGTCTCACCGCGCGTTCCTCCCTCCTCGAACCACCGCCGCCCCGAGCCATGGACTCGTACGCCCCTCCGGCCAACGCCTCCGAACAGGCCACCCGGCCCGACACGCAACACGAACGGGTCGAGACCCTCATCTTCGACGATCCGGCCGAGATGGCCCATCGCGTGGCCCGGCGCATCGCCACCCTAATTGAGGAACGGCAGGCCGTCGACCAGCAGGCGGTTCTTGGCCTGCCGACCGGGTCCACCCCCATCGGCGTGTACCAGGAGCTCATCCGCATGCACCGGGAGGACGGGCTCGACTTCTCGAACGTGGTGACGTTCAACCTCGACGAGTACTACCCCATGGACCCGAGCAGCCTGCAGAGCTACCACCGGTTCATGGACGAGAACTTCTTCAACCACGTCAACATCCCGGCAGACCAGATTCACATTCCCCGCGGCGACATTCCGCCGGACGCCGTGGAGCGCCACTGCGTGGAGTACGAGCACGAGATCGAAAAGGCCGGCGGAATCGACCTTATGCTGCTCGGCATCGGGCGCTCCGGCCACGTGGGCTTCAACGAGCCGGGCTCCGGGCGGCAGACGCGCACCCGCCAGGTGATCCTCGACGAGATCACGCGCAAGGACGCCGCGAGCGACTTCTTTGGGGAGGCCAACGTGCCCCAGGAGGCGATCACGATGGGCGTGGGCACCATCCTCGACTGCGACGAGATTGTGCTCATGGCCACGGGGGAGCACAAGGCCCCCATCGTGAAGCGGGCGGTGGAGAAGCCCCCCTCCCGCGAGGTGACGGCCAGCTACCTGCAGGACCACCCCAACGCGACCTTCTATCTCGACCGGGCGGCCGCGGGCGAACTCACGCGGGAGAAGATGCCGTGGCGCGTCCGCGAGGTCGACTGGACCGACCAGAAGGCCAAGCGCGCCGTCATTTGGCTGTCCGAGACGCTCGACACCCCGATCCCCCGCCTCGAGGCGTCTGACTACTACCAGAACCAGCTCCACAGCCTGGTTCACCGCTACGACGACGTCGACGATCTGGCCCGGGAGGTCTTCGAGGACCTGCGCCAGCGCATCACCTACCGCGAAAACCTGCTCTCCGACGAGCGCGTCCTCATCTTCAGCCCGCACCCGGACGACGACGTCATCTCGATGGGGGGCATGTTCGACAAGCTCGTGTCCAACGGCAACGACATCACCGTCTCGTACATGACGAATGGGTCGGTGGCCGTCTTCGACGCCGACGTGCGCCGCTACCTCCGCTTTATCGGCCTCAGCAGCGACGCGCTCAACATGAGCCCCGAGGACCTGTCGGGCTTCCGCAACCGGCGCGAGGAGATCGAAACCTTTTTTGCCGAGAAGGACCCGGCGGAGGTGGACCCGTCGGCGGTGCAAACCCTCAAGGCCCACATCCGGTACGGCGAGGCGATCGCGGCGATCGAGGTCATGGGCCTGGACGCCGACCACGCCGAGTTCCTAGACATGCCCTTCTACAAGACGGGGCGCGTCCGCAAGGATCCGATTACGGAGGACGACGTGGACGTGGTGCACGACCTGCTCACGGAGGTCGAGCCCACCCACATTTTCGTGGCCGGCGACCTCTCGGACCCCCACGGCACGCACCGAATGTGCTACAAGGCCATCAAGGAGGCCCTCCGCCAGTACAACGACGAGGCCACCGTGCCGGCGGGCGCCAATGGCGAGGCCCCCACGGCGAACGAGACCCCCCGTCCTCAGCCCCTCGTGTGGCTCTACCGTGGGGCCTGGCAGGAGTGGCCGCTCCACGAGGCCGACGTGTTCGTGCCGCTCTCCAAGGCGGATCTCGACCGCAAGGTCGAAGCCATCTTCAAGCACGAGAGCCAGAAGGACCGGGCGATGTTTCCGGGCGCCTACGACGACCGCGAATTTTGGGAACGGGCCCGCGACCGCAACCGCGACACCGCCGACGCCCTGAACGGCCTCGGGCTCCCGGAATTCTACGCCGCCGAGGCGTTCGTGACGACCTACGACATGCCCTGATATGCCCCGCGTCCCTGCCGCCCCGCCCCGAAGCAAACAAGCACGACTCGGCCGTCGCCCCGACGCGGCGTAGCCGCCCCCGGTGCTCCCTCGATCAGAATTGCGTCCCCATGCCTGCTTCGAGCCGACGCGCGTTCCTGAAAACCTCCGCCGCCCTGGCCCTCGGCACCGCCCTTCCCGCGGGCGGGCCGGCCTCCGCCCGCGCCCCCGACACGGCCCGAAGCGGAAGGGCTGCCGCGGGGAGCGGGCCTCTCTACCGGATCTCCCTTGCGCAGTGGTCCCTCCACCGGGCCCTCTTCGACGGCGACCTCGACCCGCTCGACTTCGCCCGCACGGCCCGTGAGGCGTTCGACATCGGGGCGGTCGAGTACGTCAACCAGTTCTTTATGGACCGGGCGACGGACGCACAGTACCTGCAGACAATGAAGACGCGCGCCGAAGACGCGGGCGTGCAGGGCCTGCTCATCATGTGCGACGGGGAGGGCGCCCTCGGACACCCGGACGCCGCGGAGCGAACGACCGCCGTCGAAAACCACCACAAGTGGGTCGAGGCCGCCGCCATGCTCGGGTGCCACTCGATTCGCGTAAACGCAGAGACGATGGGCGAGGGGGCGCCCGCCGAGCAGCAAAAGCGGGCGGCAGACGGGCTCCGTCGCCTCACCGAGTTTGCCGCCGAGCGGGACATCAACGTGCTCGTCGAGAACCACGGCGGCCTCTCGTCCGACGGCGAGTGGCTCGCCGGCGTGATGAACGAGGTCGACCACGAGCGCTGCGGCACGCTCCCGGACTTCGGCAACTGGCAGATCCGCGAGGGAACGTCGTACGACCCGTACGAGGGCGTCCGCGACCTCATGCCCCACGCACAGGCCATCAGCGCGAAGGCGTACGGCTTCGATGACCGGGGACGGGAGGCAACCCTCGACTACACAAAGCTAATGAGCATCGTGCTCGACGCGGGGTATCGGGGCCACGTGGGCATCGAGTACGAGGGCGACGGGCTGAGCGAGCGGGCGGGCATTCGGGCAACGAAACAGCTTCTGATGGACGTGCGCGGCCAGCTCGAAAGTGAATATACCTGAACAGCCAAGCAAGGAGCGAGCGGACCGCCTGCGGGGCCTTCAAATCCGGGCCCATCTCGCGCCGGCCGCCCGCAAGACACGCGCCCCCCTGTGCGACGATACGCTTGGCGTTTGAGATTGACGGGATGACGTACGACTTCTGACCGGGCGATGCATGGCCGGGCGTCGGTGCCCGTCGTCTCGGGGGCGCACTCCGCTTCGCTGCGCGCGGATCCCTCCGCACTGATTTCTCGCTCCCTCTGTCTCGTCACCTCCCACAGTCTCGCCACCTCCCACGAAGACGCCGGTTGCCGAAGCAACGCTGCGGGACGTCGGGCAGGGCGGGACGCTTCCCCCTTCTTCCTCCCCTCTCGAGGACACTCGCTTCACTCACCTCCCTTTCCCTCATGGCCCTCAATCGCACGATTCGCTACGGCATGGTGGGGGGCGGGCCCGGGGCCTTCATCGGCGCCGTGCACCGCTCCGCCGCCGCCCTCGACGGCGAGATGAATCTCGTCGCCGGGGCCTTCTCCTCCTCGCCCGAAAAATCCAGGGAGCAGGGCGACAACCTGCACCTCGACCCCGATCGGGTCTACGACACCTACGAGGAGATGGCCGACGCGGAGGCCGAGCGGCCCGACGGCATCGACGTCGTCTCCATCGTCACGCCCAACTTCCTGCACCACGACGTGGCCCGCACCTTCATCGACCGGGGCTTCCACGTCATCTGCGACAAGCCGATGACCACCACCCTCGAGGACGCCGAGGACCTGTGTCGGCGCGTCGACGAGCAGGACGTGGTGTTCTGCCTTACCCACAACTACGCCGGCTACCCGCTGGTGAAGCAGGCCCGGGCGCTCGTAGAACAGGGCCGCCTCGGCGCCCTGCGCAAGATCGTAGTGGAGTACCCGCAGGGCTGGCTGAACCGGCGGCTCGAGGCGGAGGGCAACAAGCAGGCCTCGTGGCGCACCGACCCGGACAAGGCCGGCGCCGGCGCGCTGGGCGACATCGGGACCCACGCCGAGCACCTGGCCCGGTACGTGACCGGCCTGTCGCTGGAGCGCATGTGTGCCGACGTGGGAACGGTCGTGGAGGGACGCCCGGTGGACGACGACGCCAGCATCCTGGCCCGCTACGAAGGGGGCGTGCGCGGCCTCATTCACGTCTCGCAGATCTCGGCCGGGGAGGAAAACAACCTCCGCCTGCGCGTCTACGGGACGGAGGCCGGGCTCGACTGGCGCCAGGAGGACCCGCATCGGCTGACCCTCCTCACCGACATCAACGGCGAGGCCCCGCAACAAATCTATAGCCACGGCCGCGCCTCCCTCGCCGATTCGGTGCAGCCGTTCGTCCGCACCCCGCAGGGCCACCCCGAGGGCTTCATCGAGGCCTTCGCCAACCTCTACCGGAGCGCGGCCCACGCCATCGCGGCCCACGAGGCCGGCGTGGAACCCGAGCCGTGGGCCCGAGACTTCCCGACGGTGCAGGATGGGGCCGCCGGCGTCCACTTCATCGAAACCGCCCTCGAAAGCAGCGAGCAGGAGGCCTGGGTCGACGCCAGCTACACGCCCCCGCGCACATAATTCCTCATATTTCGCTTCGCATTTCCCTCCGGCCGTCGACCGGCCGGGTCGGATCGAAGCCCGAACGCATACACGGTTTTCGTTTCACGACCCTTGTACTGCCCACCATGACTGTACTGCCCCCCATGACCGGACGCACGATGCGCGCAGCCACGATCCTTATCGCACTCTCGTCCGCCCTCCTTCTAACCGCCCCCGCGAGCGCCCAGGAGATGGACGCCCCCAATACACTGACGCCGGCGGAGCGGGCCGACGGCTGGACGCTGCTGTTCGACGGGGAGACGGCCGCAGGATGGCGCGGCTACAACGACGAGGACTTCCCCGACACCGGCTGGACAATCGAGGACGGGGTCCTCACCATCGAGGGCGCCGGCGGGGGCGTGAGCGGATCGGGGGGCGACATCATCACGACCGAGACGTACGGGGACTTCGTCCTCAAGCTGGAGTGGAAGATCTCCGAGGGCGGCAACAGCGGCATCTTTTACCGCGCCATCGAGCAGCCGGACCAGCCCATCTACTGGTCGGCCCCGGAGATGCAGATCCTGGACAACGCCAATCACCCGGACGCAGGCCGGGGCGAAAACGGCAACCGAAAGGCCGGATCGCTCTACGACCTGATCCCGGCCGATCCCCAGACGTTCTCCGGCCACGGGGAGTGGCAGGACGTCATGATCGTCGTCGAGGGCGGCCACGTTGAGCACTGGCTCAACGGCCAGAAGGTGCTGGAGTACGAGACGTGGACCCCCGGCTGGTACCGGATGATTCGCGACAGCAAGTTTCGGACCCACCCGGAGTTCGGAGACGCGCGGGAGGGACACATTGGCCTTCAGGACCACGGAACGACGGCCCACTTCCGCAACATCAAGATCAAGGAGCTCTAGCGCCCCCTGTCCGGGAGCCCCCCTGCCACGACGACCGTTCCGCCACAACCACCGATACAGTAAAAACGCCGACACGATGGACCGACGCACGTTTTTGAAAGGATCGGCCCTGACCGCCGCGGGCCTCAGTGTGGTGCCCCGCTCCGTTTTGGGCGGCGCCGGCCACCAGCCCCCGAGCGACACCCTCAACATCGCGGGCATCGGCGTCGGGGGACGGGGCACCAGTAACATGAACGCGATGACGAGCGAGAACATCGTCGCCATCTGCGACATCGACTTCGACCACGTCGACCAGTCGCTGCGCGACGGCGACGGCAACGTGGCGGACGGGCTCGGGGCCCTGCACGAGGCGTACGAGCAGGCCGAGCGCTACGCCGACTACCGCCGCATGTTCGACGACCTGGAAGACGAAATCGACGGGGTCGTCATCTCGACCCCGGACCACCTCCACGCCGTCGCCGCGCAGGAGGCGATGAAGCGCGGACTGCACGTCTACGTCGAGAAGCCGCTGACCCGAACCGTCCGGGAGGCACGGACGCTGATGGAAACGGCCGACGCGATGGACGTCGTAACCCAAATGGGCAATCAGGGGCACACCCATCCGGACGGGCGTCGCGCGATTGAGTGGGTGTGGGACGGGGCCATCGGCACGGTGCACGAGATTCACGCCTGGACCGACCGCCCGGCCAGCTGGTGGCCGCAGGGCGTCTCTCGTCCAGAAGGCTCGATGCCCATCCCCGATGCGGTCAACTGGGACCTCTTCCTGGGCCCAGCCCCGGAGGTGCCCTACCACGAGGCCTACCATCCGTTCGACTGGCGGGATGGGTCGACTACGGCACCGGCGCGCTCGGCGACATGGGGGCGCACCTCATCGACCACGCGATGTGGGCGCTCGACCTGGGGGCCCCGACGGAGGTGTGGGGCTCGTCGAACGCCTTCGGCCGGGACGGCGACGAGCGGGTCTCCTGGCCCACCGCCGAGACGGTCCACTACACGTTTGGACGGGGCGGCCGGGATCCGGTCCGTCTGACCTGGTACGACGGCGGCCTGCTGCCGCCTCGCCCGCAGGCCCTCCCGAACGACGTGCCACTGGTGCGGGACCTCGGCGCGAACGAGGACGGGCCGCCGCCGTCCTGGGGCGGCGCAATCTGGGTCGGGGACGAGGGCATTCTGATGCACGACACCTACGGCCGCAACCCGCGCCTCTACCCCAAGGAACTGGAGGCCCAGCACAGCGATGCCCCTCGGCAGCTGCCCCGGGTCGGCACGAGCCATCAGATGAACTGGGTGGAGGCCTGCAAAGGGCGGGCCGAGGCGACGTGTCCCTTCGACTACGCGGCCCCGCTGACGGAAACGCTCCTTCTGGGGGTGGTGGCCCTCCAGGCCGGCGCCCCGGTGCGGTACGACCCGCGCTCGATGGCCATCCCCAACGCGCCGGCGGCGGAGCAGTACCTGCGCCGGAACTACCGCGGGGAGTGGTCGCTGTAGCGCCCCGGCGTCCCCGTCGTCCTTCCTCGCTCATGCCCTTGTCCCGATGTCCTACCGCCCCGTCACCCTCTTCACCGGACAGTGGGCCGACATGCCCCTCACCCCCCTCGCCGAAAAGGCCGCGGGCTGGGGCTACGACGGCCTGGAACTGGCCTGTGCGGGCGACCACTTCGATCCCGCACGGGCCGCAAACGAAGACGGCTACGTCCGCAACAAGCGCGACCGACTAGCGGCGCACGACCTGGACGTCTGGGCCCTCAGTCAGCACCTGGTGGGCCAGGCCGTGAGCGACCGCATCGACGAGCGCCACGAGGACGTGCTGCCGGAGCGCGTGTGGGGCGACGGCGACCCCGACGGCGTGACGCGGCGCGCCATCGAGGAGCTGAAGCGCACCGCCGCGGCGGCGAGTGCGCTCGGGGTGGACGTGGTGACCGGCTTCACCGGCTCCCCCGTCTGGCACCTGCTGTACGCCTTTCCGCCCACCCCGCAGTCGATGATCGACGAGGGGTACGAGGCCTTCGCCGATCAGTGGACGCCCATCCTCGACGCCTTCGCGGACGCGGGCGTGCAGTTCGCCCTGGAGGTGCACCCCACCGAAATTGCGTTCGACCTCAGCACGGCCCGGCGCACGCTCGACGCCCTCGACGGCCACTCGGCGTTCGGCTTCAACTACGACCCCAGCCACTTTGGCTACCAGGGCGCCGACTACCTCGCCTTTCTGGACCGGTGTGCCGACCGCATCGACCACGTCCATATGAAAGACGTCTGGTGGGCCGACGACCGGCAGCCCGCCGGCGTGTTCGGCGGGCACCTCCCGTTCGGGCACGAGGACCGGTACTGGGACTTCCGCTCCATTGGCCGCGGCAAGATCGACTTTGAGGCGATCATTCGTCGCCTCAACCGAATCGGCTACACCGGGCCCCTCTCCATCGAGTGGGAGGACAGTGGCATGGAGCGGGAGCACGGGGCCGCGGAGGCCCTCGGGCGGGTCCGCGCCGTCGACTTCCCGCCCGCCGACGCCGGATTCGAGGAGGCGTTCGGGGAGGGATAGTCCCCGCCTGCCCCCACGCAGCGGCCACGTCGCGCTACCGCCCGTCCTCCTCGCGCAGGCGGCGGGACACGAGCATGCAGAGGGCCCCCAGCGTGGGGTCGTCGAGCGCGTAGTAGACGTGCACGCCGTCGCGCCGCCGCGCCAGCAGCCCCTCCTCCGCCATCAGGCTCAGGTGCTTGCTGACGTTGGACTGCCGGATGCCGGTCGCCTCCACCAGTTCGCCGACCGTCTGCTCCCCCGTTGCGTGCAGTGCGCTGAGCAGCCGGAGCCGTGCCGGTGCGCCGAGCACGTCGAACCGGCGCGCCACGGGCTTAATGTCGTCGGGCGGAAGCAGGGGACGATCCATGAGCTGGGTGCGAAAACAAAACGGACGCGCTTCGGGAAACGGGGCTAAAAGGTGAGGTGGAGGCGTGCGTTCAGGGTCCGCGGGGTCAGGCGCTTGGGCACGCGCTCATAGCCCTGCGTCCAGCTGTAGTCGACGGTGTTGTCCATGTCGAAGAGGTTGAGCACTTCGAGCGTGAGCTCCAGGTGGACGGGCCCGCCGATTCCGTTTTGGACCAGCTCGATGCGCTTGGTCGCCCCCACGTCCACGCGCCGGTAGGCCGGGAGCCGTCCGCTCATCCGGTCGCCCGGAATGCGGGTCTCGGCCCCGCCCGGGGTTTTCGGCCCTGGACTGGTGGGGGTGTACGGCAGCCCACTGCCGTAGAGCAGGCGCATGTGCACCTTCCAGGACTTGTCCCCCGGCACGTAGTCCTGCACAAACGCCGAAAAGGTGTGGCGCTGATCGGCGGGGCGGGGCAGGAGGCCCGTTCGGTTTTCCCGAAACTCGTCGGAGAACCCCGTCGGCGCCTGGGCCGCGTACCGCTCCAGCGCCGCGTCCGTGAACCGCTCGCGGGAGACCAGGTAGCTGTAGTTGAACCAACTCTCCAGGCCCGGGACGAGTTCGCCCCGAAGCTGAAAGTCCACCCCGTAAGTGTACCCGTAGGTGTCGTTCTCGCCGGAATAGTTCACCCGCACGTCCTCGATGGTGTAGGAAATCAGGTCGTCGAGGTCTTTGTAGTACGCCTCGGCCCGCAGGTACAGCCGCCGATCGGGAAAGAAGTACTCCCCGCCGAATACGTACTGCACCGACCGTTGCGACCGGATGTCTCGGTTTTGGTCCAGCGTGCCCCGGATCGACGCGGTGTCCGTCGGGGTGCCCCGAAGCTCCCGGTAGGTCGGCTTCTGGTGATAGATGCCCCAGGCCCCCGTGAGGGTGAGACGGTCGGTGGCCACGAAGCGGCCCGACAGGCGAGGGGAGACCGTCCACTCGTCGTTAAACGAGAAGTAGTCGGCCCGCACCCCGCCCGTGATGGTGAGGCGGCCGTCGGTGGGGAGCACATCCACGGCGTCCTGGAGGTGGGCCCCAAACTGGTACTCGTCGAATGTCGCGCTGTCGTCGAGCCGGTCGACCAGCGTAGAGTCTTGGCCGTCTTCCACCCGACCGTCGATCGTGGTCCGCTCATTGAGGTTGTCGTCGAAGTGGAGGCCGCGCAGGTGCCAGCCGCCCTTCAGCGTCTGTCGGTCGAGGTCCCATTCGTAGCGCCCCCGTCCGGTCCGACGCCGCACCTCCACGGAGTTATCGGCAAACCGGGTCACCGTAGACTCCCCCTGGAGCACGCTGGTGCAGTTTGACGGGTTGTCTCCGCCCGTGGGGTTGACCTGGCACACCCGTCGGTCGCTCTGGATGTCGAAGCTCTCGGTCTCCCGCGTTCCGAAATAGGCAAAATCGTGCGCCAGCTTAAGCCGGTCGGAGAGGTCCGTGTGGAGCCGCACGCCCCCAAACGTGGTGGTGTATCCGTCCGTGCGGGCCCCGTTTAGGCTGGCCCGGAGCGCCTTGAAGTCGGAGGGCCGCTCCGGATCGAGGCTGATGACCCCGAAGTAGGTGGTCCGTTCCTCCGGCTCCAGGTCGAAGGTATTGTCGGCCCAGATGCCGAGGGCCTCTACCGAGACGCGATCGGAGAACCGGTAGGACACCGTGCCCTGCAGGTCGGTGAAGCGGGGGCTGTAGTCGCCCTTCAGGTCCTGCGTTCCAAAAAACCGGCCGGGCTGCGCCCGCCGCATCCCGAACCCCCACCCGAGATCGCCCCCGAGGGCCGACGACTGAAGGTGCGCGCTGGCGTCGAGCGTGGAGAGGTCGACCGACCCGCTCAGGGGGTCACTCTCGGGGCGGACGTACTGCACGTCAAGCGCGGAGGAGAGCTTGCCCCCGTACTCGGGCGGAAAGCCGCCCGTGTAGAACGTGATGTCCGAGGCCAGGGCCGGGTTCAACAGGCCCATCCCCTCCTGCTCCCCCTGCCGGGGCCGGAAGGGGAAGAAAATCTCAAAGCCGTTGATGAAGACGAGGTTCTCGTTGTACCCCCCGCCGCGCACCGAATACTGCTGGGTCAGCTCGTTGTTGGTCGCCACTCCCGGCGTGGTCTTGAGGGCCCGGAAGCCGTCTTTGAAGGGCGTGGGCATGTTCTGCACGTCGGCCGGGTCGACCTTGTAGACACCGGGCCGGTTGGGGACGGCCCCGTCCGTCACCGTTAGCTCGTCCATCTTCAAGACGGTGGAGGCCAGGGTTGCGTCGAGCTGCGTCGTCCCCTCCGCCACCGTGACCGAGTCGACGCGCGTCGCAAAGCCAACCGCCGAGAACCGGAGCGTGTAGCGGCCCGTGGGAAGCTCCAGGCGGTAGCGGCCGTCGGCACTGGTGGCCGTGCCGAAGTCGGTGCCCTCCACCAGGACCGTTACGCCCGGCAGGGGCGCTCCTTGCACCGAGTCCGTAACGGTGCCCGTGACGGTGCCCCAGGTCTGGGCGTGAGCAGGCGCGGCCCCCAAGGGCCAACAACAGGCCGCAAGAATCAAAACGCGGTACAGGCGCATGGGCGAGAGTGCGGTCGGTGAGCCAGGGCGTGCCGTATCGGTCCGTCAGAGGGTGCAGGAAAACGATGATACGAAACAGCGAGGGGGCCGGTGGGCGCATTTGTTAAGAAACGAAACAATGCGGTGTGATCCAACTCCCGCGCTTCGCCGCTCACACCCCGATCGCGCCCGACAAGGCGACCAGCTCTAGGTAGGGCGCCACGAGCCCCATTCCCGTTCCCGCCGCGGCCTGGGCCGGGGTGTGGGCCCGGCTCCGCACACGCGCCCAAAGCACGAGCCCCGTCAGGCCCGCCCCGCCGGCCAGCACGGCGGCTCCTGCAGGGCCCGCATCGAGGACCCGCCCGGGCACATGCCTGTGAACGAACGCGAGGGTCGACACCGCCCCGGCCACCGACGCGCAGTGCACCGAGATTTTCCAGCGGGTGGTAATGAGAACGAGGAGGGTCGTGTTGAGGGCGTGGCACGCCACCAGCGCCGCCAGCAGCCCCCGCCCCGCGACGTCGATCCCGAGCACCACGGCCAGCGCCGCTCCGTTGGCCCCCAGCGCCACGAGGAACGGCTCGGTGCGCTTCGTCCGGTCCCGGATCTCCAGCGACGCAATCCGCCCCTGCAGCCGCATCCCGCCCACGTACACGAGCGGCACCACGGACAAAAACACGAGCCCAATCCCCGCCCCCCACGCGACGCCGGCCCACGACGCCCCCACGTGGGCCAGCACCAGTCCGTATACCAGCGGGGGCAGGGCGAGGGGGCTCACCACGTAACTCACGGCCACCGCCGCCCACAGGCCAACCCCGCCGGGCGCATCGGTCTGGGAGGCAGCGGGATTGGGGAGCGGGTTGGGGGGCGACATATGCCTACGTTGGCGGAATTCCGGGCGATCGGGACGCTACATTAACACCACGGCCGCGAGGGCGAGCAGAATGAATCCAATCAGCAGCATAATTGAATACACGAGCAGCAGGAGGAACGCCTTGATCGTCGACTTGATGAGTCCTTGCTCGTAGACGTGCCCCATCGCGACGACGAGGTACAGGAGGGGCGCTAGTTCCACCCAGGTCGCGGCGGTCTGGACCCACGGGGCCTCGACCTCGCCGAGCAGGATCCCGACGGTGAAGGCGAAAAAGGCGAACGCATGCAGGTGGAGACTGAAGATGAGGTGCTCCACGTAGAGACGCCCCCGCCGGATGTAGAGCAGCTTGAGGAGAAAGGCAAAGACGGGCAGCATAAGGAACATGACGTAGGGCCCCCGATCAATCATGCCCCCGATCAGGTCTCGGGGGTTCCGGATGGCCTCGGCCACCTTTGCTCGGAGGAGCGGCTCGAGACGCGCCTGGGTCTCCGCCCCCCCAAACAGCACATCCACCGTGCCCGGATTTTGCCGAAACGACCGCGCCCACCGCTCGCGCTGCTCGGGACTGCCAAAGAACCAGGGCGCCGAGGCCACTGCGGTCGTGTCCATCCCGGCCATCCCCGTCTCCACCTGGACCGTGTCCGCCTGCGCGGGCGACATCTGCGGATTGAAGGGCACCTGCACCCCGCCTCCGGCGGTGAGGGCGAGCACGGTAAACAGGACGAACGTGGTAAATAGGTACAGCCGGAAGGGGCGGATGTAGCGCTTGCGCCGCCCGTTGATGTACTCCTTCGTGAGCCGGCCGGGCAGGAACAGGAATTTGGGCAGGGTCCAGAGTACCCGCATGTCGAGCTCAATGACGGCCTCCAACGCCTCATTGAGCATGTGCCAGAGGGGCACGACCCGTTCCGCAGCCTTCTGCCCGCACTGCGAACAGTACGGCCCGTGCAGGAGCGCGCCGCAGTTCTCACACTGGTCTTCGGGGGCCCCGGACGAAGGCGATGTGCCCGAGTCGGTCGGGGCGGACGCCGACTCGGAGGGCGGGGGCTCCTGCGGATCCGCCGCCTCCACGTCCGGCTCCTCGTCGAGGTCGGCCATCGCCTCGATCTGCGCCAGGGCGTCCTCGGCCGCGGCCCGGGCTTCGTCCGGGTCCGATGCGGCCTGTCCGGACGGGGCCTCGTCGCCGGGGCCTCCCAGGGGATCGTCTTCGGGACGGCCGGACTCAGAGCCGAGCGGCGGGGCGCTCATGGGGGCCGAGCGAAACGTGTGCGTGAACTCGGGAATTCGTTATTATTCACGCACGACGCCCGCAAATGTTACAGCCGGGCACCGCGTATGTCGTATTGCGTGTGTCCTCTCGTCGCCACCTCATCACGCAATACGCGTTGCGCAATACGAAAATCAGTACGCCTGCGCGAAGAGCACGCGGCCCTCGGACGGCTCGCCCGTGAGCATGTCTTCTCCCTCCTCGTGGTCCTCGCGGTCGAAGGGGATGAGGCGGATGGTCGCGGAGGTCTCCTCCTGAATGCGCGCCTCGGTCTCCGGCGTGCCGTCCCAATGGGCCCAGGCGAAGCCGCCACGCCCGATGACCTCGCGGAACGCGTCGTAGTCCTCGACGACGCGGGTGTTGTCCGCCTGCCGGTCTTGGGCCCGTTCGTGGAGGGCGTGCTGAATGTCGTCGAGCGTGTCGGACACGCGCTCCGCGATGCCGTCCTGCGGCACCACCTCCTTCTCCTGCGTGTCGCGACGGGCCATCTCCACGTTGTCGTTCTCCAGGTCGCGCGGCCCGATGGCGAGGCGGAGCGGCACGCCGCGCAGCTCGTGCTCGCTGAAGCGCCAGCCCGGGCTCTGCGTGTGGTTCTGATCCATCTTCACGCGGATGCCGTGGTCCTCCAGCCTCTCCTGCAGGCGCTCGCACGTCTCCATCACCGGCCCCTCCTGGTCGTCGTCGAAGAAGAGGGGCACGATCACGACCTGATGCGGCGCCAGCTTGGGGGGCAGCACGAGGCCCTGGTCGTCGGAGTGGGTCATGATGAGGCCCCCGATCAGCCGGGTCGACACGCCCCACGAGGTGGCCCACACGTACTCCTCTTCGTTGTCCTCATTGGTGAACGTACAGTCGAACGCCTTCGCAAAGTTCTGGCCCAGGAAGTGGCTCGTGCCGGCCTGCAGCGCCTTCCCGTCCTGCATCATCGCCTCGATGCAGTAGGTGTCCACCGCCCCCGGGAAGCGCTCGCTCTCCGTCTTCCGCCCCTGGAGCACCGGCATCGCCATATACTCCTCGGCGAACGTGGTGTAGACATCGAGCATCCGCTCGGCCTCCTCGACCGCCTCCGTCTCCGTGGCGTGGGCGGTATGCCCCTCCTGCCACAGAAACTCGGCGGTGCGCAGGAAGAGGCGCGGCCGCATCTCCCACCGGACGACGTTGGCCCACTGGTTGTAGAGCAGCGGCAGGTCGCGGTACGACTGGATCCACTTCGAGTACGTGTCCCAGATGATCGTCTCGGAGGTGGGGCGCACGATGTAGTTCTCGCCCAGCTCCGACTCCGGGTCGGGGACCAGGTCGCCCTCTTCGTCCTGCGTGAGGCGGGAGTGGGTTACCACCGCGCACTCCTTCGCGAAGCCCTCCACGTGCTCCGCCTCCCGCTCCATGTAGCGCTCCGGGATGAAGAGCGGAAAGTAGTAGTTCTGGTGGCCCGTGTCCTTGAACATCTGGTCCAGCTGGTCGCGCATGTTTTCCCAGAGGGCCATGCCGTTGGGCTTGATGATCATGCACCCACGGGCGGGGGAGTTCTCGGCCAGCTGACCGTTGCGCACGACGTCCTGGTACCACTGCGAGTAGTCTTCATCACGGGGCGTGACTGCGTCTGCCATGTCGTCGGGGCGTTGGGGACCGGTAAAAAACGAGCGACGGACACTTGAGGCGACGCACGTCGGCCGCCGTTTTGGGTGTCGATGTTGCAGGTCTGAATATAGGAATGCCACTCCACAGATATCAACGGGCCGGGGCGGTGTTCACGGCGATCGCATTTTGGGCCGGGGGTCGGGGCAACGCTCGTAGAACCCGCTCCCCCCCCGCGGTCACGGCCCCTCCCGACCGGTTTTGTTACTTTCGAGTCGGTCTCTACGACTATACAGGGCGAAGCCCTCCAACCAAAAGTTCTGGGACCTCGTGCCTCCGCGTGACGAGACAAGCAATCCGGCGTCCCCGCTGCAACTTTTGGCGTTCTGCGACGTGTTATCATTCCCAAACGCTTTAACAACCCCCTGCGGCTGAAGGTGTCCCACTATGGCATACGTTGATTGGTCTCGCCCCTCCACACCGCGCCACGTAGGCGTTCTTCTCATCCTTAGCGTTCTGGCCGTTGGCCTCACGGGCTGTTACACCCAACTGAAGACGGTGGACGCGCCGGATCGGCAGCCGCGCGCCGAGCAGACGCAGACGCGCACGCAGCAGTACGCCGACGAGTACCGGCGCGAAGACCGCCGGGGGGCCCGTCGGCAGACCGAGACGCACAGGACCGAACGCTACGAATACAACTACCACTTTTATGACCGGGGCGTGACGTACAGCGGCCTGCACTACGATCCCTTCTTTCACGATCCCTTTTTCCACCATCCGTACGGCTCCTCGTTTTCGCTTTCCTTCCGTTTTGGAACGCCGTACGTTTCCGTCCGGCCGCGGTACTACCGGTCCTTTTATCTCGACCCATTCGGGCGCCCTCTGTACGGGTACCGATATGGCGCATTCTCCTCTTTCGGGCCCGCCTACGGGCTGAGCTACGGCAGCCCGTATCCTGCAGGTACGTCGGAGGAGGCAACCGGGGGCCGAGACTACCGCCCGCGGGGAGGAACCGTCGGACGAAGCGCCTCGGGCGCCGACCGACGGGGCACGCGATCACGGAACGGCCGCCGGGCAGTCGTCACCCGCCGTGCCGAGTCCGACGGCCGCATTGGTCGTCGTCCGTCGGACCGGCGTGAGGCACGTCGCGCAAGATCGAGCCGCACCGAACGAGGGCGACGCGCGCGCTCGCCGCGAAGCGACCGGGCCCGGTCGTCGCGCGGACGCATCGGCCGCCGCACCATAGACCGGGACCGTACGGTTCGGGGTCGGTCTTCTCGAAGCCGCTCGCGTGACGCTCGGCGAAGCCGGCGGGCCGACGACGCGGGGGCACGACGGTCCAGCCGTTCCTCGAACCGGGACGCCCGCCGCCAGGCGCGACGGCGGTCCTCAGACTCAGGCAACAGGCGCGCACGGTCGGGCCGGCAGTCGGACCGCGAGGGCTCCCGATCGAGCCGCGGCTCCCGCTCCGACGAGGACGGAGAAAGACGACTGCTCCTGGATCGTTACACCCCAGATCGCCTTGACACCGACCGCTACGAGCAAAAGCGGAAACGCCTCCGGCAGGAGCGACGGCTGTCCCATCGCACGCTGAACTGGGCCCCCCCTGAGTCCGAGACCGTCGGCTTCTCCGATCGGGCCGATCCGTTCTCGTTTGAGCGCTCCCGGTCCGTGAACCGCTCCCGGTCGCGGTCAACCTCTCGGTCGTCACGGTCGTCCTCTCGCGCCGAATCGTCGCGCTCCGATCGCTCGTCTTCGGCCTCCCGGGGCTCGCGGTCCTCCCGTTCGGACCGTGGGGAATCAAGCCGGAGCAGCCGGAGTGACGAGGACGACCAGTAGTCCACCTCGCAGCCGGGACGGCGGCCCCGCCCCGGCTCCTCGGCCCCCAGACCTGCTCTGTCACACAGCAACACCCGATCTATGTCGACGCGGTCGTTTTGCTCTCGGCTCCTCCTGCTCTTTCTCGTTGGCCTTGTCGGGGGGGGGCCCGCCATCGCCGCCGCACAGACAGCGGATGATGCGTACCGCTTCTCCAATCGGTTTCCGGCGGTCGGGACACGTGCGACCGGAATGAGCGGCGCCGGCGGCGTGGGGGGATGGGCCGACCCGAGTGCCCTCTACACCAACCCGGCGGGCCTCGGGTACTACCAGGCGTCGGAGATCAGCGGGAGCCTCAGTGGACTGCTTAGTCGAGATGAATCTACCTACCAGATCTTCGTCGACGGGCCTGCCTCCCAGAATACCGGCGACAACGCGACCGCCCGGCTCGGCCATCTCACGGGCATCTACAACGTGGATACGGAACGAGGATCGCTCGTTTTTGCGCTCGGCTTTAACCGGACGTCTGCGTTCGACCGCGAGTTGACGTACAGCGGTAAAAATTCCTCTAGCTCGATTACGGACACATTTTTGCCATTCGGGGAGGAGTTCGACGTCTCGGAGGACAACGGCACCGTCAACATCGATGTCTTTCCCGTCGTCCCCTTTGTCGCCTTTCAGGCAGGAGCCGTTGAATTTTTCAATTCTCGATTTCAGAACGACCAGTATCCATTCCTTCAGGCCGTCGCCCCAGGCCAAAGCATCCAACAAGACGGTACAGTAACGCGGGGCGGCTCCATGAACGAATTCAGCTTCGCCGGCGCCGTCGAGGTCGCGCCGGACGTAATGATTGGAGGGGCCGCCAATATCTCGTACGGTACGTACGTGTTCGAGAACGAGTTGACGGAAACGGCGACCCGCCCTGGCTCTAACGACGGGTACTCCGTCGTCGTGGGCGACCGGCTACTTGAGGGCTTCCGGAGCATGTTCTTCCGTGAGCGATTCACCTCCGACCTCACGGGCTTCAACCTTCGCCTCGGCCTCTCGGCCAACGCAGCCGAAGACGTCCGGCTGGGGTTTACGGTGGAGACGCCCACCTGGTACTCCATTGACGAGACGTTCACGGACGCGTTTATCCGCACCGAGTTTGGGAACGGATCGCTGGCCTACGGGGACGACCCCGACGAAGACGCCGCCCGCGGGGAATTTCAGTACCAGTTGCAAACCCCGTGGCGTCTCAGCACCGGCGTGAGCTACACGCGCGACCCGTTCCTAATTTCGGCCGACGTGGAGTTCGTGGACTGGTCCCAGACACGTCTCGATGCCGACGAGACTGAGTTCGATGTGACGAACGAGACTCTCGAGGAGTACGACTATGTGGTGAACTGGCGGGGCGGCATCGAATACCGTTCGGAAAACGGCCTCTCTCTACGGACCGGGATCGCGTACCGCCCGGGGGCTCGCGGGTTTGACTTCACCCTGGCCGATGGCGAAGAGACCGATCGCTCACGCTTGTTTCTGTCGGCAGGGGCTGGCGTCCAGTTGAGCGAGCGCCTTTCCCTGAATGCCGCCTGGATGCAGGAGCGCTCGACGGATCAGTTTCTCCCCTACGCAAGCGTGACGCCCCCCGGCGAGTCCGAACCGATTGACGTTCCGGTCATCGACGAGGACGTCGTCCGGAACCAGATTCGGGTGGGTTTTCGCTACTCGTTCTGAGCGGACCCGTCCGCCGGCAGCACATATCGCCCTAGGGCCTGCCATCTGACCGACGCTCGTCGAGCATCCGCTGGTACTTCTCCGCCGCCCGGTTGTGCTCCCGGAGCGTGCGGCTGAAGGTGTGCCCGCCGGTCCCGTCGGCCGCAAAGTAAAGGTACTCGTGCCGCTCGGGACGAGCCGCGGCCCGCAGGCTGGAGGGGGACGGATTCGTGATGGGCCCGGGCGGCAGGCCCTGATTCTGGTAGGTGTTGTACGGGTGGTCGATCTCGAGGTGCTCGTAGAGAACCCGGGTGACGCGGGCCCCCTTCGTGTCGAGCAGGACGTACTGGATGGTCGGGTCCGCCTGGAGGGGCCACCCGCGGGTGAGACGATTCAGGTACACCCCGGCAATCGCCGGCTTCTCGGCGTCGACGAGGGCTTCCCACTCCACAATCGAGGCAAGCGTGACGACCTCCCGCTTTGTGAGCCCGAGGCTGTCGGCCCCGGCGGCAAGCTCGCGCTCGTAGAAGCGATCGAATCCCTGTTTGACGCGCCGAACGACGGCCTCGGGGGGCGTCTGCCAGTAGAACTCGTACGTCTCGGGGAGCATGTACCCGAACAGCCGCGCGGGGGTGCTGTCGAGCGCCTCGGCGAGGCTCGTGTCGCGAAGGGCCGCGCGGAATGCGCCGGCGTCCCGTTCGAGCCGCCGGCCCAGGACCGACGTGAGGGCGCCGGGCTGCACGCCCGGCGGGAGTGTAATGCGCACCGGGTCCTGCAGGCCCCGCCGCAGCTTGTCGAGCAGGGCGTAGTTGGAGCGGCGGGGAGCAATGCGGTAGTGCCCCGACTTGATCTGCTGCCCCCACCCGGTCGCCCGCGCCACGAGCCGGAACGCGGCGGGCACGACGAGCACGTCGGCCTGCGCCAACGAATCGATGGCCGTGTCGAGCGTCGCTCCGCGCGCGATGTACACGCTGCGGGGCGCATCGTACCCGCCCGTATTGGGCCCGAAGACCAACGCGCCCCCCACACCGGCGACGAGCCCCCCAACAAAGAGGATTGCAACGACGATCCCGAGGCGACTGCGAGCGTACACGGACCGAAAACAGTGGGGAAATGACAGATCAGACGAGGATCCGCCGTCCGGGACAGAAACGGCAGGCCAGAGATACTCTCCCCTCCGTGGCCTCGTTTCGGGCCCAACGAGCCCCCCCATGCTACAGCTGGAGGCTCGGGTGCACGTCCAGCGTCGGCGGGCTCGCATGGCCGGCCGCGAGGCGCCGAGCCCCGGCCTGCGCGATCATGGCGGCGTTGTCCATGCAGTACGCCAGGTCGGGCACCGATACGTCAACGCCCTCGTCGTCCCCGAGGGCCTTCATTCGCCGCCGCAGCGCGGAGTTGGCCGCCACGCCCCCCACCACAGCCACGTGCCCAACCCCCGTCGCCTCGACGGCCCGCCGCACCGCATCCACGAGCACGTCCACCACCGCCGCCCGCACCGACGCGCACAGGTCGTCGAGGTGCTCGTCGAGCAGGCGCTCGCGGTCCGCGTCGGACCGGTCGCGGAGGTAGTAGAGGACCGAGGTCTTCAGGCCGCTGAACGAGAAGTCGAAGTCGTCGAGCCGGCTCCGGGGAAAATCGTGGAAGGTTGGAGCTCCGGACTCGGCGTGACGATCAATGTCGGGCCCCCCAGGGTACCCAAGCCCAAACAGCTGCGCCATCTTGTCAAACGCCTCGCCCGCCGCGTCATCGCGGGTGCGCCCGAGCACGTCATGTTGGAAATCATCGCCGACGTGCACGAGTTCGGTATGGCCGCCGGACACGATCAGACACAGGAACGGGCGGGCCGGCCGCTCCGGCCCCAGGTCGACCGAGTAGACGTGCCCCTCCAGGTGGTTCACCCCGATCAGGGGCACGTCGAGCCCCTGCGCGAGCGCCTTCGCGAAGCTGAGCCCCACGAGCAGGGAGCCCGGCAGTCCCGGCCCGTAGGTGCCCGCAATGGCATCGAGTGCACGGGCGTCCGCATCCGCCTCGGCAAGGGCCCGTTGCACGACGGGCACGATGAGCCGCTGGTGGTTGCGGGAGGCCAGCTCCGGCACCACACCGCCGTACTCCTCGTGGAGGTCCGCCTGCGAGGACACGACGTTCGACCGCACCGTGCCGTCGTCCCATACGGCCGCGGCGGTGTCGTCACACGACGATTCAATGCCGAGCACGAGCATGGTGCCGTTTGGGAATCGGGTTCGATGCCGGATGGACGAGGGCTTTGAATTGCCTCTTTCGCACGAACCGTTCTGGGCCTGGATCCCATCCCGGAATGAAGCGCGAACAAACCGGCTGCCCTGAGGTATTACACATGGGCACTGATAAACTTCACTCCGCACCCCCTCCACACCGACGGACGAGGTTCTCATGCGCACGGTTCTGCCCCTCTTGTGTCTCGTGTTCGTACTGAGCGCCGCCGCCCCGGCGCACGCTCAGCTCCGGGAAACGGCTCAGCAAAACTCTTCGGTCGTCACCCAGCTGTACGATACCGGCTCGGACGCGACCGATGCCCTCGGCAATCTGTTCGGGGCTGAGGACTTTCGGATGAGCCACAGCTACCAGATGTCGTTCTCCTCGTTCGGGGGCAGTACGTCCTCGGTGGGCATGTACACCAACTCCATGATGTGGCAGTTCAACTCCGACCTGGCCGCCCGGGTCGACGTGGGCGTATCCCACCCGCTCGCCAGCAACAACGCGTTTGGGAATCAGGAGGCGCGGGTGTTTCTCCGCAACGCGGAGGTGGCCTACAAGCCGTCCGACAACATGAAAATTCATTTCCAGGTGCGGCAGAGCCCTCGTGGGCGACATGCGAGCCCGTACGGGTATCGGCATCGTCGGGGCGCCTTCGCCTCCACTGCCCCCTTGCTGCCGAACTGAGTTGCCCTTTCTTCTCGGTGCCGATCGGGGAGCACGGCGGCCTGCACGTAGGCCCCCTGCCGGATCGGCCTGGTTGCCCCGGCGCCCATGGCCCAATGGCCCTCCCGCTTCACCAATGGACTGCTGAACGCTGCGCTCGTAGCGGCTGGACTGGGCGCGGCCGTTCTGTTGTACGCCTTTGCGAGTCGGACCGTCTTCACGGGCCCGAGCCCGAAACGCCCCCCCTCCGACACCTCGCAGCTGGTGAGCCGGATCATCCAGGTAGAGGTGCGCAACGGCGCCGGGGTCGATCGCCTCGCCGAGCGCACCACACAGTACCTCCGCGACCGCGGCTTTGACGTGGTCGACGTGGGCAACCACTCGTCGTTCGACCAGGCCCACTCGGTCGTGATCGACCGGGCCGGCAACCCCGAGGCCGCACGAAACGTGGCGGAGGCGCTTGGGATTCCGTTCTCCCGGGTGCGTCAGAACATCAAACCGGAGTACTATCTCGACGCCTCCGTGATTCTCGGCCGCGACTACGCACAACTCCGCCCGTTTCAGGAGGCCCCCTAGCCTGTATTCGGCGCGCCTTCGTATTCCCTCACGACCCCCCGCACCAATGTCTTAACCCATATGGCTTCCCCCGACCAGACCTCCTCCCCAGAGCCTTCCCTCCGCCGAACCCCCGAGAACCCCAGTCCGGTGCTTGCCGCGCGGGTCGCAGATGCCATGGCCGACAAGCGGGCCATGAACATCAGTGTCATCGATCTACGGGAGGTGAGTAGCATGGCTGATTTCTTCGTTCTCGGCACCGGCGAGTCGGACCTCCAGGTGAAGGCCATCGCCAACGGCATCGCGGATCATGTGCAGGAGACATGCGGGGAGGAGCCCTGGAAGCGGGAAGGCACGGATCACCTCCAGTGGGTCGTGCTCGACTACGTAGATGTCGTCGCGCACGTCTTCCTGCCCGACAAGCGGGAGCACTACCGAATCGACCGCCTCTGGGGGGAGGCCGATTCGGAGATCGTGCCCGAGGACGGCGACGCCTCGGACCTTGACCTCCTGCAGGACCGCCTGCAGCAGTCTTCAGACCCGGCGTAACCTGTTTTCCCGTGACTCCCCGCTCGAAAATGCCCCGCCTGTTCGTTGGACTCGGCGCGATTGCGGCGCTTATCGGCGTTGCCCTCGGCGCGTTCGGGGCGCACGGGCTTGAAGGGCGCGTCTCGCCGGAGCGGGTGGAGACGTTTCGCACCGGGGTGGCGTATCAGATGTACCACGCCCTCGCCCTCCTCGTCGTGGGCTGGGCCGCCGCGCAGGGCTGGGGGCCGTCCCTGCACTGGGCCGGCTACTGCTTCGTCACCGGCATCGTGATCTTTTCGGGCAGCCTGTACGTGCTCGTCCTGAGCGACACGGGCTGGCTTGGCGCGATCACCCCGCTCGGGGGCGTGGCCTTCATCGCGGGCTGGGCCCTACTGGCATGGGCGGCGTTCACTGGGGGATAGTGACCGGCGCCCTCCGCCCCCGGCGCCCGCCTATCGTCACAGTTCCTCGTCCTCGAACAGTACGGTGACGCTCGGCAGGAGGTCGTGCCCGCGGGCCAGCTCCAGAAGCGACTGCGCCGCGGCCTCCGGGACCTCGTAGCGCCCGTGCACGTCGCTGTCTACGGCGAGGGCGTAGGCCACGTCCGTGTCCTCGTCCAGCGTCGGCTCGTCCTCCCACGCCGTCGCCTCCTCCACAAGGTACGTCCCGTCGTCCGGCATGAAGGAGGCAAGGTAGAGCTCCCGCTCCGCCTCGACGTCGATGAGGCTTACGCTTCCCACGAGGCCGTACTCGATGTCGTAGAACAGCGACTCTGCGAGAAGGCGAGTGGTGAAGTTGTCGGGATCGAATGGCGGCATGGTGGGGAACCGGATCGGGGGAAAAGGAAAGCGATGGATGCGCGCGCCGCGGACCGCGACGCGTGAAGAGTAATATGAACGCCCTGCAGCCCGTCAGGCCCAGGTGCTGGTCGCGATGCACAGTTCACGCTACACGAATCGGCAGTAGGGTATTCACCGGCGACGGACTTGTCAAACAGAACTCACCTCCTCATTTCGTTTCCACACCCCCCGGCGTGCCATGGAGATTTACTGTCCCGAATGCGAGTGGGAGCCCCCGTCGAGCGCGACGTGGACCTGTGAGTGCGGGCACTCCTGGCACACGTTCGACACGCACGGCCGGTGCCCGGAGTGCGGCACGGTGTGGCGCGAGACGCAGTGCCACGAGTGCCGGGCCTGGTCCCCCCACCACGACTGGTACCACGACCTGCCGCCCGTAGACGTGGACGCCGTGACCGAGGGCCAGGAGGCGCCCTCGACGGAGGGAGGACATCACCGGTCGCGGTTGCGTAGCGGGGCCCGGCTACGCGGGCCGGGGGCGCCGGACAGATTCCCTGCAGTGACGACCGCTACCGCCCGGGCGCCTCGACGCGTTCTCCCGTGAGCCCCCTCAGAAACGAGCGGGCATCGTCGCCGTGGCGCGTCGTCACCTCCGCGTCGAACAAGGCACCAAAATGCTCCGTCACGGGCCCGCACACGTCGTCCACGGTCCCCGGTGCGTCGGTCTCCGCGGCCAGCGACGTGACGCCGCGGTCGTCAATGCCACAGGGCACGATGTGGTCGAAGTAGTCGAGGTCAGTGGTCACGTTAAGCGCGAAGCCGTGCATGGTGACCCACCGGCTGCAGCGCACGCCCATCGCGCAGATCTTGCGCTCCGGGCCCCGGTCGTCGGGCCCGACCCACACCCCGGTGCGCCCGTCCACCCGCGTGCCGGTCACGCCGTAGTCGGCACAGGTGCGGATGATCGCCTCCTCGAGCGTGCGCAGGTACCGGCCCAGGTCGGTAAAGAAGCGGTCGAGGTCGAACAGCGGATACCCCACCAGTTGGCCGGGGCCGTGGAAGGTGACGTCGCCCCCCCGCCCGATGCGGTGAAAGGTGGCCCCGACCTCCTCGAGCCGCTCTTCCGACACGAGCAGATTCGCCGCGTCGCCGCTCTTGCCGAGGGTGTAGACGGGGGGATGCTCTAGCAGAAGCAGCACGTGGGGCTCCGGCTCCGGCGGCTCGGCCCGCTTCGCCGCAATGAGGCGCTCCTGCACCCGCTCCTGTAGGGCCCGCGCCCGCTCGTACGATACGCGGCCGAGATGGCACGCGACGATCTCGTTTTGGGCGGACGACGACATCTCTGCGGGCGGGGGGAGACAGGAGAGGTGCTACGGACCTAGCCTGTACTCGAAACGCCCGGCCTAGTTTTGTGAGATGCTTACGCTGACGTTGAAGCCCCCGTTGACCCGCGTGTAGGAGGGCTGCCGGTTGTCGCCGTTGAACCGCTCGTACTCGACCAACAGCTCCCCCGTCACCCGGTCGCTGAGCCGGTAGGTCAGCTCGGGGGTCACCTGGATGCGGGTCGTCTGCTTCCGGACCTGGACGTAGTCGTTGGTCGGATCGGTCACCTGACCCGGATCCACCGATCCCCCCGCATCCTGAACGTCCGCGAGCGCCCCGCGCAGGTTGTAGCTCCGCTCGTCGTTCACCGAGCGGGAGACCGTGAGCGAGAACCGGATCTGGTTTTCGAGGCGCCCGAGGCCGAGCACAGGAATGCGAATTCCCTGCTTCCGGTAGGAGACGCTTCCGGACAACTGATTCGTCTGCACCTCCTCCACCTTCAGGTTGGCCGTGCGCAGGTACGTCTCCGTCTGGCGGCTCCACTCGACGCTCGTCTCCAGGTTGCCGGGCCACGTGATGCTAACGCCGAGGAGCGGCCGGAACTGCTCACTGACGCGGGCCGACCCCACTTTGAAATCCGGGTTCAAAAACGTCTGCCCGTTCGGGGCCTCCACCTCGTCGCCGGCGCGCGTGTCGGTGGCGTAGCTGGACTGGTACTCCGCGTTGTAGCTGTGCCGGAGCGACGCACTTTCCACGATGCGGCCGAGCAGGGGCCAGTCGGCCAACCCCGAATAGCGGATGTTCCACCCGGGCAGGGGGAACGGGGCGAATCCGTGGGCGCCTACGCTCCCGCCCCCGGTCAGGTAGGCCGACTTAAAGTCGTCCGCGACGGAGGCGTTGGTGAGGGGCACCTCGGCGGCGGGGAGCACCTCCCCCGCTCCACTGCCGCCCGCCGGCAGTCGACGGGCCTGCTCCTCCACCAGCGCCACCACGGACCCGAAGCCCCACACCGAGGCCGAGTTGTCCCCGCTTTCGGTCGTGAAGGGGCCGTCGCTTGCCTCGCCCTCGTTCCCGGGCTCGCCGGTGCCCGCCTGGAAGGTCCGATCGGTCTGGGTGCGCCACTCCACGTTCCAGCTCAGGTCGATCTGGAAGGACGGGCTCGGGCTCAGGGCGGTGCGCCCCTCCAGCCGGTGGGTGTTGCTGAGGGCATCCGACACCTGGAACCGGGAGTCTAGCACGCGCCTCCCGGCCCCGATGGAGCGGTCGAGCCCGAGCCGGTAGCCCACGGACGGCCCGTCCCCGCGCACCGCGTCGAGCAGGCGGTAGTGCACCTCGACGTCCGTCGAGTCCGAATTCAGGCGCCCCACATTGGAGGAACGGGCACTCCAGTCGCCGTTGTAGTTAACGCTGAAGTCGTTAATGTCGAGCACCATCAGGGCCAGCCCCCGCAGCATGCCCATCGGGCTGGGAAGGGGGACGTCCTCCCACCCCAGGCCGTCCCCTTCCGACGCCTCTCCGTCGTCGTCCCCCCGGTCGTCTCCGTTGTCCCCGGTGGACCGTCCCCCGTCTTCCGGGTCGTCCCGGCCCGACTCGCGCTGCGCCTCTTTGAGCCGCTCGAAGAACCCAAACCGCTCCCACACCCGGTTGGGCCGCAGGGTCGCTCCTGTACGCAGGGTGAGGGAGTTGCGCACGCTGGCGCCCTGCAGGCTTTCCGCCGGCCCGTTCGACCACTGAAACGACGACTGGTAGGAGAGGTCCTGCAGGTCGATCCAGTTGAGCCACGGCCGGTCGGTCCATCCCATGCTCAGGGTGGCCGAAAACCGCTGCTGATAGTTGTTCGTGCGCGGGCTCACCCGCCCGACCAGCAGGTCCCGAAACACGTCAAGCTCCGACCGCCGGAACAGCCGGCTCTCAAAGAACACCGTCTCCCCCTCGTCGGCGGCGGTGATATCCCGGTCGGCCAGTCCGTAGTCCCCCAGGCGATCGAAGAAGTTCGCGGTGCTGTCGCGGGGAATCCCAATGTCGGTGAGCACCGTGTCCCGGACGCTTTCGCCGTTGATGATAACGTTTGTCTGGTTCCGCGAGGCGGCGTCGTCGAAATTTTGGCGCGTGTTGGTGTCGAAGCTGAGGCTCAGAAAGCCGAAGGGGTCGTACTGGAGGCTGAAGTTGCGGCGGTGGTCGAATTGCTGCTGCTCCCGGAGGGAATAGGCAATTCGATAGGGCTGGCTGCGCGTATTCCGGACGCCCGACGGGCGGCTTCGGGTCGTCTGGGCCTCCCGCTCCGCGCTCATCGAAAACGAGAGCGAGCGGGGCACATAGTTGAACGAGAGGCCCGCCAGCGTGCCGAGCACCGGCGCGTCGGGAAGAAAGCCGAAGGGGTCCACGGTCCGGGGCTGCCCGAAGCTGAGTTGGTACTGCAGATCACCCGTCCAGCTCCACCGGTCGTTGAGCTGGCGCTGCGGGTTGCGTCGCGACTGGTCGAGGTAGGAGAAGCTCAGCGAGAGGCCGTCGACGGTCTTCTGGAGCCACCACGAGTCGGATCCCTGCTTTGACACGTCGGCCGTCATCGTGCGGCGCAGGCTGCGCGTCTCGGCCGCCGTGCGCACGCTGTCCTTCAGCCGACGGCGAATCTCCCCCGCCCCAAGGGCCCCGTACTGGCTGCGGTAGCGGCTCTCCAGCGTACTGTCCGGGACGGCGTCGAACTGCCGCACCACGCTCTGAACCTCCACGTCGCCGCGGTTGGGGTCGAAGCGGGGGGTCGTCCGGTTCGACTGCACCTGCATGGTCACCGGGATGCGCCAGCCCTGGTCCTCGGGCAGGAACGAGTCGACGTTGAGGCTTGCGCGGAGGTTCCAGCTCGTGTTGTCGGACTGCTCCCGCTCGCTCAGGGTGCTGGACAACGCCCCAAACCCGTCCGTCCGGCGCTGGAAACTGCCCTCGACGGACGCAAAATCCGCGAGGTCGAGGCTCGCGCTGGCGTTGGCGGCCCAGCCCTTTTGCTCGTCGAACCCGCTCACGCGCAGCTCATTCAGCCAGACCTCGAAATTTTGCAGCACCGGCGGGTTCTCCTCGGGGGGCGTCGCGTGCCGCACGCCGACGACGATCGTTTTCACGTTCTGCAGGGAGGGGGTGCCCCGCACCCGAAGCACCGTCTCCGGCGGCGCAAAGTCGCCGATGTCCAAATTCACGTCGGCGCTCGAGAACGACGTGTCCGTCGGGACCCCGCTCTGGTCCCGGAGAAGCTTGAGCCGATTGAGTCGTTCGAGGACGAGGTTCATTTCAAACTCCTCCGGCCACAGGTTTTGGGATCCGTCCGCCATGGGCACGTCGCCCGGGGAGAGGGGCTGCTCGTACTCGTAGTAGTCCCCCGTCTCCCCGGACCCCAGGCGGACGAACAGCCGCAGGTGCTCGCGGAGCCGGTCCTTCACCTGCGTGCTGCTTGAGGCCCCGTGTAGGTGGGTGTACATCCGCAGGTTCGAGTACTTGAGCAGGTCGAGGCCCTGTCCGAATGTTTTGAAGACGCCCCGCTGCCGGCCGGGCGCCAGCTGGTCCACGTTGAGCAGGAGGGCCTGCTCGCGGTTTTGCTGCTGCACGCCGCGGGACGTGCGGTTCTGCCCCACCACCGCCCCGGCGGGCGGCTCGTAGCTCAGGTCCTCCTCGTTGTTGATGCTCGCCACCCGAAGCTCGCCCGTTCCCGCATCCACGACGCTGTTCTCCTGCACCGGTTGCTGTGCCACCGGCTCCGAGACGCGCCACTGGCTGCCCACCAGCTCCAGGGACGCAAACCGCATCGTCACGGGCGCCTCGTGCCCGGTCGTCCACAGGCGGATGGACTTGATGTCGTCGAAGTTTTCGATGGAGCCCACCTGGCGCGTGAATTCCTGCACCGGAATCCGCACCTTGTACCAGTCCTTCTCCTGCCCGACCCGGCTCACCACGTAATCGGTCGGCCCGCGATCAGCCCCGGCGCGCTGGTCGAGCTCGTCGAGCGGGACGGCGTACTGGAAGTAGTTGTTGTCGATGTTGATCTGGCTGCTCACCCCGTCGAGGGCCTCCCGGTCCGGGGACCGGGACACGCCCCGCTTCACGCTCGCATCCTCGGCCAGCTCGTTCTGCGACTCGAAGCCGTTGAGCTCGTGCCCCGCCTGGTACCAGCTCAGGCGCTGCTGCACCGAGGCCCCGTCCGGGAAGAACTCTGAGGCGTCGAAGAAGCGGTCGTTCTCGTAGAAGTGGTAGTCGTCGGCCGAGGGGTCCTCGGCGGTCCGTGCAATCTCGGCCCGCAGGCGTTGCCGCTGCGCGGTGGACAGGCCGAGCTGCCCGATGGCGCCCTGCAGACTGTCCGCGTACGCCACGAAGCCGGAATAGAAGCTGCGTTCGAGCAGGCGCTCGTCGTAGGCCCCATCCGTGTAGGAGACGAGCCCGTCGAGCCCCAGGTCTTGGGTCCGGCGCCCCCGAAGGTCGATGCCTCCCCCCGGCTCGGCGTTGGGGATGCGGCTCAGGTCCCCAAGGTCCGCCTCGTTGAAGCTGAGGGAGAGCCCGTCCTCCATGTCAATGCGCTGGTTCGGCACCACGTCCTCCGAGATCGTCCCGAGGTCGACGAACAGGCGCGCCCCGTCGGTCACCTCGCCGTTCTCCGGGTATACCTTCACGATGAACTCGACGAACTCGACGTTCTGCACCGAAAAGTCGGTGTAGCCCTCCGGGAGCGAGCGTGTGATGCCCCCCCATACCTTCCGCGGCTCCCGGAAGAAGTCCACCAGGTCCTCCGTGTAGTTGTAGGGCCCGCGCTGCCAGGGATTGAAGTGGAGGTCGAGCGTACGGAGGGTGGGATTCGCCTCGCCCTGCGTGTCGCGCCCCACGAAGACCTCCTCGGTGTTGATGAGCTCGGTGGCCTCCCCCCCGTCCTCCGTGCCGATGGACTCCAGCACGTTTTCGTTGAGCCGGTACCACCCGAGGCGCCCCCGCCAGTGGGTCCGCTGCCGGTTGTCCTCGTAGGTCCCCGGCACCTCGCCGTCGAGCAGGGCGGCGTCGGCCGTCGAGTCGGGGGCCGCGCTCACCTGCCAGGCACCCGGCTGCTCGCGGAGGGAGAAGGTGTTCTCGAAGCCCTCGAAGTCGTCGATGTAGGACACCCCGTTGCGCTCGTCCGACGCGTACTGGTCCGTCTCGCTGTTTTCCACCCGGTCCACGGTCCGCTCGTACGCGTCGGTGGTGGTGTGGCCGGGCCGGAGCTGCGCAAACTCGCCGGAGACCGAGAGCTGGCTCTCGGCCCGCGTCTGCACGAGCGGCAGGGCGTCGACCGCCTCCGTAATCCACTGCGGCTGCAGGTCCATCGAGCCGTTCAGGCCCCAGATGGTGTTCTGGATGGGCTCCTGCCCGATGCGAAACTTGTCGACGGGCGACTGCTGGCTGAGCCGCATGACGGTGGCCCCGAGCGAAAACTGGTCCCGCATCGACCAGTCGGCCCGCGCACCGAGCAGGGTCTTCTTCTGGATGTTGGTGAGGCTGTTCTGCTCGTAGTCGATCATGATGTCCCGCCCGGCGGTCAGGTACGACTCGTTGGTGATGTTGACCGTCCCGCCCTGGTAGTCCACCCGGTAGTCGACGCCTTCCTGGAGGGTCTGCCCGCCCGAGGTGACCTCGACCGAGCCCTCAACCAGCCCGGTGAAGGCCTCCAGGTCGTAGAATTGCTGGGCGCCCCCCGTGTACGAGCCCCGAATCCGATAGACGTTCTTCTGAGTGTCTTCCTTCCGGGCGTTCGCCTTTTTCTTGGTATAGAGGTTCTCAAACGCAAAGGACTCCCCGGCCGCCTGACTCCCGTTCTGGGCCGCAGCGTCCAGGATGCGCGCGCCGAACGGCTGGAGGTAGGGGAAGTAGAGGAGCCCCCGGTCCGCATTAATCGTCTGCGGCAGAAAGTCGAACTGATCGTCCGGGTTGGGCGCGCCGTTCTGGTCCACCCGGTCCAACCCGAGCACCTGCAGCAGCGTGGTCTGCCCCGCCACGTCCGGCAGCGTGGTGCGCGCGCCCTGCCCGGAGGCCTGGTACTCGACGTCGAGCTCGAAATTCTCCGGATTAAAGTCTCGCCCCGAGAGGTCGTACACGTTGCGGAGCTGCAAAAACCAGGCGGCCGGGTTGACGGTCCCGTTCTGCCCGGGCGCGACCGGATCGGTGGGGCGGAGCAGCTTTAACACGAGGCGGTCGGCATTGATGCCCCCCGTGGTTCCGCCCTGCGTAAAGTCCCCGACCGTGCGCACGGTGCCATCGTTCGTCCGGTACCGAAACGCCACCGCCAGGGCCTCGTCGGGCCGGAGCCGCTGCTGGAGCGACAGGAAGCCCAGCCGACCGTCGATCCGGTAGTCTTGCCCCCGCGCAAGCCGCTTGAACTCGCCCGCGTGGAGGTCCTGCTGGGTGTCCAGGGGCTGCTGCATGGTGGCGGGGTCGCTCAGGTAGGACGAGGCCCGTTGCTCCCCGTCCCGGAGGGCCGTCAGGTCGGCCTCGCCGTACTGGTCCTCCTCCGGGACCGGCAGCAGGGTCTCCGTGTAGTCGTTCGCCTGATTCACCAGCCGGGCGCGCTCCCCCAGGTCGACCACCGCCACCGCCTGCCGGGTGTTTGCCTGGCTCCCCACCTGCTGCGTGATTTTCCACACCTCCACCTCGGTAATTTCGTCGAACCCCCCGAACGTCCGGATCGTCGTCGGGTCCTCGTGGGCGCGGTTCCAGTTGTTGCGGAAGTAGTAGCCAAGAAAAAAGTGCCGGTTCTCGTCGTAGTCCGTGGGCTTGAGGTCGAATTCCGTCTCCTGCGCGCCCCCCTCAATGCTGAGGCTGTTGGACTGGCCCTCCTGCTGGCTCGCAATCGTCGTGAGGCTCAGGTTGCCGAACTGAAACTCACTCTTGATCCCGAAGAGGCTCTGCCCCCCACTGATGAGCTGCGACGGCGTCTGCATGGACACGTTGCCCGCCTCCACGCTCTGCAGGATTTCGTCCTCGTAGCCGGTGTAGTCGAGCTTGACCTGATTCTGGTAGTCAAACTGACTCTGCGTGTCCCAGTCGACGTTGATCTGGAGCTTGTCCCCGATCGTCCCGGTGATGCCGAGCCGCAGATCTTGCTTGAAGTCGGGATTGAGCTGGCTGGCGTTCCCCGTCACGTTGACCTGCTGGTCGCTCTTCCGGTACTTGAACCCGGCGTTGATGTCGGCCTGGCCGTTCACCCGAAGGTCCACCTGCGGCTTGCCGAAGACGGTGGAGAAGGCACTCTCCCGCCCCCCCGGAACCACCATGTTCACCCCAAACCCACTGCGTCCGTCCCCCTGCTGGCGCTGCTCGGTGAGCGTGCGCCAGTTCTCGCGCAGGTTGGCACGGTAGCGCTCCTGCCGGTACGCGTCTGCGTCCATCCCCACGCGCTCCCCGGGACGCGTGTCGCCCGTGAGGACGTAGCGGTTCTGAGTGGAGTCGAGCGTGACGGATTGTGCCCCCGCCGTGGGGGCGCGCGGCCCCAGAAACGGAGACGCCCGTCCAAACAGGCGGACCGCCCGCTTGCGCCGTGCCGGCAGGTACCGGCCGACGACGCCGGTGTCGGGGGACGGGGACGGTGCCGAGAGGCCCTCTCCCTCAGTTCGCGGAAGACCGCCCACTCGGTCCGAGAGGGATGCGCTATCTCCAGGGGGTGGGGGCAGTCCCTCCAACTGCAGGACCGGGGTGCGGCGGGTCGTGTCGGGGGCGGTCGTGTCGGGGACAGTCGTGTCGGGCGGCGGCCCCTCCTGCGCTCGGGCCGGCGATTCCCCCCCGGCGAGGCTTCCAATCAGGAACAGCGCCACCGTCGACATGAATACACGTCCCTCTCTCGACAGCCCCATGCAGGGGGCCGGGGACGGCAACATCGATGAGATCAGCGGCACGGGTCCAGGAACGCTCCGAGGTGCTACGGCGTGCACCGGTGCTCCGGCCTAGGCATGGACGGAGGCCCCAGTGCGTATTTGAGGGGGTTTGTAGCGGTTCCTGCCGATGCGCGGTGTTGCGTCTGGGAATGAGAGCAACGGACGAGGGGTGTGCGACCAGGCGCCGCCCCAATGGATCTTCACCTCGAATGTAAGATGTGGCGTTTTTTTCGTCAAGCACAAGAGCAACTCGTTCGGCCTGGGGGCGGGCAAGCCGCAAACCCCGTGCCCACTCGTGGCGGCCGGCCCGTCAGGCCCGCTGGCCGTCGAGGGGGCGCTTGGCGGTGACGTCTCGGAAGTCGTCGTGCCGCTCCGTCTGAATGTTAAGCCCGCGATCAGCGATTTTCTGCAGAAACTGAGCGCGCGGGATCACATTTTCCGGCACGTCGGCCCCACCGGTGGAGACGGCCTCCTCACGGGCCAGGAAGAGGGCCGAGACGACCGTCGGGATGGCCGTACAGCGCATCACGGCCGTCTGCTCCGTCTCCGCGTCGTACTGCTCCACCATCTCGTAGACGAGTGTCGTGGGCCGTCCCTCCTGCTCGCCCCGTAGCAGGACCCGCATGAGCACCGCGTCCTCGTAGTCGCCGCCGAGACGCTTCCGCATGCGGCGCACCAGGAGGTCGCGGTAGGTCAGGTGCGTGCGCACCCCAATCTTGCGCTCCTCGGCGAGCCCGAGCCCGAGCACAAAGCGCATCTGGTGAGCGTGGCCCGGCCACCGGATCGTCTTGTGGTCGAGGGCCTCCACGTGCCCGGCCAGCGTATCGGTGAGGGTGGAAAGCCCGCCCTGCGTGCAGAAGGCCTCCATCGTGCCGAAGGGCTTCTCGAACTGAATTTCCTCTTCGCGGGAGAGGGCGTCCGCCTCCACGACCTGCCCGTTTTCAATCAACTGCGCCGGGTTTGTATAGTCCGCGAGGATGCGCTCGGCCGACCACGAGATGCGAAAATTGAAGGGGGGCTCCGGGTGCAGAGGGACGTCGCCCACCCGCAGGTGTGCCGCCTCGGCCCGGTCAAGCTGATCAATGCCGTGGAGACACACGACGTTCACGAGGCCGGGGGCCAGCCCGCAGTTGGGAACGATCCAGACGCCCTTCTCGCGGGCCTGCTCGTCGAGGGCCAGCTCTTTGCCCACGAGGGTATCGTCCCCCCCGAGGTCACAGAAGTGCACCCCCGCATCGAGGCACAGCTCTGCGAGTGCGGGGTTGAACTCCGCCGGCACGCAGCTGATGACACAGTCGCTGCCCTGCACGATCTGGGACAGCACGCTGGTGTCGCGCACGTCGACCTGGAAGGAGCGGAGAAACTGGTCGGCGTCGACCTGTTCGTGGAGGCGTTCGAGCGCCTGCGACCGGGTGTCACAGACCTGAACCTGTTCCACCTCCCCGCTTCGGGCACACAGCTCGCGGACAACGGGGGCTCCAATCGATCCGGCACCGAGAACCGTAATCGTCATGTGCAGTGCAGTCGTCGGGTTGGGAGGGTCCGGACGAAGCGAACGCATCGGGCAGGCCCAGCGGCACTAGTCGACGTGCCCGCGCCCCTCCAGCGCCCGCGAGAGGGTCGCCTCGTCGGCGTACTCCAGATCCCCGCCGATGGGCAGTCCCCGCGCGATGCGCGTGACGCGAACGTCGAACGGCTCAAGAAGCTGGGAGATGTAGTATGCCGTCGTGTCGCCCTCGACGTTGGGGTTGACGGCGAGAATCACCTCGTCGACCCCCGATTCCGCCTCGTCCGCCCCGCCATTTTCCGAGGGAGGCGCCTCGGCGTCCGCTTCGCCATCAGGCGTGGTGTTGGGCTCCGGAGCCGCATCGGCCGCCGTGTCTTCGAAGGACGGGTCGATGCGGGTGGCCAGCTCGTGCACCCGGAGGTCGTCGGGGCCCACGCCGTCGAGCGGCGAAATGACCCCGCCGAGCACGTGGTACACGCCCCGGTACTCGTTGGTCTGCTCGATGGCGGTCAGGTCGCTCGACTCCTCCACGACACAAATCGTCGAGGCGTCGCGCTTGTCCGAGCCGCAGATGGGGCACGGATCCTGATCCGCCACGACGTAGCACGTCGAACAGCGTTGCACGTCCTCCTTCACGGACGTCAACGCGTTCGCGATGGTCTCAACCTCCTCCTGGGGCATCTTCAGGACGTAGTTGGCCAGTCGCCGCGCCGTCTTCTTCCCGATCGTGGGCAGCTTCGTGAACTGCTCCACGAGGGTTTCGACGGACTCCGAGGTGTACTGCATCGCGACAATCTCGCGTTTCGAATGTCGAGGTTCAAGCGCAAACGGCGGAATGTCCCGAGGTCACGCGGCACTCCCAGCCCGCCGTTCGCAACCGCCTAGAGGCCGAGCTGGCTGAGGTCCATGCCCTGTGGCAGCATGCCGCCCATGGAATCCTTCATCTCCTCCTGTGCCATGTCGGACGCGTCTTCAAGGGCCTTGTTGACGCCCGCGATGACGAGGTCCTCCAGCAACTCCAGGTCGTCCGGGTCGACGGCCTCCGGGTCAATTTCGATGCCCGTAATTTCCTGCGCGCCATTGGCGGTCACCTTCACCATGCCACCGCCGGCCTCCGCGGTCACCGTCTTGTCCGCGAGCTCGTCCTGCGCGGCGTTCATCTTTTCCTGCATCTCCATCATTTTCCCGAACATGTCCTGCATGTTCATTCCTCCTGGGTTAGCCATAACTGAGGGGGGTGGTCTTAATTCGAAGACTCGTAGGGAGGGTGGGTCATTCACCGGAAGGCGGGAATGGCCCCGGGTTTGTACAAAGGGGTGCAACGGACGTCGGGCGGAACCGATCCCTGACCGGAGACGACGCCCACGGTGCGGGCCGAGGGGGGCCGCCGGGCCGCTACCACACCGGCTCGGCCCCAAACTCGCTGAAGAGCACGTCGAGTGCCGGGTAGGTGTCGCGGAGCTGGCTCAGCTGTTCACGGGGGCTGAGGGGCTCGTCCGACGTGTCGGCGTCGGCGGCGGCCGCGTCGCTCGTATCCTCGACGACGAACCGCAGGTCGTCAACGGTAGGGGCCACCGTGTCGGTGACGTGGCGCAACAGCACGCGCCGCCGGTCACGCAGGGTGTCGCGGTGGAGGGCCCGGGGGACGGCGACGGTGAGCGTGCCGTCGACGTACTCGACGGGCTCGGCCTCGCCCAGCAGGGAGCCGAGGCTAATGTGGGTGTCCTTGACGGACTGCACGACCTGGGGCCACTCGGTGGCTACCCCGTCGGCGTCGGCCCCTGCCGCCACGGCTGGCTCCGCCACCGCGGCGGCCGACGCGTCCGACCCGTCCGACGTCGACGCCGACTCGGACGCGCGAGCGTCCGTGGTGCCGGATGCCGATCCGCCCTCCGACGATTCGTCGTCCCCCAGCGCCGGGGCGCCAAAAATGTCGTTGTACCCAACGGACGGATCCGCCCCCGATGCGTCCGTCCCGTCGGCTGGGGCATCCGAGGACGGCGGCTCGTCCCCGTCGTCGGGGCCCTGCGCGTCGGCGTCTGGGGCCTCGTCGTTCGGGGCCTCGTCATTTGGGGCGTCGTCGTTTGGGGCGTCGTCCTCGTCCGATGCACTCAGCGTCTCGTTCCCTGCCTCGTCCACGACGTCGGCCGGCGCCCCGTCGGGCGTCTCGTTCTTCGGATCGCTCTCTGCGTCCTTCGTTGAGGGGGCGTCCTCCGGCGCATTCGGCGGGGCCGTGGACTCGGGCCCGTAGCCGGGGCGGGGCTCGGCGGCCGCGTCGGGGGACGCCTCTCGTCCGGCCGCCCCGCCCGTCTCTGTGTTCTCAGACTTCTCAGACTCGGGGGGAGCCGGCGGGGCCGACGCCGTTTCGGACGCGGTCACCCCGTCGCCCGGCACGGCCTCGGGGAGGTCGCCGTCCTCGGCCATCTGTTCCAGGCGGTCGATCTTTTCGAGCACCGCCCGGAGGTCGGCCGAGCGGCGAAGCTGCGCCATCTTGAGGAGCGTCGTCTCCAGCGTAAGGCGCGGCTGCGGGCTCTGTTTGATGTCGTCCTCCGTGTCCGCGGCCATGGTGAGCAGGCGCAGCAGGTCGGCCTCGTCGAAGCGCTCGGCCTCGTCGGCGTAGCGGGTGCGGGTCGACTCCGCAACCTCTTCCAGCGCCTCCCCGCCCAGCGAGTGGGCCACCAGCAGGTTGCGCAGGTGCTCGGCCAGTCCCACCAGCATCTCCTGCAGGTCGTACCCGCTGCGCACCACGTGGCGCACGAGCTCAATCATCCCCGCCGTGTCCTGCGCGGCGACGTGGTCGGTAAGGCGAAAGTACAGGTCCTGGTCCACCACGCCCAGGGCCTGGGTCAGCTCCCCGTACTCCAGCGTGGCCCCGCAGAGCGAGAGGGCCTGGTCGAACGCCGAGAGGGCATCGCGGAGCGCCCCGTTGCCCTTGCGTGCCAGCAGCATGAGGCTCTCCTCGTCGGCCTCCACGCCCTCCGTCTCACAAATCTCGCGCAGGCGCTGGACGATCTCCGGCACCGGAATGCGGCGGAAGTCGAACCGCTGGCACCGCGACAGGATGGTGGGCAGCACCTTGTGCGGCTCGGTGGTGGCGAAGATGAAGAGGGCGTGGGCGGGCGGCTCCTCCAGCGTCTTCAGCAGGGCGTTGAACGCCTGCTTCGACAGCATGTGCACCTCGTCGAGGATGTAGACCTTCTTCTGGTCGCCCTGTGGCGGGATCCGGACCTTCTCGCGCAGCTCGCGGATGTCGTCGACCTTGTTGTTGGAGGCCGCGTCCATCTCGAAGACGTTGAGGCTGCGCCCCGCCTCGAACGACTCGCACGAGTCGCACTCGCAGCACGGCTCGGCACCGTCCTCGCGCTCCTCCCGCGGGGTCTCGCAGTTGATGGCCTTCGCCAGGATGCGGGCGGCCGTGGTCTTCCCCACCCCCCGCGGGCCGCTGAACAGGTAGGCGTGTGCGAGCCGCTCCATCCGGATCGCGTTCTTGAGCGTCTCGGTGACGTGCTCCTGCGCAACGACCTCCGTGAAAAGCGAGGGCCGATACTTGCGCGCCGTAACCAGGTATCGCTGTTCGTCCATGTGAGCGCGGGGACGGATGAGAGAAGGGTGGAGGGAGAACTGGTACCGGTCGTCGGCCAGGGGACGACGAGAGCGCGGGGGCGTCCCGCTCAATATACCGGCACCGCCTCGGGGAAGTCAATGGTGCCTCAACGCGCACTCAGCCCACTCGCCCGCCGCGCGGCCCCTCTTACACCAGCCCGTCGCCGGCGGCCACGACCTTGGTGTTGCCCAGCCGGTCGCCCCAGCGTCGGCCGACGGGGTCGGCGAAGACGTTGTAGATCTCAAACAGGATGAGCCCGAGCCCCGCAAGCGAGAGGAACGACGCCAGGGCCCCGCCGACGATGGGGACGACGATGAACGCCCCCGCGACGGAGCTGAGCCCCAGCATCCAGTTGCGCTGGACCGACGTTTCGAGGGAGACCGGGCCCCCGTCGAGGCGCACGAGGTCGAGCCCCATCACGTACTTTCCCGGCGACCGGAAGCGCAGCGGCCCGACCTCGAATCCATCCCGGGCGACCAGGTACAGCCCGCCCACGAGCCCCCCCAGCAGGGGGGCGCCCCCAAACAGGGCGGTCAGCCCCGTCGCGATGATGCCGTCGAGGAGGGCCGCAACGAACCGCTCGTGTTGCGAAGGCGAGGAGGCGTCTGCGGAAGACCCGTTCATGAGGGGGGTGTGTCTAGAAAAAGGGAACGGGTCCGGTCACGGCCCGTGGCGTCTACGCCGCGTTCGACGACGGATCCGGGGAGTTCGGTTCCCGGCGCTGCGGGTCCGGGGTCGACGGTTCGCGGCGCGTCGGGCTCGGCACCTTGGGCGGCTGCTTGGGCTGCCGCTGGGGCGAGCGCTGCGGGGTTCGTTGTGGGGTGCGCTGCGGCGTGCGACGGCGGCGGGGATTGGCCGGGGCGATCTGAGGGCGAGCGTCGGGCATGGGACCGAAACCAAAGTTCGTCCGCATTATGCTGAGGGTGTGCTTGTACGTGTCCCTCAGGCGGTTGTTGGCACCGCCCGTCAGGCCGCCGTCCCGTCGGCCGAGGCCGCGTCCGCCGCCTCTGGATCCGCCTCGTTCGTCGACGCGTCCGCATCGTCGGTGGCGACCGCCCGCAGCGCTTCGGTGTGGGGGCGGGGCCGCGTCACCGTAACGGGCTCCGGCTCGAAGCACGCCCGGCACCGCGGCTCGTAGGCCTCCGTGGCCCCGACCAGCACCCGGTCCTCGCCCGGCACGATGCGCTGGGAGTGGTTGGCCGGCGCCCCACAGACCACGCAGACGGCGTGTAGCTTGGTCACGTGCTCGGCCACCGCCATGAGCTGGGGCATCGGGTCAAACGGCTCCGCGCGGTAGTCCGTGTCGAGCCCCACCACGATCACACGGTGCCCGTCTTCGGCCAGCGCCTGACACGTCGGCACGAGGTCGTCGTCGAAGAACTGCGCCTCGTCGATGCCCACGACGTCCGCCTCCTGCACCAGCTCTTGAATCTGCGGGGGCGCCTCCACCGGCGTGGTGGTCACGGAATTCTCGTTGTGGGACACCACCTCGTCTTCGCTGTAGCGCTCGTCGAGGGCCGGCTTGAAGACGCGGGTGTGCTGACGAGCAATGCGGGCCCGGCGCAGCCGACGAATCAGCTCCTCCGTCTTGCCGCTGAACATCGACCCGCAGATGACCTCCATCCAGCCGGTGGTGCGGTCGCGGTCCACGATGTGGGGCTCCAGGGCGGACATGAACAGGGCTGCACGGTGCGGGGACAGACGCAGACGTTGCAAGGTAACCGCACGTCCGGGAGGAAGTCCACACCGGTTTTGTATGGAAGCGGGGAAGGTCGGCCTGTGGGGGCTCGGGGCAGGCCGGGGCCGTGCGTGTCCAGGCGCGCAGCTACCCGGCCTCTTCCACCCGGAACGAAGGAAGGTGCACGCCCCACCGCAGCGCGGCCAGGCGCACGGCCGACACCGCGACGATCGTGAGGCCCGCCACCGCCGCCTCCGGAAGGGCCGCGGCCCGCAGGCCCAGATAGAGCACGCCCCCGGACAGGGCCGCCGTCGCGTAGATCTCCTCCCGCAGAATGAGAGGGGTTTCGTCGCAGAGCACGTCCCGCACCATTCCCCCCACCGTGGCCGTGACGGCGCTCATAATCACGACCACGACCGGCGGGGCGCCCACCCCGAGCGCAACACGGGCCCCCACCACCGAGAACACCGCCAGCCCAAACGCGTCGGCCACCTCCAGCGACTGCCGGGGGGGCCGGAAGACCGACGTGTAGGCGAAGGTGAGGCCGCCCGCCCCCGCGATCACCGCGAGGTACCGCAGGTCCTGAATCCAGAAAACCGGATGTCGGTCCAGGATCAAGTCGCGAATCGTGCCGCCCCCGACGGCCGTCACCGCCGCGATCACAAGGGCCCCAAACAGGTCCATCCGGCGCCGGCCGGCCGCCAGCGCCCCGGACACCGCAAAGACCGCCGTGCCGAATAGGTCCAGGACGTACAGAACGGTGCCGGGGGAAACGGGCATCGGGCGCAGCGACTCCATCGGACAGGAACGCGTTGAGAGATCTCAGGGAGCAGCGTGGGCCCGCCGCTCCGTCTGGTTTCGCCATGTGGACTGGACCAACGCCCCCAGCATGCCCACCAGCAGCAGCACGAGGACGACAAACGCGACGCCCCACCCAAACACGTCGGCCACGAACCCCGTCACGACGCTGCCACTCGCCCCCAGCACCATGTAGACGGTCCGGACGAGCCCAAACCCTGCACTGCGCTCGTGGTCGTCCAGGTGGTCCATGAACTTCGGCATGAGGGCCGCCCCCCATCCCATCGAGAAGCCGGCACACACCACCGATACGATGGCCATGCCCAGGCCCGTTCCCCCCACCAGAAGCCCGTACCCTACGATGCCGATCCCGATGGCGAGACTGGCGGCCGCGTCCCGCCCAATGCGGTCCGACAACGCCCCGAGGCCGGGCTGGGTGACGCCCTGCATCAGAAAATACCCCGAGAAGAGCACCCCGGCGGTTGCCTCCGAGTAGCCGTGGTACGCCACGAAGAACGTCGGCAGGAACGACGCCGTGGCCTGCCACACGAACATTCCGACGGCCGAGAGGATCACCGTGCGGGCGATCGGCGGACGGCGAAGAAGCTCGGCCAGGGGCCCGATTTTGAATCGCCCCCACACCGACTCGTCGGGCCGCACCGGCGGCCGTGCCCGCACGACGTAGACCACGAGGCCCACGACCGGAGCGGCAAACACCGTCCCCAGGGCGACGGCCCAGCGCCAGCCCATCCACGCGCCAACGGCCCCGGCGGCCATCGGCGCCAACACCCCCGCCACCGGCGCCCCCGCCGTGTGAATGCCGATGGCCGTGCCGATCTGGTCGGTGGTACGCGTCAGAAGCGACGTGGCCACGCTGTAGTGCAGCCCCGCCACGGTTCCCAGCACGGCCGTTCCCACCAGGAACATCGCGTAGGACGAGGCGAAGGCCAGAAGCGTGCTCGCGACCGCGGTGCCCCCCACCGCCACCAGAATGATGCCCCGCTCCCCGTAGCGGTCGGCCAGCAGCCCGCTCGGAAATTGAGAGAGGGCATACCCCAGCCACATGCCGGTCAGGGCCAGCCCGATCGCGCCGTTGGGCACGGCAAACGCGTCGCTGATGGAGGGGACGACCGGACTAATGACGAGTCGCGCGGCCATCGTTGCGAAAAAGGCCAGGGTACACGTCCCGAGGACGGCCCCCTGGCGTGACCAAAGTGTCACAGGCGTAGGGCAGTTGGTGAGGCAAAGCAAACGAGGAGGAGGCTGCGTGCAGGCACGGGCCTAGGCGGCCTAGATGCCGAAGAACTCCGCGACGCCGCCCAGTACCATTTTCGACGCGATCGCGGTGAGCACCATCCCCATGAGCCGCTCCGTGGCCACCAGCCCGCGGTCCCCAAGGAGGCGCGACAGGTTGGGGGCCAGAAGCAGAACGACGCCGGTGGCCGCCCACGCCCCGACGAGCGCAGCCAGCCACTCCAGCCAGCGCGTCGGGTCCTTGCTCATGATGAACAGCACCGACGCCAGGGCCGACGGGCCCGCCACGAGCGGCACGGCGAGCGGCACGAGGATCGGGGCGTCACTTGCCTGCTCCGCATCCTCCGCAAACACGCCACCGGGCGACGGAAACACCATGCGGAGGGCAATCAGAAACAGGATGATGCCCCCCGCTACCGTCACGGACGACTCCGAGATGCCGATGGCCGCAAGCAGGTACTGGCCGCCGAACAGGAAGACCACCAAAAACCCCAGGGCGATCAGCAGCTCCCGGGCGATGACCCACCGCCGACGCTCCTGCTTCACTGGACGCAAGACCGAGAGGAACACCGGAACGTTGCCAAACGGATCCATGACCAGGAAGAGCAAGAGGGCGGCCGAAAATATCGTCATCTATTCGTAGTAGTCGATTGGATGCCAAAGCACGGCGGAATGGTCGAAAAAGAGGGATTACGGCAATGTAACGCGCAGTGGCCCGTCTCTTATCTCTCCATAAGGTCGTAGGGGCGCCTCCGCACTGCCGTTTCATGGAGTTTTTCGCTCGGACCGATCGACGTCATCGATCGTTTATCACAGGCCTTCGGAGAAACGTCCGCCCGTGCCTTTTCCTCGGCCTCCCCGACTGCCTGCGCCATGGAACTTCGCCACCTCCGGTACTTCACGGCCCTCGCCGACGAACTGCATTTCGGCCGGGCCGCCGACGCTGTCTTCGTCGCCCAGTCCACCCTGAGCCAGCAGATTAAGGCGTTTGAGGAGGAGATCGGGGTCGCGCTCTTCGACCGGGCCTCGGGGGGCGTGGAGCTGACGGAGGCGGGCCACACCTTTCTCCCGTACGCGAAGCGCGTGCTCCGGGAGGCACGGCGTGCGGAGTCCGTGGCGCGGGCGGCCCGGGACGGACTGGCGGGCCTGCTCACCATTACCTACGCGGCGAGCGCGATGCGGAGCGGGCTCCCCGCCATCATCAAGACCTTTCGGTCCAAGCGCCCCCACGGGGAGCTCGATCTGGTCGAGCAGACCACTCGCGAACAGGTGGACGCCCTGCGGGGGAAGGAAACGGATGTCGGGTTCCTGTTTCTGCCGATCAACGAGCGCGGCCTGCGGGTGCAGCCCCTCTTTACGGCCCCGATGGTGGTGGTACTCCCGACGGGCCATCGCCTCGCCGACCGGACGTCCGTCCCCCTCCGGGAGCTCGAAGGCGAGCCGCACGTGATCTGGGCGCGGAGCGGGGCGCCCCGCATCCATGACGCCTACGTGCGCGCCTGCCACGAGGCCGGGTTTACCCCGCAGATTCCGCAGGAGATTGAACGGGGAGAGAGCTTTCTCGGGCTCGTGGAGGCGGGGCTGGGGGTGTCCATCGCCCATGCCTCGAACGTGCAGATCCAGCGTCCCGGCGTGGGGTACGCAAAGATCGTGGAGCCCACCGTGCCCCTTACCCTGGGCCTCGCGTACCGGCGCGACAACGACTCGCCGCTCCTCGACCGGTTTTTGGAGACGGTAGCGGACGAACAGGACGCGTTCACCCAGAACCCAATCTAACCAAAATGGGCTCGTGAATGTCGGCGGGAGCGCCTCGGTGCGGGACGCATTTTCGCCTGGACGTGCCCGACAGCATGTCCCCAGGCCCCGCGCACAGGGCAAAACCGCGCGTCTCCACCGGGTCGGTCCGAGCCGGAGTCGGCCGGCGGACGAGGCCCCGGCCCTTCGTGCCTAGTACTCTCTAAAACGGGAGATCGGTGTCCGGCTCGAAGCTCTCGTTTTGACGAAGCGTCTCCTCGTCCTTGATCATGGCGAGCACGTCCGGCACCTGCCCCACGGTCAACTCCCCGATCCCGGACACGCTCTTCACGTCGAGCACCCGATTCAGGTACCCCTCATCGCGCCCGCAGTACGTGGCAAACCCGAGGAGCTTCTCCCCGAGCGGCCCGTCCGGAATGGTGGTCTCGCCCACTCGCTGTTCGGACGGCTGTTGACGCACGCGGGTCAGAAGCACCTCCGCCGCCCGGTCAATCTCGGCCTGGGACGGCCCCTCGGACGACGCCGGCTCCGTAGATTGCGTGGAGGAGTCCGTGGATTGCGTGGAGGAGGAAGAGGGGCCCCGCGACGCGTCCGCCTCCCGGGCGGTCGGCTCCTCCCGGCGGTTTGCCTCGGACGTGTCCGCGTCCGGTTGGACCGGGTCTCCCTCCGGGGTGATCTGCCACGCCTCCCCAGCGTCCCGGTCGTACACCTCGATGTTCTGATCGTACCCGACGTAAATGCCAAGCGGATTGGTGTCCGTCACCCCGAGGTCGAGCGTGTAGTTGTGATCGTCGTCGTACGCGCGGAGCCGCATCTTGTCGAACGTGCCGCGCTCGCCCTCAAGGTCCTGATCGTAGATCACGACGACCTCCTCCGCCCCCGACGCCCGCCGAAGCCGATGCTCCGCGCGCTCAATTTCGCGGACAATCTCCTGGCAGTGCGCGAGCTCTTCGAGGGAGCCCTCGAACGAAAAGGAAAGATCCCCAATGGCAAAGTGGCCCGTCGGCATGGCGTGGAAACGCTGGTCAGGAACGTGCATGCCGGGCCCGGCACGCCCCTCAGTGTGGGCCCGGCACATGTGCGAGATATGTTCAACGATCAAACGGATCGGCCCGGCTTCGGATCCCGCCTTGTGTTATATTTCCGCCAGCGCGCCGGATGGAATCCAGCCCCCGGTTCGGCTCCGCATCTGTACGCGCGTCCACGCCTCCCGCTCGGCTCCGTGGGTTACGAGCACCCCCGAACGAAGGGTCGTATCGGCGGGGGCCGTGTCGGTGGGGGCGGACCGGAGCGTCGCCTCTTTGTCCACCACGACGGCCCGGCGCTCCTGGGCCTGCATGTACGAGGTGGCCAGCGCGACGGCAACGAGCAGCACTCCCGCCCCAATCAGCCCCCTCATCGCTGGCCCCTGCCACGCGCCTCCCCGACGCGGGCCGTCCCAGACTGCCGCCCCGAGCCCCCCAACACACATGGCAAGCATCCCGATGCCGAACAGGAGCAGGGGCGACCATCCCACCACGAGGGCCACGAGGCCGCCGGCCGCCCCCCCGCGCCGCGGAAGCTCGGCACGCCGACGGACGTACTCCAGGTTGTGCTGCAGGCGCGGGTCTCCAGGCCGGAGGCGACGCCCTCGTTCGTAGGCCCAGACCGCCAGCCCCGTACGGTCGAGGCGCACGTAGGCATTGCCTAGATTGTGGTAGAGCGCTGCACTCTCGTGGCCGGCGTCGAGGACGGCCCGGTACGCTTCCACGGCGGTTCCGTACCGGCCCCGGTCGTAGGCCTCATTGGCCGCCTCAAATTGTTGGGCGACGGACGACGGCTGCCCGCAAGCCGGGGCGGCGACGATCAGTCCAAATCCACCGAGAACGGCCGCAAGAAGGCGCATGAAAGGGGCGGAGCAACAGAAGGGGGCATCGGGACTACGGGCGCGGTGGCGTGGTTGCCGACCGCGGAAGGGCCGTGTCGAGTCGCCGAAGCACGGCGTGGGCATTGGCCAGCACGTCTTCGGGCGCCGCAGAGCCGGCACGGGGCGCGTACTGGGCCTCGTCGCAGCGGTCGAGCACGTCGTAGAGGGCGTCCTGAAGATCCGGCGGAACGTCGTGGCGGGGCAGGTCGCGGTCGAGCACCGTCCGGGGCACGTCGTTGGGGCCGTCGCGCCCCAGCCGTTCCGCCAGGAAGGCGCGGAGCGCACGCGCCACCGCATCGTAGAAGGCCGCGTCGTCCCCCGCTTGCAGGTGGCGACGGGCCGCCTGAAGGCGGTTTGTTTCTTCATTGGGGGCGGGCGTTTTCTCGACGGCGGCCGTTTCGTCCGGCGACGGCGCACCACCGGACCGCCAGCGCCGATAGGCGACGCCGGCCGCGACGACCAGGGCCGGCGCCAGGAGGGCGAGGTATGCCCAGGGATTTCGGTAGAGGGGACGCCGGTCCGCTCGTACCCACTGCGCCTCGCCCGCCGCCATCGGCGCCGCCACGTCCCCCACTGGCAGGCCGTTTCCCGTTCGGCCCACCGCCCGCGGGGCCGCCTCCCCCGTGACCTGTAGCGTCGAGGGCTGGGCGCGGCGCGTCCTGTACCGCCCCGCGTCCGGATCGAAGTAGGAGAACGTGACGGCCGGGAGGTCGTAGCGCCCGCCGGACTGGGGCACGAGCGTGTAGGTAAACGTTTTGGTGCCGTGGATGCGGGACGCGTTGCGCTCGATGTTCGTCTCGACGGTTGGCTCGTACACCTCCATGTCCCCAGGCGACCCTACGGAGGGCGGGGCGAGCGTCGCCAAATTGCCCGTGCCGTCCACCTCTACCGTCAGGGTCACCGGCGCCCCCACCGACGTGCTGTCCGTATCGGTCCCGGCCGTCATCGAAAACTGCCCCACAGCCCCGTTGAAGGCGGGCGGCGCCCCCGACGGCAGGGCCCGTGCCTCCAGCGAGAGGCCCTCGGAGGCGAGCTGCACGGGCTCGAAGCGCCCCCGGAGGGACGGCCCGCGGTCGCGCAAGCGCATCGTCCCCTGGGCCTCCGTCTCGATGCGCAGGGGATCGACCTGCAGGGTGCCCGGCCGCGTGGGAAACAGGGCCACCCGCTTTAGGACCACGGTCTCGTACGCCCGTCCGCGGGCCCGCCGCCGCTGGGGGGTGGGGCGGGCGGCCACGTTGAGCTCCTCGCGCCAGAAGCCCGGCGCGTCCCACGATCCGGCCAGACGGCTGTGGCGGAGCCGGATGCCGGGACGATAGAATAAACTGTACTCGACGATCACCTGCTCATTCTGGTACACCTGACCGTCGGTTGCCCGCGCACGGATGAAGAGGTCCCGAGCGTTCAGGGACTTGTCCCCGGACGCGCCGTCGGGGCGCGTTAGCGTCGGGGCGTCGGGCTTGCCCGTCCGCGGGGACACCCGAACGCGGATGGGATCGGTGCTGTACGTCTCCCCCTGCACCACCACGGTGAGGGGCCGGATGAGTGCGGCCCCCTGCTGCCGTGGGCGAAGCCGCCACGAAAAGACGACGCTTTGACGAAGCCGCCCGCCCCTCGACGCCCGAATCTGTCTCGTTCGGGGCGTGCGCTGCTGAGGCTCCAGGTTGGTCGTCGAGGGCGGATCCGGCGTCTGCACGACAGTGGCGGGGGCCCCGTCGACCCGCACTGTCAACTGGACCGGTTCGCCCACCCTCACGTCCGTAGGGTCGGCCTCGGCCGTGACCCGTACCGGTCCGCTGGACTGGGCACGACTCATCCCGACACACACTCCCCCCAACACAACCACAAAAACCGCGAGTCGGACAAGCATGGACTGTGCGGGCCACATGGGCGGTGTGCCGCTGATGAAGAAAATCGTTCCGGCCCGGGGCGCCACCTTTCCTCCGGCAATGGGCCGTGCCGTCTGCGCCGTTACCAGTCTTTCTCGACCCGGCTGGGCGCCTCCGATTCGCCCTGCACCTCACGCAGCAGCCTCTGCTCCTGATTTTCGAGGGCCTGGAGGAGCCGGGCCGCCTGCGCCTGACTCAGGCGGCGGGCCGACCGGCGGGCGCCGGGTCGATCGCCCCCCTGCTGCCCCTGTGCCTTCGCGCCGGACGATCCCGTCGAGGATGGGTCCGGCGTCCCGGATGGGGACGACTCCGAGCGGGACGGGTCGTCGGATTGAGACTGGGATTCCTCCCCCGAGGCGCCGGACTGCTCCTGCGATCCTTCGCTTCCCCTTGAGGGGTCGCGCCGGTTCTGCGACTGCTGGCCCTGCTGGGACGGTCGCCCTCCCCCCCGCTGCTTCTCTCGCTGCTCCAGTTTTTTCCGAAGGGCCTGCAGCCGGGGGTCCGACGGGGCGATTTCCAACCCCCGCTCCACCGCCCGCCGGGCCGCCTCCGTATCGCTGGCCACGTACCGCTGCGCCGCGTCGTGGAACAGGGCGTTGGCGGAGGGTTGGCCCAGGGCCGGCGCGCCTCCGCCCCCGACCAGCAGGCCCACAACGACTCCAATCCAGTACAGGCGCATCACGGGTCCGAGCGGGCAATCTGAGCAATTTCTTCGATGCGGGTGACGAAGTCGCGGTACGCGCGAACCGTCGAGTCCTTCTGCATCCCGTCCCGCAGCAGGGCCGCGGCGGTGGTGTACTGGGTCCGTGCCACCAGGGCGTCCGCTCGTTCCTTCAGCTTTTGGGCGAAGGGCGAGGGCTCGAGGGTCGGCGGATCGCTTCCGGCGCCCCCTCCCGCCTGCCGCTTCAGATACTCGTAGTTGAACCGGGCGGCCTCATGCGTGGGGTCGAGGAGGAGCACCGTCCGGTAGCGGTCGAGGGCCTTGGTTCGGTCATTCATCTCGGCCGCAACGGTGGCGGCGTTGAAAAGCACCCGGACGCGCTCCGCCTCCGTCGTGGCGGCCCGACGGGCCTTCCGGAGCGCGGCCCGAGCGGCCCCGAGGCGCTCCTGGCGATGAAGGGCCAGTCCCAGGTTGTTCTGGAGGCCCGTGTACACGGAGCCGGTCGTGTCGTCGAGGGCATCCAGGCCCGCCCGGTAGGTCTCCGCCGCGGCGACGTACCGTCCCCGGTCGAAGAGGGCGTTGCCGTCCCGGCCCTGCCCCGCTCCGCTGTCGCCGAGGAGGCCGAAGAAGAGCAAAATGAGTGCCGCTCGGGCGAGCATGCGCTCGGGGTTCGATTACGAATGGGATGACAGGACGGCAATTGTACGTGCGGTCTCGTCCGTCGATTCCGACGCGACTACTCCCTCTTCCAGACCCCGCTGAGCCACTCCTCGAACTGTACGCCGGAGGCGTCACGGCGCCCCGTCGGGAGGACGCTTGCGGCGAGCAGTAGCAGCAGGGCCGCCGCCAGGGGCCACTGGTACATCTCCTCGTATTCGGCAAACCGCTCGGCGTCGTACGTCGTGGCCCCGATCTGCCGGAGCGCCGCCGGCACGTCCGAGAGGGCACTGGCGGCCGCCCTGACGCGGAAGTACGCCCCCGACCGGGCCAGGCGCGTTAGGGGGGCCTCGCGCAGACGGCTCCGCACGACCTCGCCCTGGCGGTTCCGCTTGTAGTCGACACGCCGCCCGTTTTCGTAGACCGGAATCCGGGCGCCGTCCTCGGTGCCCACGCCGGCGGTCAGGAGCGTCACCCCGGCCTCCTCCGCGCGCTGCCGGGCGGCGTCGAGGTCGCCGGCGTGGTTCTCTCCGTCCGAGACGATCAGCAGTGCGCGGGGGCGCGGCTCCTCGGGGGCCGCCGTCGTGTCGTCCGTCGGACGGGGCGCGCCGAAGGCCTGCAGGCCCGCGTCGACGGCCGCGCTCACGTCGGTGCCCGGCGTCGAGATCTGGTCGGGCGCCGCCGCGTCGAGGAAGAGGCGGAAGGCGCCGTAGTCGGTCGTAAGGGGCGACTGCACGAACCCGCTTCCGGCAAAGAGGACGAGCCCCACCCGGTCGCCCGACAGATCATCCACCAACGTGCGGATTTCGTTCTTCGCCCGCCGGAGGCGGCTTGGGGGCACGTCCTGGGCCCGCATCGACGCCGAAACGTCCAGCGCCACGACGAGGTCGAGCCCCCGGCGCTCCACCGTGCGCACCTCCGTGCCCCACCGCGGCCCCATCAGGGCCACGGCCCCGAGAAGAAGCGCCCCCACCACGAGGCCCGCCTCCCACATTCGACGGCGCGGGCGACGGGTCGTCGCGAGCCGCCGCACGGCCCCTGGGTGCCCAAACTGCTCCCGGGCCGCCCGGCGCCGACGCACCGCCCACCCGTAGATCCCCAGGGCCACCGGGCCAAGGAGAAGCGTCCACACGTATGTGGGGTGAAGCCAGTCCATGTCTGGGCTGTGATTGCAGGGGTGAGCACGGGCTTTCGGGGGTCCCGCGGATCCCTCGCTGCGTGCTACGGGAAGCGCCGGAACAGGGTGGCGGAGAGGCCGACCTCCAGGAGCGCGAGCCCCAGGGCCGGCAGCAAGAACCACGAATACCGCTCCGTCCGGTCCGTGTAGACGCGCTTGTCGACCGGGGTGGCCTCCATGGTGTCGATCTCGGCGTAGATGCGCTCCAGTGCGTCCCGGTTCGTCGCGGAAAAGTACTGCCCCCCGGTGGACACGGAGACGGACCGGAGCATCTCCGCGTCCACGCCGGCCGACTCGTCCCGCTGGCCCTGCGGCAGGGGCTCCTCCCAGGTGTCCCTGTCCTCCGACGACCCGACCCCGATCGCGTAGACCCGCACGCCCATCGTCCGGGCCACCTCGGCCGCCGTGCGGGGATCAATTTGGCCCCGGTTGTTGCGGCCGTCGGTAAGCAGAATGGCCACCTTGCTCTCCGCCTCGCTGTCCTTCAGCCGGTTGACGGCCGTCGCCAGGGCCGTCCCCACGGCGGTGCCGTCCTCCACCGCCCCAACCTCCACGTCCTCGAGCATGCGCTGAAGGAACGAATAGTCGAGCGTGAGGGGGGCCTGCGTGTACGCCTCGGCGGCAAAAACGATGAGGCCCACCCGGTCGGACACGCGCCCCTCCACGAACGCCCCCGCCGCCTCGCGCGCAGCCTCGAAGCGGGTCGGCTGAAAGTCCTCCGCCTGCATCGACGTGGAGGCGTCGAGGACCATCATGATGTCGATGCCCTCGGCCGTCCGGGTCCGCGTGGTCTCTTCGGTCTGGGGGCGGGCCAGGGCCAGGATGCCGAGCGCGAGCGCCCCCATGCGGAGGGCGGCGGGCAGCCATCGCAGGCGCACAGTCCACGCGATCGGTGCCTCCCGCACCGGCCACACGTCACTGTACCGGAGGCCCGTCGTCCGCCGTCGGCGCCACCACGTCCAGGCCCCCACCGCCGGCACGGCGAGGAGCAGCCACAACAGTTGGGGATTGACGAAACTCACGGTGGAGTGGATCGCGCAGACCCAGCGGATTCAGCACAAAGGGAAGAGCAAAGGGCACGCCACGAGCAGGTATTACGGCCTCTGGCGAGCGGCCACGGCGTCGACGAGGGCGGGCAGCACGTCCCCGGCGGGCCCCCGGATCGTCTCGTGGACGTCGTCGGTGACGCCGGTCGTGTCCGGGTTGACCTCGGCCACGTAGGCGCCCTGTTCCCGTGCCGCGACGGGCAGGCGCGCCGCCGGGTACACGACGGCGCTCGTCCCCACGCTCAAGAACACGTCGGCCTGCTCGGTGGTCGCGTCCGCCTGCTCCATCGCGTCGGGCGGCAGCATCTCCCCGAACCAGACCACGTCGGGGCGTACGAGCCCCCCGCAGTCCGGACAGCGGGCTGGCTCGCCGTCCTGGATGGCAGCGTCGACGGCCGCCGCCCCAACCGCCTGCTCACAGTCCATGCAGTAGTTGTCCGTAATGTTGCCGTGCAGCTCGATGACGGTGCTGGTCTCGGCGCGGTTGTGCAGGTCGTCGACATTTTGGGTCACGACGGCCATCGACGGCACGTGTGCCTCCAGGTCCGCCAGGGCGTGGTGGCCCGCGTTGGGCGCGGCGTCCTCCACCACCTCGCGCCGGTGCCGGTACCAGCCCTGCACCAACTCGGGGTTGTCGAGAAACGCCTCCACGTTCGCGAGCTCCTGCGGGTCGAACTCCTCCCAGAGCCCACCGGGGTCGCGGAAGGTTGGAATGCCGCTCTCGGCACTGATGCCCGCCCCCGTCAGCACGGCCACATGGCCGGCCTCGACGAGTCGGTCGACGAGCGTATCACTGAAGTCGGGCATGGGCGACGAAAGGGAGGGATGCGGAGAAGAAGCTTGCGGGGCCCTACACGAACGAAGCGTGGGGACCAGACAGAAACACCGGACCGGGCTTTCACGCAGAAGGGGGCGTGTCGTCCGTTGCCTGCGCGTCGTCCCGTGTCTGCGCGTCGTCCCGGCGCCGGGTGGCTTCGAGGGCGTCGAGCACGGCCTGCGCCTCGTCCAGCACGGACCGGCTCTCCGCCGGGGAGGGCTGGGCGTCGGCGAACTTGACGAGGTCGGCCTGTTCCAGCACGGCCTGGAGGCGCCGGATGGTTTCCTCGTGCACCTCGGGGCGGCGGCGGAGCGCCGCCACCACCTCGGCGGTCGTTTGCTCCAGGGCCCGGACGCCGACGCGTCGCACCAAGTAGACGCGCAGGGCCTCGGTGAGGTCCACGTAGAAGGCCTTGGCGGCCTCGTCTCCGGACGGATGGCGCCGTTCCAGGCGCCGGAGCCGCGCCGACGCCGCCTCGTAGGGATGTTTGGATTCGGTCTCGTCGGGGGCCTCCTCGTCCCGGGTGCGCCAGCGCCACCATCCGTAGGCGCCCCCGCCGAGCGCGGCCGCGGTGAGGAGGGCGAGCAGCCCCCATGCCCAGGCCGGACGCGGAAAGGGAATAAGCGCGGCCGGGGTGCGCAGCGCCTCCGCATCGGGCCCCACGACCGACACGACCGGCACTGTCCGGGGCGGGGTCCCCACAACCGTCGTGTCGCCCCCCGACGCGAGGCGAACAGGCAGGACGGGCACGCGGGCCGAGTCGAGGGCGAAGGTGGTCACCTCGTAGGCCACGCTGTCGACCCGACGGGCGGTCGACGGGCGGCGCGTCCGGACTGCCCCCCGCCGGACCGCGTGCAGATCCCCGAACACAGCCGACCCGGCGTCCACGCCCGGAAACATCGCGTCGCGATTCGCGGCGCGCGCAGCCACCAGGATGAGCGTGAATCGCTCGCCGATCTTTACACTGTCGGCCGACACGCGGGCCTCGATGCGGGGCTCCGACTGGGCCCTTGCAGGGTGCCCGCCCGCGTGCAGCAGGCCCAGGACCACGAGAAGAGGGCCACCGATCCACGTCCACCCTCGCATCCGTCGCTGCATACGTCCCGAGTCGATCAACGGACGGGCGCGCCTCGTCGCTAGCCCCGCCGGGCACGCCTCCGAAAGAATGCAATGAGTGGCTCCAGGTAGTCGCCGTCGGTGCGGACGATGACGTGCCCGACCCCGGCCCGCCGAAGGATCTCGCGGGTGCGCTCCCGACGCGCCTGCGCCGCGGCCTCGATGGCCGCCCGGGCCGCCGGATCGCGGGGGTCCACCGTCACGGTCTCTCCGGTCTCGGCGTCGGTCAAATCAACCAGCCCCACCGGGGGCAGTTCCTCTTCGCGGGGGTCTTGGAGCTCAATGCCGATCGTGTCGTGGCGTTGCCCGGCGGCCCGCAGCACCGAGTCGTAGCCGGCATCGAAGAAGTCGCTCACCAGCACAAGAATCGACCGGCGCTGCAGGATGCGGAGCACGCGCCGGAGCGCCCCGCCGATGTCCGTCCCGATCGATTCGGGCTCGGCCGTAAACAGCTCGCGAATGCACCGCAGCACGTGCCGCCGCCCCGACCCCGGCCGCACAAACCGCTCCGTCTCGTCGGAAAACAGCAGCAGCCCCACCGTGTCGTTGTTCTGAACGGCACTGAAGGCGATCACCGCACAGATTTCCGCGGCCACCTCCCGTTTCAGCTTCCCCTGCGACCCAAAGTTCTCCGACCCCGACACGTCGACACACAGCATGACGGTCTGCTCCCGCTCCTCCTCGTACACCTTCACGTAGGTGTCGTCCATCCGGGCCGACACGTTCCAGTCGATGTTGCGGATGTCGTCCCCCACCTGGTAGGGCCGGACCTCCGCAAACTCGATGCCGCGCCCCTTGAAGGCCGACTGGTACTCGCCCCGAAAGACGCTCTCGACCCGGCCGCGGGTGCGGACCTCCAGCCGGCGGATCTTTTCGAAGAGCTCGTCGGGAATCATGGCGAGGCGCACGCTGGGAAGACGCGGCCGCCGGGACGAGGAGGCCGCACGCGAGAGGCTTTCGGCACCACATCGTTGTAGTCCCTCTCGACGCGAATCGTTCGCCGCGGCCGCCGCCCGCCGGGCCAAACGCCTCCCGTGGGCGCGGTCGGCCCGAGCGCCCCCAACGCTACTGCTCGTCGCCAGGGGACGAGCCGGCGTCCGCCTCCGAGGCCGCCCGGGGAAGCCGCAGACGAACACACGTGCCGGCGTCTTCCTCCGTATCGACCTCAATGTCCCCGTTCATTTTCTCGATGACCTGTTTGGTGACCGCAAGCCCGAGCCCGGTGCCCTCGTACTCTCGGTTGAGGCCCTCCGAGGCCTGTCGAAACGGCTCGAAAACGTGCTCGACGGTGTCCGCGTCCATCCCAATGCCGGTGTCCTCCACCTCGACCACGGCGGCGTCTTCCGCCCGGTAGGACCGGACGCGGACGCGTCCGCCCTCCTCCGTGTACTTGATGGCGTTGCTGATCAGGTTCCGGAGGGCAATCTGCATTCCGCCCCGATCCACCCGGGCAACAACCGGACGCGGAGTCTTCTCTACCTCGCAGTGGACCCCCGCCTCCTCGGCCTGCGGATGGAGCTCGTCCACGAGCCCCTTCGCCAGTTCATCCAGCGGGATCCGCTCCGCGGCAAGGTCCATCTGGCCCGCCTCCAGCCTCGACAGGTTCAAGACGCCGTCCAGTGTGTCGAGGAGGCGACGCCCGTTCTTTCCGATGAGATGGGCAAACCGGCTCAGGGTGGACGGATTTGCGTCCGCGGGCGTGGCCTCAAGGAGATCCGCCTCTTCTTCGATCGTCTCGGAAAACCCAATGATCGACGTGAGGGGGGTGCGGATCTCGTGGCTCATGTTCGCCAGCATGGTCGACTTGAGCCGGCTGGCCTCTTCGGCCGCCTCTTTTGCGTCTCGAAGGGCGGCCTCGCGACGGAGCCGGTCGAGGACGAGCGCGGCGTACCCGCCCAGCAGCTCCAGAAGATGAAGGTTGAACTGGCGGTACGTCGTTTCGTCGGCCTTCCCCACCACGATGGCGCCGTGTCCGCCAATTGGGACGGAGGCGGCCGAGCGGAGATCGCCGTAATCGATGGAGTCTGCCAGGGATTGAATGGTTTCGCTGACGACGGCCTCGCCGGACCGAAGGGCCTGCCCGGCCACCATGTTCTCCTGTGGGGGACGCGCTTCGGGCATTGGCAGCGACAGCCCCGACGCGGCCTCTGTGCGCTCCGGGACAATCAACCCGTCCTCCAAAAATCCAGTGTGGGCGAACGGGTAGTCGAAGACCTCTTTCAGCACCCAGTGGATCCGGTCGGAGACTTCCTCCTGGGAGCCGGCCCGCAGCAGCTGCTTGGTCGCCTCGTACAGGGCCTCAATCTTTTCCTGTCGCGCGCGGAGGTCCCGCTCTCGCTCCTTGCGCTCGGTGATGTCCAGCCCGCCCCCCACCACTTTTCTCACCGTCCCGTCCGGGTCCGTGATCGGCACGTGGATGCGGAGGTAGTGCCGGGGGCCCTCGTCCGTCTCGATGGTCTCCCGGAGGCGGTTGATCGATTTGGTCTCGACCACCTCTCGAATCGATTCGTCACGCCGCCGGCCCAACGCCACGTCCAGATCGTGCCGGCGGCAGTATCCCTCGTTGGTGAGCCCAATCAACTGCTCCCGCACCGCCGGGTCCCCGACGGCCCGTTCGTTGACGTACTGGAACCGTGCCTCCGTGTCGAAGACGGCCATCTCCATCGGCAGCTGCTCAATCATTTGCCGCTGCTGATCTCGGGACCGGCGCAGTTCGTCTCGTTGTGTCTTGAGGCTATTGCGCATCGACAACCCCCACCAGTGGGCCACCGCCTCGAAGAGGGCCACGTCGGCCATCCCACTGCCCAAGACGAGCGGGCTCGTCTCGCGAGCGGGCGCCGCCCACACCCCTGCGCCGAGCAGGACGAAGCCCGTCGCCAGAAACGACAGGACCGGGGCCATCGAATCGGCGCCGAGAATCACAATCCCTCCGAAGAGGGCGTAGACGAACAGGACGCTTAGCGAATACTCCCCGCTGAACTGGTTTAGTGCGGCAAGCGTGACGGTCCAGGCCATCACCAGGTACAACACCCCCCAGGACGCCTCCACGTACCGGCGGCGGACCGACGCGGAGACGAGGGACGCGGAAAAGAGGAGCAGCAATCCCCCTGCGAGGACGAGCCGAAACCACAGGAGGTCGTAATGACTCGGGGCCGCGGCTCGATGAGCCGCCCCGTGAACGAGGAGCAGAACCGGCCCGAGCAGAGACAGCAGGCGGTACAGCTGCACCTGCGACCTGTGCCGCCGCGAGAAGAACGCATCTTCGGGCCGGAGAAGCTGGTAGAGCCGAAGGGCCAGAGCGTACATAAAGAGTCAGGGCGCGCAGAACGAACACGGGGCCATATCCGCCGCGGGACTACAGATGTATCGCCGCTGTGGACCGAGGGACGGCTGTCGTGTCCGGGCAAATTGACCGGAAGTGTTGTGTACAAGACAAAACAGCGCAAATTCTCTTCCAAAAGATTCCAGCCTGGGGGCGCCGGGAAACCCGGTCCGGGATGTTCGCGATCAGGAGGCGGTGTCGTCCACGCCCGGGGCAATTTCAACATGGTTGGTCGGGCCTGCCGACCCATACCGTTCCGCAGGCCGGTTCGATTGCCCCGATCGGACGCGTTCGTCCGTCCTCCGTCGGGAACGTTCGCCCGACCCCTGAATGCAACGTTCTTCCCTCCTTCGGCCGCTCGTCCACCAACCCCTCTTTTCCCATGGAGCCGATTGAAGACCTCGACGTCCTCGCCGAAGACGAGGTGCGCCAGCGCGAGGCCGACGGGGAGGTCGACGAGGACCTCGATCGCGTCAAACACGGCTACGACGCCACCGCCGGCGACAAGCAGGTCTACATCGAGACCTACGGCTGCCAGATGAACGTGAACGACTCCGGGATCGTGGCCTCGGTGCTGGAGGAGAGCGGCTACGGCCTCACGCGGGACCAGGCGGCGGCGGACGTCGTCCTGCTGAACACGTGTGCCATCCGCGAAAACGCCGAGCGGAAGATTCGGGCGCGCCTCAGCATGTTGCGCTCGGAGAAGGAGAAGCGGGACGGGGAGCTCATGCTGGGCGTCCTCGGCTGCATGGCCGAGCGCCTCCGCGAGAAGCTGCTGGAGCAGGAGGACCTGGTGGACGTGGTGGTGGGCCCCGATGCCTACCGCGACCTGCCGCAGCTGCTCTACGAGGCGGACGCCACCGGCCAGGCCGCCGTCAACGTGGAGCTGTCGAAGCAGGAGACGTACGAGGACATCCAGCCGGTGCGCTACGACTCGAACGGCGTGAGCGCCTACGTCTCCATCATGCGCGGCTGCGACAACATGTGCACCTTCTGCGTGGTGCCCTTCACGCGGGGCCGCGAGGAGAGCCGCCCGGTCACGACCATCCTCTCGGAGGTGGCCCGGCTGGCCGAAGAGGGCTACAAAGAAGTGACCCTCCTCGGCCAAAACGTCAACTCGTACCACTACACCGACGCGGACGGCACGTCCGTCTCCTTCGCCGAGCTCGTGGACCGCGTCAGCCGCGTCTCGCCGGAGATGCGCGTCCGCTACTCCACCAGTCACCCGAAGGACTGCACCGACGACCTCCTGAAGGTGCACCGCGACCGGCCCAACGTCTGCAACTACATCCACCTGCCGGTGCAGCACGGCAACACGGAGGTGCTCGACCGCATGCGCCGCACCTACACCCGCGAGGAGTACCTGGCGCTCACGGAGCGGGCGAAGGAGCTGTGCCCCGGGGTCTCCCTCTCCACCGACCTCATCGCCGGCTTCTGCGGGGAGACGGAGGCGCAGCACGAGGACACCCTCTCGCTGATGGAAGAGGTGCGCTACGACCACGCCTACATGTTCAAGTACAGCGAGCGGCCCCAGACCTACGCCGCCCGCAAGTACGAGGACGACGTGCCGGAGGACACGAAGCAGCGGCGCCTGGAGGAGATCATCGAGCTGCAGAACCAGCACGCGAAGGAAAGCAACGAGGCGGAGGTCGGGCGCGTCCACACGGTGCTCGTCGAGGGCCCCAGCAAGAAAAGCGACGCGCAGTTCTTCGGCCGCACGGACACGAACAAGGGGGTCGTCTTCGACCGCGAGGACTATGAGAAGGGCGACTACGTGCGGGTTCGCATCGAGGACTGCACCTCCAGTACGCTTCTGGGCACTGCGATTGAGAAGACCACGCTGGAGGCGGCGGCGCGGACCGACTCGATTACGACGTCCCCGGCCGTCGCGTAGACGGTGGCCGTCTCTTCCTGCCCCTCGTCGCTTTGGGGCCCCGCCTGCGTTTGGGGCCCCACCCGTGTAGGCCCCGGGCGCCTGGACTCTGTGCGGAGGCGCCATCCCTTCAGGCAAGTCCATGCCCCCGTGATCCGCTCGTTCCAGCGGGGAGCCTGCAGTCGGGGCGCGGGGCACTTCCCCCTTCCCCCCCTATCGGCGTTCTCCACCGGCCACGAGAAGCGCATCCGCCTTTCGTCTCGAATCGTCTCCTCCATGGACAATCCCTTCGGCCCGTACTCCTGGGGCGAATTTTTCCCGATGGTGTGGCGGCGCTTCACCGGCCCGTCGCCCCGCCCCCCGTCCCTCGACCGGGACCTGCGGCTCCGAGCCGTGGAGCCGGACTGCACGCTGGGCTTTGTCGGCGACATCTGCCCGTTGTTCGGACGCGAGGCGCGGTTCGGGGCGGGCGTGCAGGACTTCCTGGACGACTGTGACGTGGTGGTGGGCAACTTCGAGGGCATCTTCTCGGAGCGCGCCTGGAGGCCGTTCCTCATGAAACACAAGCCCGACATCTTTCCGGCGCTGGCCGAACTCCGTCCCCTCGATCGCTGGGTGGTCTCGGTCGCCAACAACCACGCCACCGACTACGGCCCGGACGCCCTGCGGCGCACCTGCCGGCGCCTGGACCGCCACGGCCTGCGCTGGCTCGGCACCACCGACCGTCCCCGCCTCCAGATCGCAGACGGCCTCACGGTGACGGCCTGGACCTGGTGGCTCAACCGCGAGGGCGAAGGGGTGGCCCGCACCGACCCTGGGGCGCCGGACGCCCCGGGCCTTCACATCGCCCTTCCGCACTGGGGCTACGAGCACGAGCGCACACCACGTCCCGAGCAGACGCCGCCCGCGGGCTACACGCTGACGACCGGGCACCACACCCATCTCCCCCAGCCGCTGGAGGCCCGCGACGACGGGCGCCTGGTGGCGTACTCGCTGGGCAACTTCGTGACCGGCAAACAACTTCCCGTACTCGGGGAGGGGGCCCTCCTCAAGGTGGATCTCGCCCGTTCCAAGACGGATGCCCCCGCGGTCGTGCAGGCCCGGTTCCGCGAGATCACCCTCCACCGCACCCGACAGGAGTGCCACGTCGCCCTTCGGCATGCCGCCCCTCCCGAGCCCCAGTGCCTCCCCCTCGACGAGGGGGCCTGACCCATCTTGTGTCCCCGTCTTCGTGCTCGATCCACCTGTCATTTCCCCAACTGGGCCTTAGGTTGGAAAGGCCTACGGCTCTTCATTCCCGACTGGCTCTATTCAACGTCCCCTCCCCCCATGCTCCTCTACGAAGTGAACCTGACCGTCGACGGCGAGACCGCGCCCCGCTACAGCTCGTGGCTGCGCGAACACATTCGGGAGATGCTCGGGCTCGACGGGTTTGAAGCCGCGGTCTGGTACGCCACCAGCGACGACGGCGACACCGCACCGGCCCCCGACGAGCCGACCGGCGAGCGGGCCTGGACCGTGCAGTATCAGGTGCGCGACCGCGACGCCCTGCAGGCCTACTTCGACGAGCACGCCGATGAACTGCAGGAGGCCGGGCCCGAACACGGCGACCACGTGGCCGCCGACCGCCGCGTCCTCGAACAGAAGCGTCTTTTTCAGGGGTGACGCGTGCCCCCCCACGGCAGACCGGCTGACCGTGGGGGCGGGGCGTCTCCGGTTCGGCGAGACGGGCATGCAAGGCCCTGACGCTTCACGCACGGACAGCCCCTCAGCGGAGGTCCTGGAGCTTGGGTTTAAAGTGGCCCGGCACCTGTCGATAACCAGTTGCAAAGGAGTCTCTTCTCCGTCCGGTGCCCCCGGACGCCGGTGCCGTCCGCGCTGGTGCCGGCGGTCGCCCCGGACGGGCCCGCAGGCTCTTGCTCGCCTCGTCGGCTCATCAACTCCGCACCCCGTCCGTGCAGAAACAGGGCCTCACGCTCACGTTTCCGACCCTTCCGTCCACCATCTCGAAGGTGGAAGAATTTATCGCCTCCGGACAGACGGACCCCGACCCGCTCATCGACATCGTGGAGCACGACCCGTCCGTCTCCCTCAACGTGCTCCGGCGCGTCAATTCTCCGTACCACGGCCTCCGGCGAGAAGTCGAAAGCATCGACCGCGCCGTCCGCCTTCTCGGGTTCGTCGAAGTCTCGTCGATCGTCATGATTGAGGGGGTGGAGGAGCTCCGGGAGCACTTCGACGCCCATTCCGCCCTGCTCCGCCAAATCGCCCACTCGGCCGTCTTTACCGGTCGGTTTGCGCAGGGGCTTACGAAGGCCCTCGACGTGGAGGAGGACTGGACCCGGCTGGCCTTCTCGGCCGGCTTCATCCACGCGATGGGGCGCCTCGTCCTGCTCCACATCCAGCCGGACCGGTACGCGACGCTGGCCGAGGCGGGCACGATGCCCCTCCCCGACACCGAGGCCGAGGCCCATGCCTTCGGCGAAAACTACCGCACCCTGGCCCCGCAGGCGGCCGACCATTGGGAGCTGCCGGAGCGGGTCTGCTCGGTGCTTCAGATCGCCGCCAACCCGGCGGACGAGCCGGAGTCGTCCAGCAAGATGCTCGGGGTCTCCATCCGGAACGGCGGCGACCTGGCCCGTCGGGACCTCGATGAAAACTTCGCCGCGTCGTTGGACACCCCTGAGGACTCCGAGGACTCTGAGGCCTCCGAGGACTCTTCTGTGTCGAGGATCGACGACCTCATGATGACGGTCGCCCAGGACGCGTCGACCTACGCATCGGAGGTGGGCCACTTCTGACGAGCCTCGGGCCCCGCGGGCCGTCCCTGTTCTCGTCTAGCACCGGGCCCCTCGCTCGACGAAGGGGCGAGCGTGTCGTCCTGGAACCGTCGTCGTCCGGCCCGTCCCGTCCGCAAGTCGGGCCGTCCGCCGGGCCGTAGGACGGCGGGTCCTCTCCTTCGCCCCACACAGTCCGCCCCCACCTGCGCTCGTGCCCCCGGCCCAGCCCTGCGCCGACCGGCCGGGGCGACGCGCTTAAAACTGTGTTTTGCGCGTCGATAAACCTCATCGGACTGGGCCAATCCACCTCGCGCATGGCCTGCCACCATAGCCATCTCTTTCCCCACACCCTCTTCTCCCATGGACGCCACCACCATCGTACTCATGCTGGGCACCGCCGGCATGCTGTTCGGAATCCCGCCGTGCCTCCGGCTCCTCGATATGGAGGCCGACGGCCACTTTGGGTATCTGCTCCTCATCCCGGGCTTTGCGGCCCTCATGTACGCACTCATGACGTTTGGCGTGGGGACCCAGACGTTCCAGGGCCAGACCGTTCCGCTCCTCCGCTACCTCGACTGGCTGGTGACGACCCCAATCATGATCGGGTACGCCGCATATGTCGCCGGCACCAGCAAACGCGGCATTGTGGGGGCGGCCCTGGTCGACGCCGTGATGATTGGATTGGGGACGGCCGCGGTTGTCACCGCGCCTCCCACCCAATGGATCTTCTTCGGGCTGGCGGCCCTGTGCCACCTCGTTCTCCTCGGCGCCCTCTACGGCCCCATCCGGCAGAACGCTTGGGACCAGCCCTCCACACGACAGCGGCTCGCCCGTCTTCTCGTGAACCACACGGGGCTGCTCTGGATCACATATCCGGTCGTGTGGGTCTTCGGCCCGGGCCTTCAGCTCATCTCCGCCACCGGCGTGTCCATCATGATCATGTACATGGACGTGCTCGCCAAGGTGCCGTTTGTCTACTTCGTGTACCGGTCCCGAGAGGTGTTTACCGGGGCGGACGCTCGCTCAGCACCCTCGACCGCCTCCGTCGCCCCGGCACACACGGCGTAGGCGTCCGGCGTGAGGCCGGGCCGTCGTTTGTTTCCCCTTCCTTCGGATTCCCGTTTCTGCATCAACATCCCTTCTGTACGCTCCTATGCAAAGCTACGCAACCAAGTACGCGGCCGGCTACGTCGCCACCGGCCTCATGATTGCCGCCGCCGGGCTCGTCACCGGCAGCGCCCTCACCGGGGCCGTGGCCACGTTCGTCGGCTTCATCACCCTCGGCTCCATCATGGGGTCGATCACCATCACCACACTGACCGACCTCCACATGCAGACCGTCGCCGTGGCGGACGGCGACCTCGACCGCGAGCTTTATTCCAACCGGCGCGACGAGTTTGGCGACATGTACGACGCGATCGACAACCTCCGCCAGACCCTTCTCGACCGCATTGAGGAGGTGGAGGCGACGAGGGCCCGCACCGAGGAGGCGAAGCAGGAGGCCGAGTCGGTGGCCCGGGAGCGCGAGGCCGCCCGGCAGGCCCTCTCGGCCCGCGTGGACGAGATGGTGGCCGGCATGGGCCGCTTCGCCGAGGGCGACCTGACCGTCGAGATCGACGCTTTCGACACGGAGACCGACCAAGACACGGAGATGGACCGACTGCGGACCGAGTTCAACCGGTCGGTGCGCACCGTCCGGCAGATCCTCCACCGCGTCGTGGAGGCCATCGAACGAACGGCATCGGTGGCCGATCAGCTCAGCGGGTCGACCGACCAGCTCGATGCGGGCGTCAAGCGGCAGTCCAGCCAGGCCGACGAGGTGGCCGCGGCGATGGAGGAGATGGCCCGCACCATCGACGACAACGCCCAGAACGCGACGGAAACCGCCGAGGCGGCCCGGGCCAACGGCGAACTCGCCCGCGAGAACGGCGAGGTGGTGCTCAGGGCCGTCGAGAAGATGCGCGAGATCGGGACGGTGGTCGAAAACTCCGCGGAGACGGTGAGTCAGCTCCGCGAGTCGAGCGAGGAGATCGGCGAGATCGTCGCTACGATCGACGAGATTGCCGACCAGACGAACCTGCTCGCGCTGAACGCCGCCATCGAGGCGGCCCGGGCCGGCGGCGACGGTGGCCGCGGCCAGACCGGACAGGGCTTCGCGGTCGTGGCCGAGGAGGTGCGCGAGCTGGCCGAGCGCACGGCACAGGCCACCGACAAGATCGAGGACATGGTGCGGTCGGTCCAGGACGAGACCAGCGAAGCCGTTGGGGCGATCGAGGAGGGGCAGCGTGAAATTGAAGCCGGCATCGAACTCGCCGGACAGGCGGCCGACGCCTTCGAGGAAATCGTGGACAGCACCCAGGGCATTACCGACCGCATCGGCAGCATCGCGACGGCGACCGAAGAGCAGGCCGCCACGGGCGACCAGATCTCCGAAAGCATCCAGGCGATCTCCGAGGTGGCCCACGAATCGGCCCACGACATCGAAGAGGTGTCGGGGGTGGCGGCGGAACTCGATACACTCGCCGAAAACCTCCACGGCCTCGTCCAACAGTTCACCCTCGAGGCCGGGCCTCAGGGCGACGGGTCCCCCGCCCCGTCGGCCCCGCAGCACTCCGGCACCGAGTCTCTCCCCCGCTCCACCGGTGCCGCCGCCCACGGCGCATCCCGCGAGCCCGCCCTTGAGGACCCACATGCCGGCAGCACGCCCGGCGGGGACGGCCGGCAGCAATAGACGGCCCGACTGTCGTGTCCCGAGGGGCGGGCCGAGTGCCCCTCGGGACCTGAGCCAGGCCCACCTTTAATGTCAATGCACGGGCGTGCAACGAGGAGCTTGCCCGGCGCATCCGGAACGAAATGGGGCTGCTGCCCCCGCGCTCAGACAATGCCGTCAGTGGGCGTGCTCTTCGAACTTCGACTGCAGGGTGAGCTGAATTTTTCCGAGGAGCTGCGAGATGCGAGCGGCACTGAGATCGAGCACCTCCCCGATCTCCTGGAGGGTCAGGTCTTCCGTGTAGTACAGGCCCAGGATCGTCTGCTGGCGCTCCGGAAGCGTCTGGATCAGGTCTTCGAGGTGCTTCTGCGTAGACGCCTTTTCGAACTGCTCGAACCCTTCGGTCCCGTCGTCGCTCGGGAGCACGTCGAGCATCGTGTGGTCGTCGTCCTCGCTGGGCCGCGAGAGGGAGAGGGAGAAGCGGCACTGCGCGTCCCGGAGAAGGTCGTGGTACTCCTCCACGGCCATCCCCATGTAGTCGGCCACGTCCTCGTCCGACGGCTCCTCCCCCAGCATCTGTCGGAGCGACGAGAGCGCCTCCTGCACCGCGCCCATCTTCTTGCGCTTCTCCCGCGAGAGCACGTCGATTGAGCGGAGGTAGTCGATGATGTTGCCCCGGATGCGCCGGTATGCATGCGTCGCAAACTGGGCCTGCTCCGGATCGTAGTTGTCGAGGGCTTCGAGCAGCCCGACGATCCCGACGCTCTCCAGGTCCTCGTGCGCGGCAAGCAGGTGATCGGGCACGCTGATCTTGCCGATGATGGAGCGCACGAGGGGGAGCGCCGCCATCACGACGGCCTCTCGGTTCGACGGGGTTGGGTCGTCGAGGTACTGCTCGACGAGGGGCTGCAGGTCACGGGACATGGCACTACGGCGTTAGGACGTCGCAACGAGTCGCGGGGAGTTAGGCGGCCTGGGCTTCCGGAACGTTTTCGGACGGCTCAGGCTCCGACTCCGCAGACGCCCCCTCGTCCGAGGCGTCCTCCTCCGCGGTTGTCTCGAAGGGCATCCCGTGTTGGACGATGCTTCGGGCCGCCGCGTAGCCGACTGCCAGGATGAGGTAGGTTGCCACCCCGCCCCCCGCCGCGGCAACGACGGTGTGCTCCAGGGGCGCCCCGCCCCACATCTGCGCCAGAAAGATGCCGGTCCCGAACAGCACGCTCACGTCGGCGATGATTGTGTGGTAGGACAGGGACACGGAGGCAGTGTCGGAAGACGGCATGGTACAGGGCGCGATTGGGAGACGTAGTGAGACGTGCAGGGCGCAGTTCATGAGAGGGCGGGCGAGAGGGCGTACTGCCCCCGGGCGGTCGTGTCGGCCAGATCGGCGAAGGCGTCCCGGGCGGGCCCCTCGCTCCGCACCACCGGCGTCTGGTCCGACACCGAGCGGCGCACGGCGTGCGAGAACGGAATCCAGCCGAGGGTCTTCGGGGCCTGTCCCAGAAAGCGGGTCGTGACCGCTTTGAACCGTTCCCCGATGCTGCGGGCGTCGTCCTCGTCCTCGGCAAAATTGACGACGAGGCCCAGCGGGTAATCGGGGTCGGCGCTCCACAGCTGCTTGGCGAGCCGGTAGGCATCGGCCACGGCGGTGGGCTCGCCCACGACGACGAGCACCCCCAGGTCGGCCCGATCCAGGGCCCACTGCACGGGCCCGTCGGTTCCGGCCGACGCGTCGACGAGCACGTAATCGTGCGTTTCGCGGAGGCGCCCGAGCAGGGTATCGAGCGCGGCGTACAGGGCGTCACGCGCGTCCGGGGCCTCGGGGGGCGGGCGGTTGGCGGCCTGCACCAGGGTCACTCCCCCCTCCGTCTCGTGTGGCACCGCACGCAGCGCGGCGTCCTCCTGCACGGCGCCCCACACCGTCGTGGCGGGGGCCTCGTTGAGGAGCACCGCCGCGTCGCTCTGGCCCAGGTCCGCGTCGAGGAGGGCCACACGGTGCCCCTCCCGCGCGAGCGTCTCGGCGAGGTTGGTCGTCACGACGCTCTTTCCGACGCCGCCCTTGCCGCTGGCAAATGTGAGAACGTTGGAGGTTACTTCCATCGGTCAAAAGTCAGGCAGGAGGAAGCAAGACGGTTAGAGGTCCATGACGTCTTCCACGAACCACCGCAGGGAGAAGGCCCGGGCCCCGTCCGGCACCTCGGGCCCCTCCGAGACAATCTGCACGGGCAGGTCGACGTGGATCAGCCACTCCGCCACCTGTCCCCAGTCGTGCACCTCGTCCAGGTGAGTGACGGCCGCCGCCGTGGGGCGGAGGGGCAGCCGGGCGAACGTCGCCTCGTCGATCCCCCCGAGCGCCCGGGTGGCGTCGACCACGAAGTGGACATCGGGCCGCGGCAGGGGCCGCAGGAGGCGCCGGTACCGCCGCAGCACCGGGCGGGCCTCCGACAGGGGCATGGGGAGCGGTGGTGTGTCGATGAGCACCTGCTCGAAGTCGCCGACGCACCGGAGCGCCTTCGCCATGTCTTCTTTCGTGCGGACGCTCCGCACCGGGAGGCCGAAGCGCCGGTACAGGGCGGTCGGGTTCTGATAGGACGCGTTGCGCCCCGCCTCCGGACACAGGTGAAGCACGGCGGTGTCCTGCCGGGCGAGCATGCGGTCGTGCACCGCGAGCTTGAGGGCGAGCGACGTCTTCCCGGCGCCGCTGGGCCCCACCAGGGCGATCACGCCCGTGTCGTCGGTCAGGGGGTCGGTCTGGATGCGGCGACACACCACCTGTGCGAGGGCCCAGTGCAGCTCGTCCCGGGGGCTCTCCCTCGGGTCCACGCCCCGCTCCGTCAGGTCGCCGAAGAGGGCGGTCGCGGTCTTGGGACGGAGGCCGTCCTCCAGCAGGCGCCCGTAGAGGGGGTGGGTCGCCCACTCGTCGGTCTCCGCTCCGGCGAGGCGGGCGGTCCGGTCGTGCCCGTCCCCGCCCCGGGCCCGGAGCTCCGCCAGGCGCGACTCGACCCAGGCCTCGTGGTCGCCGGTCGTCGAGGCACCGTCGCCCTCCGCATCCGAGGCCGGAAACACCCGTCCCCGCCCCGGGCCCTGCCCCGACGCATCCGCCTCCGGCCGGGATTGTGCCTCCAGCTCCGACTGAAAGCGCGACGCCCGCCCCGCCCCGGGCGGCCCCGCTGCCTCGTCCGCCTCGTACCCGAGGGCGGCCCCGTCGTCCTCGCCCCCAGGGTCCGGGGCGGGCGACGTGCTCGGGGGCGACGTGCTCGGGGCCGACGCAGGCGCCTCCGACGGCTTCGGCACGTGTCCCCAGGACGGCTCGCCCTGCGTGGCGGCCTGCTGGGCCGACTCGTCCACCATCACGGTGACCTGCGCGGGCGCCTCGTCGGTGGACGGCTCCGACTCGACCAGCACAACCTGGTCGCCCAGCTTGTGCCGCGCCTTTTCGAGGGCCGCCTGAATGCTCGAATCGGTAAAGGTCTTGACGTCCATGGCAGTGTGCGCGCGGCGCGGATGAGGTTATGCGTTGGAGACCCCGGCGGTCGCGGCGGACAGGTCGGGGGACGACGAGCCCTGCGGGATGCTGACCTGGTCGACGATGTCGACCGGGGCGTCGGGCGTAAGGTCGTTGTAGGAGAGAACGGTAATGTCCGAGACCATCGGGTCCAGAAACTGGTAGACCGTCGCCCGCAGCACGGGGGAGATCAGCAGGATCGGCGCCCGGTCGTTGCTGATAAGCTCAGTCGCCTGCTCGTCGATCGCCTTGACGAGGGCGTCGGCCCGCTCGGGCTGCAGCCCGAGGGTGTTGGCGTCGAGCCCCCCGGACTCGGCCGTTTCGAGCAGGTGCTGCTCCAGGGCCGGGTCCATCACGAAGGCCTTGATGCGCCCCTCGGGCCCCGAGAACTCGCGGGTGATGGTGGGCGCCAGGGCCGCCCGGCAGTGCTCGGTCAGCACCTCCACCGTCTGCGTCTGCGACGCGTGGTCGGCCAGCGTTTCGAGGATCGTCACGAGGTCGCGAATCGGAATGCGCTCCTCCAGCAGCCGCTGGAGCACCTTGCGGATGCTGCCCAGCGAGAGGAGGTCCGGCACCAGTTCGTCGACGAGGGCCGGCGCCGATTCTTCGACCTTGTCCAGCATTTCTCGGACCTCCTGCCGGTCGAGGAGCCGATAGGCATTCTTGCGCAGCTCCTCTAGCAGGTGGGTCGAGATGACGGCCGGCGGCTCGATGACGGTCAGCCCCATCTGCTCCGCCTCCGACAGGTTGCGCTCCGCCACCCAGACGGCCGGCAGCCCAAAGGTGGGGTCTTCCACCCGGATGCCCGACGGCGCCTCGTCGACGTCGTCCGGGAGCAGCGCGAGCTTGTACCCCGGCATCACCTGGCCCTCGCCGATGGGATTGCCCCGGAGCCGGATCACGTATTTGTTCGAGTCCATGTCGACGTTGTCCCGAATGCGCACCGGCGGGATGACGAGGCCCATCTCCTCGGCCAGTTGCTTCCGCAGCATCTTGACGCGCTCCAGGAGGTCCCCGCCCTGGTCCGGGTCCACGAGGGAGATGAGCCCGTAGCCGATCTCCAGTTCGAGCGGGTCCACCAGCAACAGGTCGGAGGGGTCCTCCTCGGCCTCCTCCTCGGCCTGCTGCTCCTCGGCCTCGCGCTGGCGCTCGGCCTCTGCTTCGTCCTCCGCCTTCTTCTCTTTGCTGCGCAGGTACCACAGCAGGAGCACCCCTGCGCTCAGCAGCCAGAACGGAATGATGGGCAGCCCCGGCACAAAGCCCATGACCCCCAGGAAGCACCCCGTGATCAGCAGCGGGGGCGGCTTGTCGAGGAGCTGGCCCTTCATCTCGCTGGCCAGCGACCCCTCCTCCCCACTGGCCCGCGAGACGATGATGCCGGCCGCCGTCGACACCATGAGCGCGGGGATTTGCGACACGAGCCCGTCCCCGATCGAGAGCAGGGCGAAGGTGCTCGCCGCCTCCCCAATCCCCATCGCCTGCTGGGTGACGCCGATCACCAGGCCCCCCACGACGTTGATGGCCGTGATGAGGATGCCCGCGACGGCCTCGCCCCGCACAAACTTCGTGGCGCCGTCCATGGCCCCGTAGAAGTCGGCCTCCTCCGTCACCTCGTCCCGCCGCTCGCGCGCCTCCCGCTCGTCGATGAGGCCCGAGTTGAGGTCCGCGTCGATGGCCATCTGCTTCCCCGGCATCGCGTCGAGCGTAAACCGCGCGGCGACCTCCGAGATGCGCTCGGTGCCCTTCGTGATGACCACGAAGTTGATGATGACGAGCACGAGGAAGATGATGGCCCCCACCACGTAGTTGCCCGCCACGACGAAGCTCCCAAACGCGTTGATGAGGGCGCCCGCCTCCGCGTTGCCCAGGATGAGCCGGGTCGACGCCACGTTCAGCGAGAGCCGGAAGAGGGTGGTCGTGAGCAGCAGGCCCGGGAAGATCGCAAATTCCAGAGGCCGCTCGGCGTAGAACGACGTCAGGAGCACCCCGAGGCTCAAGGCGATGTCCGTGGCCAGGAAGAGGTCCAGCAGGTAGCTGGGCAGGGGCACCACCATCATGAACAAGATCGCCACGATGGCGCCAGCCACGAAAATCTCGCTGTCGATCCCCCCAATCCCCAGCGACCCGGTGGGCGACGATGACGTGCGGGACTCAGCAGCGCGGGACAAAGCACCGACGGGGGTGGATGACAAAGCATAAGCGGGTTAGACGTCGCCGCGCTGCTCGTATACTTCGGCGAGGATGGCGGCGACGGCCGGGTAAAGCTCCTCCGGAATTTCTTCCTCCTCTGGCACATTCTCGTACAAGGCGTGTGCCAGGGACCGATTCTCGAACGTAGGCACGTCAAATTCGGCGGCGAGCTCTTTAATCCGGAGTGCGCGCTTGCGCACGCCCTTCAACAGCACCCGCGGGGCCGGCGCCTCGTCGGGGTCGTAGCGGAGGGCAATGGCGTAGTGCGTCGGGTTTGTAACAACCGCGTCCGACTTCATGACGGCGTGGTCCATGCGCGGCTGCTCGGCCAGCTCCTTGGCCTTCTCCCGGCGCTTCTCTTCGAACTCCGGGTCCCCCTCCGTTTCCTTCTGTTCGTCCTCCATTTCTTTTTTGCTCATCTTGAGGTCCTCGTAGTACTTCCAGCGCTCGAACGCGTAGTCGAGCGCCGCAATCACGACGAGGCCCATCAGCACCCGCCACATCAGCGCAAAGAACCAGTCGGCCGCCTGGTTGAGCAGGGCTGGCAGCGGCAGCGTGTAGACCTGCACCATCTCGGGAATGAGCGGCCGCATGGCGAAGTACGCGATGGGCCCCACCACGCCGATCTTGAGGAGGGTTTTCGCGAAGCCGAAGGCCCCCTTCGAGGAAAAAATCTGCTTCAGCCCCTCCAGGGGATTCACGCGGCTCAGCTGCGGCTGGATCGGGGTGAACGATACGTTCCACCCGGACTGGACCATGTTCAGCCCCACCGCCGCCACGATGAGCACAATGAAGAGGGGAGCCAGCATCCCGGCGACCTGCGCCCCGATCTCCGCGACGAGGCGCTGGAGCGACGCCGGGGTGAGGGACATGCGCGCCGACCGGAGAAAAATGCGGGCCGCCATGTCCTGCAGGGACTGAAACGCCGAGGCGCCCCCCACCGAAAAGACGGCCATCGCCGTCAGCAGGAGCCCCACGGAGACCGGCTCCGTGGCCCGGAGCACGTTTCCCTTCTCGCGCGCCTTTTCGAGGCGTCGGGGCGTGGGGTCGTACTGTTTTTCCTGCGTCTCACTCATCGGTGGCGCTGGGAGGCAATCACGCGATCGCGATTACTCGGCGTCCCCGCACGGGGAAAGGACTGCGTAGGGCGCAACGGAAAACTTTTCCCGCCCCGCCATCGCCGGCTACCCGGGGGCAATGATCCGGAGGACCTCGTGCACCATCTGCTCAATCTCCCCAAAGAGCGACGGGAAGAACGGGACGGCCCCCTGTATAAAGACAAGGAAGATTCCAATGCCCACGAGCAGCTTTGCGGGCAGGCTGAGCGTGAACAGGTTGGCCTGGGGGACGAGGCGCGCGAAGATGCCCAGCGCGATGTCGGTCAGGAAGAGGATCACCAGGAACGGCGCCGCGAGCCGGACGGCGAGCCGGAAGAAGTCCCCCATCCACCCCAGCATCGGCGGCCCGGCCCCGGACAGCTCGGCGCCGCCCAGCGGCACCACCTCAAACGACTGCGCGAGCGCCCGCAGGAGGAAGTGGTGCCCGTCGGCCAGGAGAAACGCGAGGAGAAACGTATACGAGAGAATCTGGCCGAGCGGGTTGCTCGACGTGCCGCTGATCGGGTTGTAGGTCTGCGCGAGGCTCAGCGCCATCTGGTACCCCATGATGGTCCCCGCAAAGCTCACCGCCCAGAAAATGATGCGCGCCGTAAAGCCCATGACGAGCCCCGTGCCCGCCTCCACCAGCACGACCAGCATGAACCCGACGTCGTGGGTTACGTGCTCGGGCAGGGGCCCCGTGGCGAAGCCCGCCAGGCTGTAGGCCAGCACCACGCTGGCCAGCACCCGCACCCGCACGGGAATGGTCTTCTGCTGGAAGAACGGGGCCGCCAGCATCAGGCCACTCACCCGCACGAACACGAGCAGCACCCGCAGAATGTATTCGGTATCGAGCAGCGACATGGGACACGCCGTTGGTCTCGGCGTCGGGCGTCACGGGCACAGGGCAGGGGCGTCCGGCGGGGGCGTCCGGCGGCGGGCCGCCGGTCACTTCGACACGCTGGGAATGGCGGCGAAAATCTCGGCCGTGAAGTCGGTCATCATCTGAATCATCCACGGCATCATGAAGAAGAAGACGACGGCAATCGCGATGAGCTTCGGGATGAAGCTGAGCGTCATCTCCTGCATGGAGGTGACGGCCTGGAAGAGGCTCACGACGATGCCGGCCAGCAGCGCCATGCCCAGCATGGGCCCGAGCACCATGAATCCCGTTCGGAGCGATTCTTTGAGCCAGTAGACAGCAACGTCTGCGTTCATTGGAGGCGGGGCGGTTGGTGTACGGTGATTGTGAAGGGGCGTGCGGGGCGGGCGCTACCCCACCGCGTAGCCCTGCATGAGCGACTCGACGATCAGGTACCAGCCGTCGGTCAGCACAAAGAGCAGCAGCTTGATGGGCAGCGAGATCATAACGGGCGGCAGCATCATCATGCCCATGCTCATCAGAATGCTCGCCACGACGAGGTCCACGATGAGGAACGGCAGGAAGATCATGAAGCCGATCTGGAACGCAATCCGGAGCTCGCTGATGACGAACGCCGGCACGACCACGTAGAGCGGCGCCTCGTCCGGGCCCTCAAAGCTCTCGATCTCCCCCATGTCCATGAAGAGCATGAGGTCCTTGTCCCGCGTGTGGGTGAGCATGAACCGCTTCATCGGCGTGGACGCCCGGTCGAACGCCTCCTGCTGCGTGATCTCGTTGTCCAGGTACGGCCGGAGCGCGTCCTGGTGGACCGTCTCCAGCACCGGCTGCATGATAAAGAGGGACAGGAAGAGCGAGAGGCCGATGACGACCTGCCGGGGCGGGGACCGCTGCAGCCCCAGCGCCCGACGCAGGATGCTGAAGACGACGACCAGGCGCGTGAAGCTGGTCATCAGAATGATGATGGCCGGAGCGAGCGTGAGGACCGTCAGCAGGAGGAGGAGCTGGATCGGCAGCTCGTACCCGTCCTCCGAGGGGGTCAGGTCGACCTGGGGGAGGCCCCCGAGCGACGACCCGGACGTGTCGACCTGGGCGGCCGTCGCCCCGGCCTCCTGGGCGAATGCAGGGGCCCCGACGAGGGGGCCCCCCGCCAGGAGAAGCGCGACCAGTACGATGAGCCCCCCGGCCCGTCGAACGGGCGAGGGACCTGGCATCGGGAAGCGTGTAGACACGGCGTGGGGCGTCACGACAGGGAGTGTTGACGGGCAAACTGCTTCAGCACGTCGGCGAAGTGCGCCGACTGAGGCGGGGGCCCGCCCCCGCCCGGTGGGGCCGTGCCGCCCTCCGCCGCGTCAAGCACCGACTCGTCGAACGCCTCTCGTGGGTACGTTTTCAGAAGCTCGATCGTCTCCTCGGTTGCGCCCACCAGAAGCACCTCGTCCCCGCACGCAACGAGGCGAAGGTGCTGCGACTGCCCGAGGGCCAACTGCCCGATCGGACGGAGGGCAGCGGAGGCCTCCCCGGACGAGACACGGCGGCGCACGTAGAGCGCGTACCCCCCGCCGCCAACGAGCACCAGGAGGGCCGACAGGTTCCCCCAGGTGAAGAGATCGATGCCGGCGTCCGACGACACGGACGAAGACGCGGGGGCCTTCGGTGTGGCCCCGTCGGCGGACTCGGCCCCTTCGGCGGACGGCACCAACGCGGCGGCCTGGACCAGCACCCAAAGGGCCACCAGCGCCCCCAGCGCGTACAGCGCGTACCAGGCCAGGCGGCGCGGAGAGACTCCGGGCGAGTCTGAAGACGCGGGGACCATGGGCGAGGGATCGGGGGCGAGCGGCAGAACGAGAAGGCGAAACATCTGCCCTCTTGTTCTGCGAAAACGATGCCAGCCGGAAAAACCCATCCGGGCGCCCCCATCGGTCGGTCCCGTTCCCGTCTAGAAGAATGCCTTTTCCCGGTGTCCTTCCGAGGCGAGATTCGTGATCCGCACCCCGAACTGCTCGTCGATCACCACGGCCTCCCCCTCGGCGATCAGGCGTCCGTTGGCGTACACCGACAACGGCTCCCCGACCATCTTCTCCAGCTCGACCACGCTCCCCGTCGTGAGCTTCAGCACGTCCGCCAGGGGCAGCTCGCGACGGCCCAGCTCCACGCGCACCTCCAGGTCCACGTCCGCCAGCAGCTTGAAGGTGCCGGAGTCCCCGTCCCCGCTGATCTCCTCGTCGCCGAGCTCACTGAAGGCGGCGGGCGACACCTCGACGCCGTCCGACTCGTCCGCCGACGACGACGGGGCCCCGCCGCCCGCCGGCTGAGACGCACCCGACGACTGGTCGGCCCCCGCGGCGGCCTCTTGGGGGGCGCTCTCCGTCGTGGTCGACGCGTCCGACGACGCCTCGGCGCCGTCGGGCAGGAGCACGAGCCCGTCCAGCTCGCCACCGCCCCGCTGCGCGGTGAACGGCACGAGCCACGCGGCCTCGTCCGGGGACGGGGGCGCCTGGCCCGGCGCGGCCGTGTCGAACTGCACCTCGGGCAGGGTCAGGCCCTCCTCCGCGAGGGTGCTCTGCACGGTTCCGAAGCCCTGCGACGAGATTTCCTGCATGAGGTCGAGGGCCCCGTCCGCGTCGGGCGCCATCTCCTCCCCGAACATGGCCTCCGAGAAGAGGGGCACCCAGTCCGGGTCCAGGGCCACGACCGCGCCCTGGTCGGCGGCGTACAAGACGAAGCGCTCCTTCAGGTCGTTCTGGAGCGCCTCCGTGGGCGACCGGTCGGCGATGTTCTTCGGGGCCGACGCGTCGAGCGGAATTTCATTCCCGCTCAGCTGCTCCAGCAGCGCTTCCAGCGCCGTCAGTGCCGTCTGTATGTGCGTCTTGAGCGTGTTCTGGGTCATGGTCAGGGGAAGGGGTCAGAGAATCGAACTCGACGTTTTCGGGGGACTCCGCCGCCGTAATCCGCAGGGCCCGCTGCCGTCCCGAACGGCCCGGCACGGCCTCAAACTTCTGCTCGCCGTTCACAAACACCTTGATGGGGTCGTCGGTCTCGCGGTCGAGGGGAATGACGTCGCCCTCCTGCAGCTGGGCCAGCTCGGTGACGGGCAGGACGGTGCGCCCCAGCTCGGCGCTTAGGTTCACCTCTGTCTCCCGCAGGGTCTCCTCGTACCGGTCTCGCACTTCCGGCTCGACGGCCGTCGTGGAGCTGGAAATCCACTGCTCCATGCCGGAGCGCCCCAGCATCTGCTCCAGCATGAGGTACGGGTAGCAGATGTTGATAAACGACGGCTCGTCGTAGACGCGCACGTCGAACGAGGCCACGAGCGCCGGCTCGGCCGCCGGGATGATCTGCACAAATTCGGCGTTCGACTCGAACGCGACCTCCTCGACCGACAGCTCGTAGGCCTTCCGCCAGGATTCCTCGAGCTTCCGGTACGCCCGCTTCATCACCCGGCTCATGATGCGCTGCTCGATCGGGGACACCTCACGGGACTCGTCCATCAGCTGCCCGTCGCCCCCCATGAGCTTCTCGATGGTGTACACCACCAGCCGCGGGTCGATCTCGAAAATCGACCGGTATTCGAGCTCGTCCTCGCGCAGGACGTACAGGGCCGACGGCGGGGCGCTCGACATCACGAACTCCGAGTAGAGCACCTGGTCGACGGCCGTCAGCGAAATGTCGACGATGGTGCGGAGCTGGGCGGAGAGGTAGACCGAAAGGTCCCGGGCAAACGACTCGTGTACCTGATTCAGGATGCGCTTCTGCGTCTGCGAGAACAGGCGCGGCCGCTTAAAATTGTACGGTTGCGCCTGCTTTTCCTTCTCCGCCTGCGCGTCTTGCTCGTCGCCGGCGCCTCCGGTGGGGACCTCCTGTTCCTCCGCGTCGGCGTCGCCGAGAAGGACATCAATTTCCTCCTGACTAAGGGGCTTCGACATGCTGGTGCTACGAGGCCGTCGAGAAGATCAGAGAACGGTTCCGCGCCCACGGGTCCACGTCACTGCAAAACGAATTCCGTAAAGTACAGCCGATCCACTTCTCCCTTGCTGAGGATCCCGTTCGCCTCCTCGCGCAGCGCTTTTTTCAGGTTGTCACGCCGTTCGGGGTCGGACAGCTCCTCGACCGTCCGCTCCGACAGCAGCCGGAGCACGGCGTCTTTAATGATGACCTTCTTTTTCTCCATCTCCTTCTTCACCTTGGGCGCTTCCATCTCGAAAACGACGCTAATGGCCAGGTACCGGTTGCCGCGGGAGCCCGCGGGATTGACCACGAGTCCCTCCAGCTTTGAGAGGGCGCCGACCTTTTTGGATTCCGCGTCCCCGCCGGAGTCGCCCCCCACGAAGGGGAGCATCCCTGCGATCTGGTCGGCGTAGGGAACCGTCCCGGGGTTTTGGGCAATCTGTCCCACGTAGGGGATCGCCTGGATGGTCTCCCCGACGCGGTCGTACTGCGCGTACGTCACCCCTACCCCGGCCACGCCCGCCACGCCAAGCGCCAGGGCCAGAAGCAGGAGGAAGTGCCGCTTGATGAGCGGCTCCTCGTCCTCCGTCAGGGCCCCGTCGCCGTCGACTCCGGCGTCGGACGGGTCGATGTCGTCTTGTTGCTGTTCCATGACCGCCAGTTGAACATAATTTCTACACGACGATTCTTGGCCCGCCCTTCGTCCGTCTGGTTCGAGGCACGCGGGTCCGTGGAGGCGTGCCCCACCGCCTGGAACCGCGAGGAGTCGTATTCGGGAGCCCGTTCCTGCAGAAAACGTACCGCCGATGCCGCCCGGGCGGTCGACAGCTCCCAGTTCGACGGGAATTTCCGCGTCCCGATCGGGCGGTCGTCGGTGTGCCCCGACACCACCACCGACCCCACGTCGCGGCTAAGCAGGTTCGCCAGCTCCCGCAGCACCGTCCGGGACGGCTTGAGGAGGCGCGCCCGTCCGGTGCGAAACATCAACGAATCGGCAATGACGACGTGAATGCCCTCCTTCTTCAGGTCCGCCTGGATCTTCTCGCCGAGCCCGCGCTCCTCAAGCCTCTTGAGGAACTGCTCGTACTGCTCGGCCCGCTTTCGCGCCCGAGACTGGCTGGAGCCCGACGAGTAGTCGGCGGGGACCACGGACTTGCTCCCGGAAAACATGCCGGGCTGCCGCTGAAAGTTGCTGATGGCGTCCCGGAACTTCTTCATCCGGATCTCCGACATCGAGATCAGGAGGACGAAGAAGGTGACGAGGAGCGTCATGATGTCGCCGTACGTCGTCATCCAGAACGGCGCCGTCGGCATGTCGTCGCCGTCGTCCTCGTCGGTATTGGGACCCACCTCGTCACTGCTCATAAGGGCGTAGAACAATCAATGGGACTATGCCGCGGCCGCGGCGGGCTGGGCATCGGTGGCGTCTTCGGTCGATTCCGCCCCCGCGTCTTCCGCTTCCCCTTCCACCTCGTCCTCCGCGAGAAAGCCGAGGCGCTGCTCGATCATGCGCGGGCTGTCCCCACGGGCGATGGCGAGGATGCCCTCCCGGGTGATGTAGTGCGCCTTTCCCCGGAGCTCGTTCTGCTTTCGCGCCCGGTCGCCCAGCGGCAGGAACGCCAGGTTGGCCAGCAGGGCCCCGTAGAAGGTGGTGACCAGGGCCGTCGCCATGCCCGAGCCAATCTTGCTCGGGTCGTCGAGGTTGTTCAGCATCTGAATGAGCCCGATGAGGGTGCCGATCATGCCGAACGCCGGGGCGTACGTGCCCGCCTGCGTGAAGAAGTCCGCCACGAGCTGGCGCTTGCCCTTCATCTCCGCGATCCGTTGGTCGAGCATGCCTGCAATCTCGTCCTCCCCCATCCCGTCGACGGCCATTTCGAGGCCGAACTCCAGGAGCTCGTCGTCAACGTCGTCGATGTGCCGGTCGAGGGCAAGCACCCCTTCCCGCCGCGCGGTGCGGGCCATGTTTGTAATCTGGTCGAGGCGGCGCTGGAGCGACGGCGGCTCGAACGCGAAGAGGTCCTGCGTCATCTCGATGACGCGCTTCAGGTCGTCGAAGGAGTAGTTAACCACGACGGCCGCCGCCGTGCCCCCCACCACCATCAGCAGCGAGGCCGGGTCGAAGAACTTCCCCCATGTGTTGCCCAGCAGGATGGCCCCGGTGATGAGGACAAATCCACTGATCAGGCCGATCGAGGTTGATTTCCGCATAGTACCTCCATTCAGAATGACACCGCAACGACACGACGAGCCGGAAAAAACCCAGGGCCCCTCTACGGAAAATCGTGCCGCCCACACGATTGCCGTTCCACCCCACCTCCCCCGAGCGCAGGGCCCCTAGTCGGGCGCCCCGTCCCCCAGGGACGACGAGGCCGCCGGCAGGCCCTCGGTTGGGGCTCGGGGCTGCGTCGACGAATCATCCGGCGCGTCGTTCGCGGCCGGCCCCGCTTCCCGAGGGTCCCCGACTGCCTGTTCCCCCCCGAGCGTGAAGTGGCCGACGAGCCGGCCGAGGCGATCGGTCCGCGCCTCCATGTCCGCCACGGTGTCTGCAATCTGTTGGATGCCCGTGACCGCCTCCCTGGACACCTCCGAGATTCCCTGCACGCTCTGTGTAATCTGCTCGCTGGTGGCCGACTGCTCCTCGGTGGCCGACGCAATTTCACTGACGGTGTCGGCCGCCTCCTGCGTCCCGTCGACGATCTTGTCGAGGGCCTCCCCGGCCTCGTCGGCGAGGGCCATGCCGTCCTGCACCTGCTCCTCTCCCTGCTGCATGGCCGACACCGCCTCGTCCGCCTTGTCGCGGATCTCGGCGACCATCTCGGCGATGTCGTCCGTCGCCTCGGCGGTGCGCTCCGCCAGCTCGCGGACCTCCTCGGCCACGACCGCGAAGCCGTGCCCCTCCTCGCCGGTTCGGGCCGCCTCGATGGCCGCGTTGAGGGCCAGCAGGTTCGTCTGGTCGGCAATGTCGTTGATGATGGACACGGCCTCCTCAATCTCTTCGCTCGACGCGCCCAGTTCCTTGACCGTCCGGGCCGAGTCCTGGACCGTATCGGCAATCTCGTGCATTTTCTCCACGGCCTCCCCGACCACCTCCGCGCCGGTCTCGGCCTGCTGCCCATTCTGCTGGGCCGCCTCGGCCGCCCGGGTGGCGCTGTCCGCGTTCGAGGAGATGGTCCGGCTCATCTCCTCCACCGCGGTGGCCACCTCGTCGGCCTGGGCGTGCTGCCGGTCGGCGCCGTCGGCCAGCTGGTCCGCCACCGCCCCGACCTGCCGTGTGGCCGTGGCCGTCTCCTCCACGGCGGCGTCGACCTCTGCGAGCGTCTCGCGCATCTGCTCGACGGTCCGGTTGAACCCGTCGCCGAGCCGGTCCACGAGGGCCTCCGTTTCGCTGAGGTCCTCGTTGAGGGTGTCCTCCACGCGGCCCGGCTCAAACTCAACCGTTAGGTCCCCGTCCGACAGGCGATTCATCGCCCCGAGCATGCGCTCCACCTCCCCCTCCAGGTAGTCCCGCACGACGCGCGACTGCTCGGCCAGCCGGTCGGCCTGCTCGCGCTTCTCCTCCGCCTCGGTCTTGGCCGCCTTGACGTCTTGGAGCAGGGCGTCCAGTCGGTCGTTTTTCTGGGCCGCCTCGGCCTCCTGCTCCGCCCGCCGGCGGTACATCCGCACGGCCTGCACGCACCCCACGGCCAGGAAGGAGACGGCAAACACGACCCAGGCGACGTGCTCGACGGTGCGCCACGGGCTGGCCGTGAGCACGCCGTAGATCGACTCCGGCCAGATGATGCCCCGAACGACGTGGTCCACCCCCGTCACCGCCGCGCCGGTCAGGAGCACCCGCCAGTCGTGGTACAGCGAGAGGAAGGCCAGCGACGCAAAGATGTGAAAGTGCGTCTCGATGCGTCCGCCCGACAGGTGAATGAGCAGCCCCGACATCATCAGCTGGGCCCCGGCAATGAGGTGGCGGGTAAGGGTCGTTCCCGGCCGCACCCACGCCAGGAGGGCCGGCGGGGCGCTGATGAGCCCCCCCAGCAGGACCGCCGCGTAGACATGCACGTGCATCGTGCTCTCGGTCCCGGCCCACGTGTTCGGGGAGATGAGGACGGCGGCCACGATCGCCGCGGCCCACTGCACCGTCATCAACACCGCGAACCGAAAATCGACGTCGCGGTAGTTTTCCGTTACGTAGTCGACGAAGCGGCGGTGGATCTCGTCCGGCGCGACCGTGTCGGCCGACGCCTCGACGTCGCCGGGCGGCGAACCAGCCGCTTCCGAAGGGGCTGTCGTGGAGGAAGGCATGGCAGATTGAACGCTGAGCGTGCATGAGACGGTGGCGGAACGACACCTCACCGGAGGCACATCCCTCCGATGCATCCGGTCGTTCCGTCTTCGTGCATCGAGCAGCCGAAGACGAATGTCTCCGTGTCCGCCGGGCGGGCACCGGTGAGAAGGGCCCGGAGGGCGGCGCGCCCCGCGTTGTCGCCTTCGTGCCCCCGCCCCGCCGTGATGCCGCCCTGAAACTGGAGCGCGCCCTCGGGCCCGTAGAGCAGCACCTGGCCCGATGTCTTCACCCCGAACCGGTCGGTCTCGCGTCCGCCCGGGTCTCGGCGGGGACGCACGCCGGTCACCGACTCGGCCCGGCGCCAGAGGGACGTCGTGACCCAGCCCGGCTCGACCGGCTCCGGCCGCAAGAAGACGGCATGGGCGCGCACGGTGTCCCGCACGTGGCGCATGAGACGCGCCAGCTCCTCCATCGTCGCGTCGGTGCACGGACAGTGCGGGTGGACGAACACGAGCAGCGTCGCCCCCTGATCGGCCGGTTCGATGCGGCTCTCGGCCGGCCAGTCGGCGGGGGGCTGGGCGGGCGTTCCGGGTGCGTTCTGGTAGCTCGTCAGCAGCACGAACCCGCTCCCAACCGCCGCCGCCCAGAGGATCACGGCAATCCACCCCACCGGGCGGGTCGTCCAGATGTCGAAGGCGGGGCGCTGCATGACGCGGGGCGGGCAAAAGAAATCCGGCGCACCCATGATTATCGGCGCGCCGGAGCGGACCTTAAGTGTCCGGTGGTTCCGTCCTCCCTCTTTTCGAGGGCGTCAAAATTGAATGCCCCAGGGACTTGAATGCCCCCGGGGACGGGGCGTGTGCCCCGCGGCTAAGCGGCCCCAACTGCTGCCCCGTTGGAGCCGGACGCCGACACGTTCGGGGCGGGCTCCAGCGCCGCCTCGTCCTGGCGGGGGGAGGCGCTTCCCCCTGCCCCGGAGACGTCGAACTGTTCGATGAGGTCGCTCAGGTCGTCGGCCTGCCGGGACATGTCGTCGGCCATCTCCGCCAGCTGGTTCGTCGAGTTCGACACGCTGTCGGCAACGCCGGAGATCGACTCGACGCTCTCGGCAATCTGGGTCGTCGTGGCCGACTGCTCCTGGGTGGCCGCCGCGATCTCGTCGATCGTCGCCGCCATGTCGTCGATGGAGGCGGTAATCTCGTCGAGGGCATCGGAGGCCTCCTCCGTAAGGGCGAGCCCGCTCTCGACCTCGTCGGTGCCCTTCTCCATCGCGGCCACGACCTCGTCGATTTGCTCCTGAATCTGCACGACCACGTCCGAAATCTCCTGGGTTGCGGAGGTGGTCCGCTCGGCCAGCTCCCGGACCTCGTCGGCCACCACGGCGAAGCCTTTTCCTTCCTCGCCGGCGCGCTGGGCCTCGATGGCGGCGTTGAGGGCGAGGAGGTTCGTCTGATCGGCGATGTCCTCAATGACCTGCACGATGTCGCCGATCTCGGCGCTCGCCTCGCCGAGGGCCGACACCTTGTCGGAGGAGGAGTTGACCACCTCGACGATGCGCTCCATCGCCTGGGTGGTGCGGTTGAACACCTTCTCGCCCCGCTCCGCGAGCTCCGACGCCTCTCGGGCCTTCTCGTTGGTGCGCTCGGCGTGCTCGGAGGACGACGCCACGGTCGACGACATCTCCTCGACGGCCGCCGCCACCTCCGTCGTCTGTTCCGCCTGCTCTTCGGTCCCGGCCGACATTTCCGCGGCCGTCGAGGCCGTCGTCTCCGCGGCCGCCGAGAGCTGGCTGCTGGTGGTCTCGACCTCCTGAATGAGGTTGGCAAGCTGGTCGATCATCGCGTTGACCTGCTTCATGAGCTGGCCCACCGCATCGTCCTTCTGTACGGTCAGCCGCTGGGTCAGGTCGCCCTGCTCCACCGCCGACAGCACGTCGGAGATGCGATTGAACTGCTCGCGCAGGTACTCCTGCTCCTCCTCCGCCTCGTGCTGAAGGGTCTCGGCCTTCTCCAGGGCCTCTTCGGCCTGCGCCGACTTCTCTTCCAGGGCCTCGGTTTTCTCCCGGCTCGCCGTCACCATCGCGTTGAAGGCATCCGCAAGCTGCCCAATCTCGTCCCCCTGGTCCGCATCGACGTGCACGTCCAGGCGGCCGTCCCGCACCTCCTCCGCCGCCTCGCGGAGCGCGTTGACCGGTCGGGACACGGTGCGCCGCAGGATCACCACGATGAACACGCCCAACAGCCCAATGCCGAGGACAATCCCCCCCGCGATCAGGTAGCTTGTCTGCTTCGTCTCCTGCAGGACCGTGGACGGCATGACCGTGAGCACCGACCCAATGGCCTCCCCGTCGCTCATGACGCTCGACGTGGCGGCCAGCACGGACGTGCCGTCGGTTGTCTCGACCCACCGGGCGCCCGCCTCGTTGTCCATCTTGCGGGCCGAGGACGGAAGCGTCTCGTCGAGTCCGTACGAGGCAATGCGGGTCCCATTGGGGCCGTAGAACCCGCCCGCAAGGGCCGAGCTGCCCTCGACGGCCCGCTTGAGGGTCTCCTTCAGGCCCGCCTTGTCGGCCATTTTGATCTTCACGATGGACTGCTGCCCCACCGTCTCCGCCATCAACTGCCCACGCCGTTCAACCTCAAGCTCTGTCTGGTTCAGGGAGTAGAACACGAACGAGAGAAAGAGAACGATAAAGCCCACGGCCCCGATCGTCAGGAGCAAGGCAAATCGGGTGCTGAGGTTCAGATCTGTAAATCGTAGCGACATGAGTTTGGGAATCAAGGATGGTACGGGTAACTGACGTCCGAAGAGGGGACGCGCCTACGCCCTCCACCATGCCCAGACCGGCGCCGTCCCGCCCGAGGGCCTTCTGTTAGTTGGCCGACGCAATCAACTCAGTGTTCGACTGGTATTTCTCGGGGACCTTGAGCGCCGTGGCCTTTGCCGCCTGCTCGTTGAGTAGGATCTGGATCGCTCCGCCGCTCTTCGCAATGGCCACCGGCGCGCCGGCATCGACCCAGTCGCGGCTCGGCGCCACCAGGGGAATGCCCTTCTTGATGGTGTTCTTGATCAGGTACTTTCGAGGCGCCGAGGCATTGACGATCCCGTCGTTTTCAATCACCCAGATGGCCTGGACGTCGTGCTTGCGGGTCAACACCCGAAACTGCTCCGCGACACCGCTTTTGTCCTCGACGTATCCCACGTACAGCTTGCCTTGGATGGCGGCGACGGCCCGGTTGGCCCGCTCGATCATCTTCTCCTGGTTGGCGGCGCCCTTTTTCCAGATGAGGCCGACGCGCTCAACGTCCGGGCGCATCTTGTTCAGAAAAAACATCTGCTGCACCAGCCCGGCACTCTGGCTGGCCGTCGTGGGCGGAGGGCCGTCGGCGGGGTTTATGTCCGCCGTGGACGACGGTCCGGCGGGGGCCGGTGCAGTGCCCATGGCCACGAAGGCAACGAGGAGAGAAAGAAATCCGAGAGAACGCATGCGCATGGTGCAAGGGGCTTGCGTGAAGAGAATCGAGCATCGGGAAGAAACGCACTCCATCTACAGGTATCGGCGGCGACCGAGAAACCTTAAACGAGAACGTCACCCTTTTCCCCTTGCCTTCACTGTTCCTTCGAGACTGTCCTCGACGAATCGGCGCCTCGGAGGGGCTCTTCTTCGGAGCACCGATCAGCACCCGCATCCCGGCGGGATTTTTGGGCGCCGTCGGGGCTTCTCCCGCGGCCGGGCGTGGGCGTGCCCCCGTGTGCCTCGGCGTGCCCGTCGCGCTCGACGCGGAACGGCCGGACGCTCTCGCGCAGCGTCTCGGTCAGCGCGCTGAGGTCGGCGGCCGACCCGGCCACCTGCGTCACCGAGGCGGACGACGCCTGGGCGGCCGTAGAAATCGACTGGACGCTCTGGGCGATCTCGTCGGTGGTGGTCGACTGCTGCTCGGAGGCCGCCGCGATGTCGTCCGTTCGCTCTTCGACCCGGGCAATCGAGTCGACAATCTCGTCGAGAACCGTCCCGGCCTCGTCGGCCAGCTCCAGCCCCTCCTCCACGCGGCGGGTGCCGGCCCGTACCGATTCGACGGCCTCGTCGGTCTCGGACTGGACCTGCCCGATCATCTCGGCGATCTCGTCGGTGGCCCGGTCGGTCCGTTCCGCCAGCGTGCGCACCTCCTCGGCCACCACCGCGAAGCCCTGTCCCTCCTCGCCGGCCCGGGCGGCCTCGATGCCGGCATTCAACGCGAGCAGGTTGGTCCGGTCGGCGATCTCGTTGATCGTCTCCACAATTTCGCCGATTTCTTCGCTGGACGCCCCGAGGCGCTCAATGGTCTCGGCCGAGTGGGCCACCACGTCGGCAATCTCGTCGATCTTGCGTGCCATGTCGTCCACCACTTCGCCCCCCCACCGGGCCTGCTCCCCGCCGGCCGCCGCGGCGTCGGCGGTACGCTGGACGGTCGTACGGTTTTCGTCAATGGTGCGGCCGAGCTCGTCCACCGCCGTGGCCACCGCCTCGGACCGGGCGGATTGCTCTTCGGCGCTGGCGGCCATCTGCTCGCTGGAGGCCTCGATTTGACCGGCCGATGCGGCCGCCGCCCCCGCCGCCTCGCGCACCCTCACGACCATCCGGCGCAGATTTTCGACGGCCCGGTTGAACCGTTCGTGGAGGCGCCCCATCTCGTCGTCACGGCCGGCGTCGAGGCGCACCGTGAGGTCCCCGTTGGCGAACCGATCCATCGCCGCCCCCATCGTCGCGATGTCGTCCTGCAGGTTGGCCCGCTGCCGCTCTAGGCGGTTCCGGGCCGCCTCGGCCTCCTGCCGGGCCTGCCGCGCCGCCTCCTCTTGCGCCGCGGCGTCGTCTCGCGCCCGCCGGTTCTGGTCGACCATCTCGTTGAATGCGGCCGTGAGCTCGCCCACTTCGTCCTGCCCCTCGACGGGAACGGCGGCGTCCAGGGTGCCCGCCGTCGCCTTCCTCGCGGCATCCCGGAGCGCCAGGAGGGGCCGCGTGAGGGAGCGGACGACCACGAACGCGATGCCCGCCACCAGCACCAGAAGCGCACCGCCCCACAGCGCGATCCGCCCCGTCAGGGCGTCGACGGCGGCAAGTGCCTCGTCGCGATCGATCTTCGACACGACGGCCCAGTTGACCCCCTCTAGATCGACCGGCCCGTAGGCGCTCAGGACGGCTTCCCCTCGGTAGTCGGCTTCCGTCGTCCGGCCCGTGCTGCCCGCCAGGGCCCGATCGACCGCCTCCATCCGGACCTCCTGCTGGAGAATCGTGGTGTTGAGGGCATCGATCCGGTCGATCGTGGCGTCGTCATGGCCCTGACTGCGGAGGGTCTGCAGGTACGCATCCTGATCCTCCAGAAGGAAGCGGGCGTCGGTCCGCATTCGGCGATCTGCCCCGACCAGGACGGTTTCTCCGGTCTCCCCGAGCCCTTCGGCGGCCCAGTCCTGCCCGCCCGTCAGCGTCTCGTTGATCTCCCCGACGGACACCTGAAAGACGAGCACCCCAATCACCTCGCCCGCGTCCATGATCGGCGACGCGACGAACGAGGCCGGCGTCCCATGCGAGGGGCCGTACGCCGCGAAGTCGACCATCCGGTGTGCGTCGCCGGTCTCCGCCCCTCGGGCCGCCCGGAACGCCTCGGCAAGATTGCTGTCCCGGTACGGGCCGTCGAGCAGGCTCGTCCCAAAGTCGACCTCCTTCTGCACGGAATACACGACGTGCCCGTTGTCCGGCTCCACCAGGAAGAGATCGGCGTGGTTGAAGGCGTGGAGGAGCCGGCGGAAGGCATCGTGGTACCTGGCGTGCGGCACGTGGTACACCTCCCAGCCCTCCCCCGGTCGGTCCAGCCGGTCTTTCTCGCCGACCGGGTGGGGATTGGAGGCGATGTACTTGTTCTGCAGGTACTGGATGTGCCCCTCCTCCGGCACGTAGGAGGCGGCGGCCCCATCCGTCCCGGTGCCCTCCTCGAGCCGGGGACCAAATTCGTCCTCGTAGTATGTCCGCACGGCCGCCGTCCCCCCTCCAATCGGGGCGGCGTTGCGGGCGTCCAGCACCCGAAAGGCCGACCGAAATTTCTGCATTGCCCGCACCGTCTGGTCGTCTTTCGACGTCGTGACGACCTGTCTTCGGAGGTCCTCGACGTACGCCTCAACGGCGTTGGCCTTGTTCGCCTGCACGCCCGCCAGCCGCCCGAGGGCTTCGGATTCGAGGCGTTGCCGCGCACTGGAGTACCCGATCCATCCCATGATGCCCACCGAGAGGCCCCCGATGCCGAGGAGTGTGAGGAGGAGCTTCGCCCGGATGCTTAGGTCTCGAAGTCGAGGCATGACGGAGAAGACGTGCTGGCGGAACCAGTGAGGGGCGGTCGTGCGGGCATGGATGGTTTTTGATTGTCGGCCCGGCCCCATGCAATCAGCCCCCCTTCCCGAGACGCCCTACTCGGAACGCCCTTCCGCTCGGGACGACCGTCTCGGGTCGGGAGGACCCACCCGCCCATTCCGGCGGCCGGGGGCCGCGGGGCAACGGGACCTCTACGGGGTCCGGGCGTCCTGGCGTCGGAAGAAGAGGTAGAAGGCGTTCACGCGGCGGATGAGCCCCACCGTTTCCTCGTAGGGGGGCGTGCCGCGGTACTGGCGCACCCGGTCCGGGCCCGCGTTCCACGCCCCGACGGTCCGGGCCAGGTGGTCCCCGAACTCCGCGTTGTAGCGGTCGAGCAGGTAGCAGCCGATGAGGATGTTGAGGGCCGGGTCCTTCAGGTCGTCGGCCGACAGGCGGCGGAGCCGGCGTCGGTCGACGAACCGGAACTCGTAGCCGGTGTCGTAGAGCGCACGGGCGGCCCGGCGCCCCGTCTCGGGCCGGATCTGCAGGAGCCCGATGGCCCCGGCCGACGACACGGCGCGGGGGCGAGCGGCCGACTCGGCCGCGATCAGGGCCCGCACGAAATTGGTGCTCAGGTTGACCCCGCTCCGGGTGTACGCCAGCCCGGAGAAGTACCGGACGTACGAGTCGTAGTCCCGGAGGCGACGCCGGGTCGAACGGGCCGGGGCCTTGGGGCGCGTGTTCTGGGCCACGTGCCGCACATGCGCGTCGCCGTGGGGCCCCTTCTGCCCCCACGCGGGCGGAACGACCGGAACGGCCCCCAGGGCGGCAAGGAGGAACAGCGCCCCGCCTGCGAGGAACGCGCGGGGCAGGAGCCGAGAGGTGTTGGGTGCCATAGCGGGGCAGCGTCATTGGGCCACGACCGTCGGCCCTTGAACCGCGCAAACTGCATGCCTTCGTTCTGCCGAGCCCCTCCGCCACTACGGGCGGGCCGGGGCCCCCGCGGCCTTCTGCATCGCATCGGGCAGGTCATCGAGCGGAAACGTCGCGTCCGCGAGTCCCGCCTCCGCAACGGCACGCGGCATCCCGTAGACCACGGAGGTATCCTCGTCCTGGACGTAAACGGTCCCCCCATCGTCTTGGATGCGCCGGGCCCCCTCCAACCCATCCTTCCCCATGCCCGTCATGACGAGGGTCAGCACGTCTTCCCGGCACGCTTCGACGGCGGACCGAAAGAGGACGTTCACCGATGGCCGATGGGAGTCGCCCGCCGGCTCCGCCGGCGTGCAGGTCGTGAGGGCGCCCTCGCGTCGCTCCACCGTAAGGTGGCGATCCCCCGCCGCGACGACGACCCGTCCCGGCTCGAGCAGCATCCCGTCTTCGGCCTCGGCCACCGCAAGTTCGCTGAGGGAATCGAGGCGATCGGCCAGCGAGCGCGTGAACTGGGCCGGCATGTGCTGCACAATCGCGATCGGCAGCGGAAACGCGGCGGGCAGGGCCGGGATGACGTGCTGGAGGGCCATCGGCCCACCCGTGGACACGCCGATGACGGCCAACTCGTAGGAGCCCTTCGTCGCAGTGTCGGTGCCGGACGACGTGGGGGAAGAGGAGGACGATGCCTCCCGGGAGCCCGTCGACGACACCGTCTCGGCGGGGGAAGGCCCGTCCTCCCGGAACAGCCGCGCGTTCGAATCTGCGAGGGCTCGTACCTTGCCGAGCAGTTTTTCCTCGACGTCGTTGGCCCGGAGGGTGGCGCTGGACGCCCCCTTCGACAGAAAGTCGGCCGCGCCCGCCCGCATCGCCTCCATCGTCACCTCGGCCCCCTTCTCCGTGAGGGAGCTCAGCATGAGGATGGGACGGGGGGACGCCTCCATGATGTGGCGGACGGCCTCGATGCCATTCATCTTCGGCATCTCGACGTCCATCGTCACCACGTCGGGCTCCAGTCGACGCGCCTTTTCGACCCCGGCCTCGCCGTTTGTGGCCGTGTCCACGACGGTCGTATCGTCGGCCTGCTCGAAGATCCGCGAGATGGCCTTCCGCATCACCAACGAATCATCAACGACGAGCACTCGGATCATAGCGATTGAAAGAGACCAGAATGGGGGCGATCGGTGGAACGGGGGGCTACTTCGAGGACGCGGCCGGCACCCCGTCCGCGTCGGCGGCCTCGGCGCCTTCCTCCTCGGCGGCAAATTCTTCGTGCTGGATCATCTCCCCAATGTCGAGCACCATGATGACCTGGCCGTCGCCCAGGATGGTGGACCCGGCAATGCCCGGCACCGACTTGAGGTAGTCGCCCAGTGACTTAATGACGACCTCCTCTTGGGAAATGAGCTCGTCGACGACCAGCGCGGCGCGGCGGTGGGCCACGTTCACCACGACGGCGTACGCGTCCTGCTCCTCGGTGAAGCGGTCGGCCCGCTGCCCACCGGCGCCGGGGGACTGGACGTCCAACACCTCCCCGAGGCGCATCACCGGAATCACCTGGTCCCGGTGTTCGATGACCTCCCCCTCCTGGATCGTTTCGATCATGCCCGGCTCCAGGCGCACCGCCTCCGAGACGGCGTAGAGCGGGATCGCGAAGGTTTCCGCTCCGCTCCGCACCAGCATGCTCTGGAGGATCGCAAGCGTGAGGGGGAGCTTCAGCGTAAACCGCGTGCCCTCTCCGGGGGTCGAGTCGATGTCGATGGTTCCGTTGAGCTCGGCCAGATTGGTCTTCACCACGTCCATGCCGACCCCGCGTCCGGACACCTGCCCCACCTCCTCGGTGGTCGAGAACCCCGGGCGGAAAATGAGCTGGTACGCCTCCGAGTCGCTCAGGTCCGTCGCCTCGTCCTCGGTCAGCACGTCCTTCTCGATGGCCTTCCGCCTCAGGGCGTCCGGATCGAGGCCGGCGCCGTCGTCGGCAATTTCGATGATGATGTGGTTGCCGGCGTGGGACGCCGACAGGTGAATTTCGCCGCGCGGGTCCTTGCCCTTTTCCTTCCGCTCCTCGGGGGGCTCGATGCCGTGGTCCGCCGCGTTGCGCACGAGGTGCAGCAGGGGATCTCCAATCTCCTCGACCAGCGACTTGTCCAGCTCCGTGTCCTCCCCCTCCACCGTCAGGTCGATCTGCTTGTCGAACTCGCGGGCCAGGTCGCGCACCACGCGTGGGAACTTGCCGAAGACCTGTCCGACCTCCACCATGCGCGTCTGCATGATGGCACTCTGCAGCTCCGTGGTCGTGTAGTCGACCTTGTCGCTCGCCTCCTCCAGCTCCCCCAGCAGGGAGTCGAGACGGAGGCGCTCGTCCGTGTCGGCACGCGCGTCGTGCTCGGTGCGGGCCTCGGTGATGAGCTGGAGGAGCCGGTTGCGCCCCAGCACCAGTTCGCCCACCAGGTCCATCAGCTGATTCAGTCGGCTCACCTCCACGCGGATGGTGTCCGGCGCTTTTCGCCCCGAGTCGCCGTCCCCCCCGTCGCCGTCGGTGCTCGACGTGTCGTCCGACGGCTCGCCCGCGTCGGGCGAGGCGGCCCCCTCTGTGTCGCCCGTCCCGTCCGCGTCCGTCGGCTCGTCGGCGCCCCCGGCGGCGTCGCCCCCAACCTCCTCGGGCGCCCCCCCGTCCGGATCCGGCAGCGAGACCGCTCCGGCCTCGAACGTGCCCTCGTTGATCGCCTCAAGGGCATCGAGCAGGGGCTCCATTTCGAGGGGCTCCAGGTCGCGGTCGATGACCTGCTGGGTGAGCACCTTCATGTGGTCGAAGGCACACAGCATCACGTCGGTCATGGCCGGCTCGAAGTCCACCTCCTGCTCCCGCATCGCGTCGAGCACCTCCTCGAACCGGTGCGCGAGCGTGCTGAGCTGTTCGAGGTCGAGGAAGCCCGCCGTGCCTTTCACCGTGTGCACGTCCCGGAAGACGCTGTCGACGAGCTCTTCGTCCTCGGGCGTTTTTTCGAGCTGGAGGAGATCCCCCTCAAGGCCGTCGTAGATCTCCGTGGCCTCCACCACGAAGCTCTCGACGATCTCCTGCATGCCGTCGTCGTGAATAGGGTGCTGTTCGCTCATGGGACCGGAAGCAACTTGTGCGCCTTGTGAAGAACCTGGGGCCGCGCGGGGCGCGTCGGGCGCGGGCCCTACTGAAAAAGCTCGTCGATTTCTTCCTGGGAGGCCGCCTCGCCCCCCTCGTCGCCCCCACCGGAGCCGCCCCCGCCGTCGTCGAACATGTCATCGATGTCGGACTGGGAGGCCGCCTCCCCTCCGTCCGAGGAGGCGCCGTTCGCGGACGCCCCGTTCGAGGAGGCCCCGTTCGAGGCGGTCGACTGCGACGCGGTGCCCCCCGTGCCCCCTCCGCCCCGGCCCCCCGTCGACGTACCGCCGTCTTTCCCCGCCATCACGTTGTCGGCCATGCGCTGCTGATCGCCCGAGCGGTCGTACTCGGCATTCATGTTGAACGCTGCCGTGCGCGAGGGCTCCCCCGACGGCGCGTCGCTCCGGTCGGCCTGTCCCGTTCCGAGCCGGGCCAGCAGCGCGTCGATCCGGTCGCGGACCGTCTCGATGAGGTGATTCACGCTGGAGAGCTGCTGCTCGGTGACGTCCTGCACCTGCAGAGACATCATAATCTGGTTCATACGGTCCCGGATGGGGGACAGGGAGTCGCGGGTGTCCTGGAGCTGGGCCGCCCACTCGTCCCGCAGGTCCTGCTTCCGGCCCTGAATGCGCGCCACCTCGTCCAGCAGTTCTTCGTGCCCCTCGCCGAGCTCCTCCCGCAGCAGGGCCAGAACCTGATTGTCGGCCTCCGCCTCCTCGGCGAACTGTTCCTCAACCGTCGACAGCTGGTCCTCGATGCTCCGGAGGTCTTTCAGGACCTCGTCGGAGTGGTCGAGGATCTCGCTCGTGGCCACCTCCGTGGCCTCCGACACGCTTTTGAGGTGTTCGGTGGCGCGCTCCATGTGTCCGGAGCGCGTCCGAATGGTGGTGTTCACCTCTTCGAGAAGCACAGTGATGTCCTGGACGAAGTCGAAGAGCTCGTCCAGGAAGGGGGCAAACCGACGGCTGAGCACAAAGATCGCTTGCAGCTCGTCCAGCTTGTCCAGGAATTCTTGGACTTGCGGGCGCGATGACATAACAGAAAAAAAGCAGTTACGTACGGGACAAAGACAGTGGAGCACGAAGACGCCTACGCAGCCGCTTCGAGGCAGCTATCTACCTTCTCCTCGAGCACCTCCGGCTCGAAGGGCTTCACGATGTAGTTATTCACCTCCGCCTTCATGGCGGTCTTCACGTCCTCCTTCATGCCTCGGGTGGTAATCATCAGGATCGGGAGGTCCGAGTACTCGGGGTGATTTCGGATGTTGCTGGTGAGGTCCACCCCGTTCATGTTGGGCATATTCCAGTCGGTGACGACGAAGTCCGGGGCGTTTTCCTCCAACTTTTCCAGCGCGTCCTCGCCGTCCTCGGCCTCCACAATGTCGTTGTAGCCGATCTCCTGGAGGGCATTCCGGATGATGCGGAGCATCGTAGGCGAGTCGTCGACGATCAGGAACTTCATGGGTACAGCAAAGGGGGTCAGTGAAAACAAATGCGTGTGAGTGAACGGCTACCGTCGGGGCGTCCCCGTCATGCTCGCGAGGAGACCGACCCGTTGGTCGGGCGCCGGTAGGCAAGCGCGCCTTCGTGGCGGACGGGCTCCAGCGGGACGTCGAGCCCCCCGAGCGCCTCCGAGCCGCCGACGAACAAGTAGCCGCCCGGACGGAGCGACCGGTACAGCCCTTGGAGCACGTTCTTTTTGGATGTCTCGTTGAAGTAGATGAGCACGTTGGCACACATGATGAGGTCGAAGTTGCGCATCCGCCGCATGTCCTGGGCATCGGTCAGGTTGAGGGGCCGGAACTCCACCATGTCGCGGATCGCGGGATCGACCACGAAGGCCTCGCCCGAACGATCAAAATAGTCGCGCAGGTAGGCCGGCGGCACGTTCCGGACGGACCGTTTTCGGTAGCGGCCCGCGCGGGCCTCCTCCAGCACTTCGGTGTCGATGTCCGTCCCTACGATCTCGTAGTCCATGCGCGGGTGGCGCGGCCCGATCGTCTCCCGGATCAGAATCGCGAGCGAGTAGGCCTCGTCGCCGGCCGAGCAGGCCGCGCTCCAGAGCCGCATGGGGCCCGACCGTTCCTGATGGTGCAGCCGCACCAATTCGGGGAGGATCGTGTCCTCCAGGGCCTCGAACTGCGACGGGTGCCGGAAAAACGCCGTCTCGTTGATTGTCACCGCGTTCACCAGTCGCGCAATCTCCCTGGTGTCTCCCTGCTCCAGACGATCCGCGTACGTCTCGAAGTCAGGCACTTCCTGTGCCAGGAGTCGCGGCTTGACGCGGCTTTCGAGGAGGTACCGCTTTTCGTCGGGAAAGTCGATGCCGGCATGCTCGCGCACGAGGTCGCGGAGGCGGTTAAACGTTTGTCTGGAGAGCGACGCCTCCGCTGCGGTCGGTTTCTTCATATGTGCCTCCTCAGGGAGAAATTGCTGGGGGCGTTCGGGGACCCGTCATGCCGCGACGCCTTGTGCGGCGGCCGCGTCGGCCTCGTCTTCCTCCATGCCCTGCAGGGCCTCGGCCTCCTCGTCGGAGAAGATGCCGTCCAGGTCCAGCAGAATGAGGAGCCGCTCGTCGAGCTTCGCCACGCCCCGCAGAAAGTGCGTGTCGATGTTCGTGGCAAGGTCGGGGGCCGGCTCAATCGTGCTCTCTTCTACGCGGAGGACCTCGCGGACGGAGTCGGTCACGAACCCGACCGTCTGGTCCTGCAGCTCCACCACGAGAATGCGCGTGTCTTCGTCCTGGTCGCGCTCCGGGAAGCCGAGGCGCGTGCGCAGGTCAATGATCGGGAGGATGCGTCCGCGCAGGTTGATGACGCCCTCTACGAAGTCGGGCGCATGGGGCACGCGGGTGATCTCGACGGGGCGGATGATTTCCTGCACCGTCAGGATGTCGACCCCGAATTCCTCCTCCGCCACGATGAAGCTAACGAACTGGCGGACGTCTTCGGTTTGCGAGTCAGGTTCGCGCATGGAAACAGAACAAGTCGACGATGAAAGAAAAGTGCGGCGGTTGAGACGGTCCATTTTCCATTATCGGCGGCCGAGCCGGATTCTTAACCCCTGGGGCCACCCTCCCCCTATTCCAACGCCGAGGCCCTGTCTCCTCCACAGGGCCCCGGCACGGGGGGACCAACGACACGTGGCTACCGACCAAGCAGATTACCGCTTAAGCTGGACGGTCTGGTTGAGGACCTCGTCCGCGGTCGTAATGATCTGGGAGGAGGCCTGGTAGCTCCGCTGCGCCTTGATGAGGTCGGAGAATTCCTTCGCCAAGTCCACGTTGCTCGACTCCAGCGCCCCGGACACCACGGACGTCTGCAGGTCGCGGCCCGCACGCCCGAGCTGGAGATCGCCCGAGGCGCCGGTCGTGGTGAAGAAGTTCTCGCCCTGCTGCTCCAGGCCGTTCGGGTTGTTGACGTCGCCGATGGCCAGCTGATATTCCTCCTCCTGCACCCCGTTGGTGTAGTTGAGCTGCAGCTTCCCCTCCGGCGTGAACTGAACGCCGGACAGCTCCCCCGACGAGTTGCCGTTCTGGCCCTGGAATTTCGACGTGGTCGAGCCACTGAACTGCGTAATGTCGCGCAGGCTGATGCCCAAGCTTTTGCCCCCCTGAACCGCATCATTCGTCCAGTCGAGACTCACCCCGTCGTTGGTCCCGTTGCCGTCTGGGTCGTACGCGTTGGTCATGCCTGAAATCGAGTCTACGGAACCGTCGTCCTTGAATGTGATCGTTCCGTTGGCGTCACCCGGCCCCCCTCCATTAGCGTCTTGAAGGACGCCATCGGGGTCCTCTACGCTGAATGTCCACGTGTCTTCAGAGGTATTTTCGAAATTGATGACCACGTTGTGGGCCTTCCCCTGCTCGTCGTAGACGACACTTGAGATCTCGCTCGTGTCGCCCGCCTCGGCGTCCGCCGAGAGGTTGCCCCCAACCTGGGCCTCCGTGGTGGCTTTCGCCGCGGACTGGGCATTGGGGTCGAACTGAACGTTCTTGAGCTCGCCCGTATTGGCCGTCCCGTCCTCCCCGACCTCCCAGCCCTGCACGTTCAGGCCGTTGGCCGTGACGAGTTCGCCATTTTGGTTAAATGTGAAGTTGCCGGCCCGCGTAAGGCGGCGCTGGTCGCTCGCCGCCCCGCTTTTGGGACTCGCGACGAAGAACCCGTCCCCGTTCAGCGCAAGGTCAGTCTTGATGCCGGTGTCGTTGAGCGAGCCCTGCGAGAAGTTCCGGTCGATCGAGGCGACCGAGACGCCCCGGCCCACCTTCGAGGGGTTGATGTTCGAGCCGCCCGCCGTGCGCCCCACGCCCAGAATCGCCTGGCCGAGCTCCTCGCTGAACGCGGCCCGCTGCCGCTTGAAGGCCGTCGTGCTCGAGTTTGCGATGTTGTTGCTGACCGTGTCGAGGCGCGTCTGGTGACTTCGAAGCCCAGAGACGCCGATGCTCAGAGACTGAAGACTCATAGGTCTCAGGTGTGTTGTTGAAGAGAAATACGTCGAAACGCGCGCGGCCTCGGTCGGTCAGCCGCGCACCGGCGTCCCGTGCCTCGCTCCGTCGTGGAAGCGAGGCGTGGGTCCCGCCGGGAGTGCTCAAAGAGATTCGAGAGGGTAGCGAGGGGAATTAGAGCCGCATGGCGCTGTCGATTTGGGTAAAGACGCGTTGCTTCATCTCGGTCTGGTCGAGGGCCGTGACGACGGTCCGGCTCGGCACGTTGACCACGAAGGCCGCGTCCTCCCGGAGCACGGCCGCGTCTTGGGCCCCTTTGTCGTCGAGTTGGTCCATGGCGTCGGCGAGTTCTTGGCGTTGGGGGGTGTCGAGGGAGATGTTGCGCTGCGCAATCCGCTGCTTGGCGTGCCCGGACAGGTCGATGCCGTCCGTCTGGTCCTGGGCCGCCTCCAGGTGGTCGGCAAACGACGACTCGCCTGTGTCCTCGGGCGGCCCGTCCGGGGCCGCCGGGTCCTGTTTGGGCGTCTGCCGGAGCGCGTCCGGCGGGACGCGTCCGTTTCGCTGGTGGACCGTCATGGGGACACCGAATTGCCCATCGAGAGCGGCGAAGGGGACGGCGGGGGGCTACTGGGCCGCAATGCTCTGCACACGCCCCATCGACACCTGCGCCCCGCCAATCCGGAGGGACGTTCTCCCGTCCTCCAGCGTGACGCGGTCGACGGTGCCCTCCAGTCGCGCGGTCCCCTCGACGGCATCCCCGCTCCCGCCCGTGGCGCTGACCTCCACCGAATACGTGCCGTCGGGCACCTGTGCGCCCCCGTCCGCCGTGCCGTCCCAGGTGACCTCCGTGCTCTGCGATACGTTCTCGAGGGTTTTCGTCCGCACCGCGTTGCCCCCCGCGTCGCGAATCGTGACCGTGGCCTCGGAGGCCGGGCGCTCCAGGTCGACCCCAAAGGTCGCCTCCCCCTCCCCCGTCCACTGCAGGGTGTTGCCCGAGGTCTTCACCGTGCGCCCAATGAGGTCGGTCGCCATGCTGTCGTTGATGCTCTGGGCAAGGGCCCCGTCGCTCTTTCCCTGCTCCTCAATCTGGCCGCTGATGTTGGTGAGCTGCTCGACGGAGCTAAACTGGGCCAGCTGCGCGGCAAAGTCCTTTCCCTTCATCGGGTTTGAGGGGTCCTGATTCTGGAGCTGCGTGGTCAGCAGCTTCAGAAAGTCATTCTTGCCCAGGTTCGCCGAGGTGGCCTGCGAGAGGGCGCCTTTGCCGCCCGATTCCCCGTCCTGCGAACCATCTCCGTTCGGGAGGACGGCCGTGCTCGGCGCCGCGGACGATGCGAGGGACTCAATCATGTCGTATGGGAACGTTGGTGCGTGGAACGCAAACAGTGAAGCACAAATGCTGGGGCGCAAACATCGTGCGGGCCGACGGGCCTACCCAATCCACTCCCGCCGGCCGCGGCCGCGGAGGGAGGCGCCACTGGATTCATCCGCGTCGGTGGACTCGTCTCCGGGAGCCAGGGCGGAGGCCCCCTCGGAGGACGCCCCATCCGAGGCCTGTTGGTCCGACTCGTTCGCGTCGCCCCCGCTGAAGGACAGGTCGACGTCGGTGCCGTACTGGGCCTGCATGGCGTCCTGGAGCTGGCGCGCGTTGGCCGTCACCTGGGCCTGCACCCGGGTGTCGCTGAACCCGACCGACACGGCCGTCTGCTCCTGCCCCTGCCGGGCCTTTACCGTCATCGTGCCCTTGTCCTCGCCCAGCGACATTTCCAGGGCCTTCCACCCCCCCGCAAGTTCTGCCGTCCGCAGGGGGCCATTCTTGGCCGCGTTGAGCCACGCCGAGGGCATTGTGCGGGGCGGGCCCGGCTTGCCCGTAGCGCGCGCGTCCGCCTTGGCCTTCGACGCCGCGCCCGACCCGCCCCCGGACGCGTTCGCCCCCTTCCCGTCCGTCTGCGTGCCGTTGCCCGTCGAGGCGCCGTCCTGCGTCAGGGAGGCGCGGAGCGTGCGGGCGTCGGACTCCCCCGACGTACTCGTGGACGAGGACGCGAGGGCCTGAAACCCGGGCCCGCTCTTCGCCCCTTGCGTCTGTCCCTTTTGCCCCTGCCCGTTCTGTCCGGGGCCCTGCCCCTGCTGGCCGCCGCCCTGCTGCCCCGTTCCGCCCCGCTGTCCCGATCGGCCCCGGCCTCGCCGTCCCGGGCCGTCCGGGCCGTCCGCCCCTCGTCTGTCCCCTCCTGCCCGCGTCCCGACTCTGCGCCTCCCCCCTTCAGGGCGGCCGGGGCAATCTGCTTCCCGCGCGTTCCGTCTTTCTTGGCGCTTCCCCCCGCCCTGGAGCCGGCGTCCTGGGAGCGTCCGGCGTCCCCCCGTGCCTGCCCCTCCGAACGCACCCCGTTTGGGCGAGACGATCGGCCTGCGTTCTGCCCCGGACGGCGCTTCTCGCCGGAGAGAAGCGTGCCCTCCTGGCCCGGGCCCCGGCCTCCCTTTCGGGCCGACGCCCCCGCCCGTTCCCCCTCGGGCATCCGCCTCACGGTCCCCTTCCCCTTGGAGGGCTGTCCGTCTGCTCCTTGGCCAGACCGGCCTTCTCCGGACTCAACGGCGATCGTGCCCGGCGATACCTGGACCTGTTTTGCACGGCCCGATCCGGTCCCGGACGATGAGGCCCCGTTCGCCCCCGCTCCTCGGCCTCCCGAGGCCCCTTGCCTGGCAGTTTGTTGCGCTCCGCCCTCCGTGCCGCCCGCTCCTTTCACCACGGGGACCGTCTTCTGTCCCTGCTGCGCCGACCGTGCCGTTCCGTCCCCCGACGTGAACGCCACTCGGCCCCAGGACACCCGGACCTGCGTCCCGCCCTCGGTCTTTTGCCCCGACGACGAGGCGTTCCCCCCTTCCCCGCCGGCCTGACCGGCCGTTTGCTTGCCGGCCCGCACCGCCCGGACGACGAGCGATCCCACGTTCTCACCTCCTTGTGTATTCTCTCCTCCGGCCGCGTTCTTGCCTCCAGCCGCGTGCAAAATGGGCATCAGTTTCACCGTCTCCGCTGAGGCCGACGGGCCGGTTCCGCTCGCCGTGCCGCCCTCGCTCGCAAGCAGAATCCGCTTCTGTGCCTTGCCCTCCCCGTCCCCGGCCCGAAGAAGCGCCCCGCCAAACAACGCCGCGAGTCCCCTCTCTTCCCCATTGGCCGCCGTTCCCTCAAGGCCGGCCGCCCCCTCGCCCCCCAACACAAGGCGCTGGGCCGCGCGCCCCCCGCCCTCCGCGGCGGTTCCGGACGCACGTTGCACGCCGGACAAGATCGACGGGAAGGCCGTGGCGCCCGTGCCCGCCTTCGCCTTGTTCGTGGCGGGGGACTGCTGGGCGGCCTCTTCGGTCGGTAGCGTGAGACGAATCGCTTGCATGGTAGAGAGGGCCCTCTGCGGGGCCGATTGAGGAAAAAGGTCAGCGGCCGGGCGACGCGCCCCGGCCTTCGTCTCTGTCGGTCTCCTGCGTGGCGGTCGTGTCGGCGGGCGCATCGTCGCCCCCGACGACCTGATTCACAAACTGTGCCGTCCGCTCCGCCGAGATGGCGGTGAGCAGTTGGGTGCGCGTCCGCCCCGAGGTGCGCTGGTACAGCTCCTTGAGGACCGCCATGTTCACGTTCGCCAGCACGGTCGCGAGCTCCCGCCGCCCCATGCCGAGCAGGGCATCCTTCAGCTCATCCACCTTCGCCTCCCGGCTCTCCAGCGACGTGAGCTGTGCCTGCAGGGTATCGGCCTCCGCCTCGGTCGTGCGGAGCTGCTCCTTGAGGGTGCGGAGCGAATCCTGAAGCTGCCCGACGACCGTGAGGGAGTCCCGAAGCCGCGAGACCAGCGAGGACGCCGCACGCATCGAGTCGCGGAGCGCCCCCCCTGTCGAGTCGCGGGACGCCTGCGTTGCGGTCGTGTCCGACGCCATCGCGGTCGTGTCCCCGGGCAGGGACGCCTGTCGCGTCGTGTCGCGCCCGGACGCGTCGAGGCTGTCGGCGGACACCCCCGCCGTCTCCGGCGCGATGGACGGCATCAGCAGGTACGCCCCCAGCAGGGCGACCGCGAAGGCCCCCAGCGCCGCGCCCGCAATGAGAAGTCCGTACTTGATCACGGTCGACTGCATGGCCGTCGTTAGAGTAGCGACAGCGCCTCGTCGGTGCGGTCGTGACGAAGCGTGGCCTGCTCGTCGAAGAAGGCCTCGCTCGCCTTCTTCTGCTCGCGGTCGTGCTGGTCCCGCTCCTGGCTTCGCAGCTCTTCGAGGGCCTCCTCGGCCCGCCGGCGTTCGCGAAGTTCGGCCCGGGCCTGCTCAACCCGCTCCCGGCAGGCCTCCACGGCGTCCCGGGTCTCCTCCACGGTCTGACGCGCCGCCTGGCGAAACGCATCGGCCTGTTGAATGCGGGCCGGGTCTTGCCGGCGCGCCTCGTCCACCCGCCGCCGACACTCCGCCAGGTGGCCTTCGGCCTGCTCGAGCGCGTCCTCCTTCTGCTCGAGCGCACGCTCGGCGTCGGCGAGGGCCTGGCGGGCCTTTTCGGTCTCGTGCTGGCGCAATTCCAGCACTTTCTGCAGCGAGAAGCGGAACTTCTTTCCGGGCATTTTCAGGGACGAATGGAGCGACAGAACGCAGTGTGAAGGCGGCCTCGGCGGCGTGCATCCGCCCGGGGACGGTCGGTCCGTCTCCGGCGGCATGCGAACGGGCCGGTAGCCCGCAGGCGCGAGCTCGGGCGCGAGGCCCTCCGCCTGCGTACCGTACACAACTCAAAGTTCCTGCCAGCTCCTACTCGGGAATGTCGTCCAGGAGCTGGCGGAGCTGGGTGGACGGGGCGGGATCCGGCGGCGGGGCGTCGACAGGCTGCTGCAGAAAGTCGGCCAGCGCCGGGTAGGCCTCCACGGCACGGTCGGTCTCCGGATCGCTCCCCTCCTCGTAGGCCCCCACGCTAATCAGGTCCTCCACCTCCTCGTAGGCGGAGAGCAGTTCGCGGGCCTCCTGCGCGGCGGCCTCGGCCTCCAGGCTCGCCACGCGGGGCATCACGCGGCTTACGCTCTGCAGCACGTCGACGGCGGGGTAGTGGCCCGCCTCCGCCAGCTCGCGGGACAGGACGATGTGGCCGTCCAGAATGCCGCGGGCCGCGTCGCTGATGGGCTCGCTCATGTCGTCCCCCTCCACGAGCACCGTAAAGATGCCCGTGATGGTGCCCGCCTCCGCGGGCCCGGCCCGCTCCAAGAGGCGGGGCAGGAGTGCAAACACGCTGGGCGGGTAGCCGCGTCGCGTCGGCGGCTCGCCCACCGCCAGCCCAATCTCGCGCTGTGCCTGCGCCACCCGTGTGATGGAGTCCATCATGAGAAGCACATCCTGGCCCCGATCGCGGAAATGCTCGGCGATGGCCATCGCCGCGCTGGCCGCCTTCACGCGGCTCATCGCCGCCTCGTCCCCCGTCACGGCCACCAGCACCGAGCGGCGCAGCCCCTCCTCGCCCAGGTTGTCCACGATAAACTCCCGGACCTCGCGCCCTCGCTCCCCGATGAGGGCAATCACGTTCACGTCGGCCTCGGCCCGGCGGGCGATCATGCCCAGCAGCGTGCTTTTTCCCACCCCCGACCCCGCAAAGATCCCGGTTCGCTGGCCCTTTCCCATCTTCAGAAACGCGTCGATGGACCGGATGCCCGTGGAGAGGGGCGTATCGATGAGGGGACGATCCAGGGGCGACGGCGGGTCGCGATGAATCGGCTCCCGGGCGTCCGTCCCGAGCGGCCCCTTGCCGTCGATGGGGCGCCCCCCCGCGTCGATGACGCGCCCCAGGAGGTCGGGCCCGACCGGCACGCTCATGCCCTCGTCGGCGGGCCGAATCAGGCAGCCGGCCTGCAGGCCGTGCGTCTGCTCCATCGGCATGAGGACCGTCGTGCTCTCCTTCACCCCGACCACCTCGGCGCGCACCGTGCGCGTCTCGCCGCCCTCCGCCACGTGGATGCGACACATCTCCCCCACCGCCGCGTCCAGCTCGCTGGCCTCCACGAGCAGGCCCACCACGGACGTGACGCGGCCGTAGCGGCGGGCCGGAACGGTCGTCTCCCGGATGCGGTCGAGCGAGCGGGCAAGGGCGGGCATGGGGCGCAAAGACGACAAACGAGACAGGTCGGGTGGGCACTACGCCGGGGCGGTGTCGGGGGCCGTATCGGGGGCGGCGTCCGAATCCGTCGTGGCGCGCCGGAGCTCGCCCCGGAGCGTCTCCAGCACCTCCGCCCGCAGCCGGCGCACGACGCCGGTCGGGGACGAGACGCTCCAGTCCCCCTCCTCGAAGTCGGGCTCCGGCTCCAGGGTGAGCCCCTCGTAGTTTTCCTGCAGGCGCGTTACGAGCCCCGACTCTCGCACCCGCTGGCAGTCGACCGGGTGCAGCCGAATCGTCACCGGCGGAGTGGCGGCCAGCTCGGTCACGGCCTCGATGACCGCCTCCTCCGAGGCCTGCCGCATCGTCTCCGTGAACGGCGCATCGACGATGGTTTCGGCCAGGTCGAGGGTCAGTTCGATGATCTCCGACTCGGCGTCGTCGATGTACGTCTCCCAGAGCTCCTCGAACCGGGCGATGTCCTCCGACAGCTGCCGGCGCGTGTCGTCGAACTCAGCCCGCAGGGTTGCCTCCGCCTCCGCGTAGCCGTCGTCGTACCCCGCCTCGTAGCCGTCGTCGTGGCCCTCCTCGTACCCCTCGGCCCGGGCCGCCTCTACCTTCTCTTCCAGATGTGCCCGCCACTCCGCGTCGGTCCGGGTCGGCTCCTGTTCGTCCGGGTCGTCGTCCGCCCCGTCGGCCGGCGGGGCGTCTGTCTCTGTGTCGTCCGGTCCCGAGGGCCCCGCCGGGTCGCTCCCCGATGCGTCCTGCGTCGCGATCTCGTCCGGGCGCACCGTTACCGGCTCGGGCGACCGCCCGGCCTCCCCCGCCCGCAGGACGCGTCCCTGGGGCGCCGCGTCCCCCGGCGGCGGGTCCGCGTCGTCGCCCTCCGTCTCCTCCACCTGCTCGGCGGGAATCCGGTCGGCTCCCTCCGCGAGCACGTCCTCGTCGAGCGAGACGGACGTCACCTCCGATGTGTCTGCGTTTTTGATGACACGTCCCATTTCGTGTGTAGGCCGGCAATGCAACAGAACAGCGAAGGGGCCGCTTACTCGATGACCGCCTCTTCGGAGGCGCTAGACAGGGCGATCTCGTCCTTCTCTTCGAGCTCCTGCGCGATCTCCAGGATGCGGTTCTGGGCCTCCTCAACGTCGCTCACCCGGACGCGGCCGAGCAGCTCGATCTCCTCGTCGAGGGCCTCGGCCACCCGGTCGCTCACGTTGCGCATGACCTTGTTCTCCAGCTCCTCGGAGGCACCCTTGAGGCCGAGGGCCAGGTCTTCCTGGTCCACCTCCATGAGCAGCTTCTGAAGGTCCTCCGCCCGAATTTTCGTCAGGTCGTCGAAGACGAACATGAGGTTCTTGATGTCGGAGGCCAGTTCCTCGGAGCGGTCCCGGAGGTTGTCGAGAATGTTTTTCTCGGAGGAGCGGCTCGTCGTGTTCAGGATCTCGGCGGCCTGTTCGATGCCCCCCATCACGCTCGTCTCGGCGCCGATGACGGACCCGAGCTGGTTCCGAATGACCTCCTCGATGTCGTTGATCATCTCGGGGGAGGTGTTGCCGATCGTGGCCAGGCGGTACATGATCTCGCTCTGCAGCTCCTCCTCCAGCCCCGAGATAATCTCTGCGGCCTTGCGGGGGTTGAGGTGGGCAAGAATGAGCGCGGCGGTCTGGGGGTGTTCGCGCCGCAGGAAGCCGGTCAGCTGGTCCGTCTCGACCGTCTGCAGGAGGTGGAACGCCGACACCTCCATCGCCGCCTCCACCCGCATCATGACCTCTTCGGCCCGGCGGTTGCCCAGGGCCTCGTTGAGCACCTCGCGGGCGTATTCCACACCGCCCTTCGTTACGTAGTCCTGAGCGCGCGCCACGTCCCGGTACTCCAGGAGCACCTCCTCCACCAGCTCGCTGGGGGCGTTGCGCATGCGGGCCACCTCCACGGACACCTTTTCTACCTCCTTGTCGTTGAGGTGCTTGAGGACGTCGCTGGCCGTTTCCACGCCGAGGGCGATGAGGAGCGTGGCGGCCTTCTGGGCCCCGGTGAGGTCCTCCGGGTCGTCGGGGAGGGCGGTGCCCGGGGCCCCCTCCGGGCTCGGGCTCATGGCACCGCCCCCCTTTCCGCCCACCCCGGACGGGTCCGTGGGGGTCATTGGCTCGTCGGCAAACGGAGAAGCAGAAGATCCCATGGTTTGTAAGCGGCAAGCAAAAAGCGTGGTGCGACGGGAGGATGGGCGGGCGGGACGCTACATGGTCTGATCCTCCACGAGCCAGGACCGGATCAGATCGGCGGTCTGCTCGGGATTTTCTTCGACCTGGTCCTGAATCTCCTCAAACATCTCACTCCGGGCCTCCAGGCGCGCCTTGGCCTCGTCGGAGAGCTTGTTGGTGTACATGTCGTCTTTGACCAGGCTCTCTTCCTCCTCCTCGGTCTCCTGGAGGGCGGCGGGGCCGTCTCCCTCCTCGACCGCCCCGTCCGCCGTCCGCCCCTCGACCTGACGCGATTCGTCGGCCTGGAGCGGCGTGGGCTGCTCCTCCGGGGTCGCGGTGAGGGCCTGCACGAGCGAGCGGGCCACCCAGACGGCCGCCCCAATCGCCACGAGGATGAGCCCGTACCGCAGGTATAGCCGCATCGGGGTCTCACCGCCGCCGTCCCCGGCAACCGGCCCGGCCGGCCCGGCGTCGGTGTCGAGGCGGGTCTGCTGAATCGTGAACCGGTCCCCCCGCTCCTCGTCGAACCCAACGGCGTTCTTGACGAGCGACTCGATCTTGGCGATCTCCTCCTGGCTGCGCGGCTCGTACGTGGGCTCCCCGTCCGGCCCCGTCGTCCGTTCCTGATCGACGACCACCGACACCGTCAGCCGGCTCACATCCCCCACGCTCTTCTCCGACCGCTTCGTGGTGCGGCTCACCTCAAAGTTGCGGACGACCGAGTTCGAGTTGCCCGCCTCGTCCCCGCCGCCCTCCTCCCGCATCCGCTCCTCGCTAACGACGGTGGCGCTCTCGGGGTCGACGAGGTTCTTCTCCGTCACCGTGCGGTCGAAGTCGAGCTCCGTGGAGACCCGGACGACGGCATTGTCCGGCCCCACCACCTCCCGGAGCATCGACTGCCCCTGCTTCATGAGCTGCTCCTCCACCGACCGCTGCATGTCGATCTGCGTGGAGGTCATCTGCACGTTCTCGTCCGCGGCGTTGGGGTCGGACAGCATGTTTCCGTCCTGGTCGATCACCTTCACCTGGGAGGGGCTCAGCTTCTCCACCGCGCCCGCCACCAGCTGGGTGACCCCCTGCACCTGCGCCTGCGACAACGACCCGCCCGTGAGGCTGAGGACGACCGAGGCGCTCGCCTCCACCTGCTGGGCCTCAAACGGATCGTCCTCCGGCTCTACGAGGTGCACCCGGGCGCCCTCGACCTGCCCGATGCTTGAGACCGTCTGGGCCAGCTCCCCCTCCAGCGCGCGCTTGCTGTTGAGCTTCTGCATAAAGTCCGTCATCCCGAGCGTCCCCTGGTCGAACAGCTCGTACCCGGTCTGCCCGTCGTCGATGGTGCCGTCCGAGCTGAACTGGAGGCGCAGCTCGTGCATGGAGGCGCGCGGGACGTACACCGCCGAGCCCTGGTTGCGGAGCTCGTAGGGCGTCCCCTCCTCCTTCAGCCGGCTGACCACCCGGTTGGCCGCCTCGGGCTCCAGGTCGCCAAAGAGAAGCGCGTAGTCGGGCTGGCTCGACCAGTAGGCCGTGCCGACGAGGAGGGCAATCGTCCCGACCGCCAACAGCCCGAGCCCCACCTGCTGCCCGGTCGAGAGGCGCCCCAGAAATTGCTGAATGCGGGCGAGAAACGTCTCCATTCGTGGCAAAAAACAGCACTAGCACAAAGCGAATCCCCAGCCCCTCGACGTCGGGGCGGAGGCCCCGACTGCAGCGTGCGGGTCGTCTAGATCTGCGTCTGCATCAGCTTCTGGTAGGCCTGAAGGCCTTTGCTGCGCACCTCGTTCATGAGCTCGAACTGAAGCCGGGCCTGGTTCATCGAGATCATCACCTCGTGCAGGTCCTTCTCCTCCCCCGCCACGAAGGCGCTGACCTTCTCGTTGGCCGTGTCCTGCGCCTCGTCGACCCCTTCGACCGCGTTCTCGAGCGTGTCGCTGAAGCTGGGGCCGTCGGTCGCCTCGTCCAGGTTGGGGAGATCGTCGCCGCCCCCCTCATCCGTCTGCTGGATGGCGGCCTGGCGGAAATTTTGGAGCTGTGCAGCCTTCATGGCCGTTCGGGGGTCTGTCCGTCGAATGCGGGACGTCGTTCCAAGGGGACCTGTGCGTGCGGTGGGGGCCAGTGGGGCGTCACCCGGTCACGTCGAGGTTGCCGCCGACGGCGTTCGGATTGACCGTCTGCGCGCCTCGCCCGCGCCCGTAGAGCCGCATCGACAGCTCCGGGTCCTCCGGAAAGTTCTCCTCGATGGCTTGGCGCTCCTGCGTGGTGAGGGCGTCCTCGGAGGCCTCCTGTGTCGCCGCGGCGTCCGGGGCCTGCTGCGTCTCGGAAGATTTCTCGGCGCCCGAGGCAGATTTTTCGGGACCCGAAGCGGCGCCGGACGACTCCTGAGACGGATTGACGCCCTGGGTGTAGGCCGCGCGGCCGGCCGCGGAGGAACCAATTGTGTTCATGGGAAACGAGGCAACGCGTGCAAGAGGGCGACGAGAGGGCGGGCGGTCCGTTAAATTTCAAAGGTGCGCTGGGCCATGCTCTTGGTGGCCTCCACCGCCGAGAGGTTGGCCTCGTAGACGCGGTTGGCGGACGTCATCCGGGCCATTTCCTGGGCAACGTTCACGTCCGGGTAGTGGACGTAGCCCTCCTCGTCGGCGTGCGGGTGGGAGGGGTCGTACTCGAGGCGCTCCTTCTCAATCTCCTCGATCTCGGTCTCGGGGCCCAGGTTTCCGGTGGCCTGCTCCGGCGGGAGCGAGGCCTCGCGCAGGTGCCGGGCATTGGTGCTGCGCAGTTCGAGCTGCGGGTCGAGTCCGCCCCGGTTCAGGCGCTCGTAATCCGCGTTGTCGACCTCCTGCACGGCCCGCTTGATCCGGAACGGGTCCCCGTCTTCCGTGCGCGAGGTGGAGGCGTTGGCGAGGTTCTCCGTGGCGGCGCCCAGCTTGCGGCGCTGGGCCTCCAGGCCGCGCGCGGCGGTCTTCATCGCGGGGAGAAACTGGTTTCCGATCGGCATGGGCAGGGGTTGCTTCTAGGGGAAAGGGGCGCGGGGAGCGCGGTGGCTACCGCGCGCTTCCGGTAATGCCGATTTTCATGAGGTCGAAGTGCTCGGTAAGGGCCCGGGAGGCCATCCGCGTGCGCATCTGGGTGTCCGTCAGCGTCATGAGCTCCTCCTCGAGCACGGGCGCCTCGTCTTCGACCTCCGTGTCGGGCTCCACCTCCGACTGCTCCCGGAGGCTGCCCGAGTGCCGACGCACGTCCTGCAGCTCCTCTTCGAAGGAGACCGACATCCGGTCGTATCCGGGCGTGTCGATGTTTGCAAGGTTGCTGGACGCGGCCCGCCGACGCTGGGCGTAGGCGGACATCGCGTTGCGCAGAAGGCGAACCTGTGTGGTTTCCATGGCCGAATCGGTCCTGCGAAGAAAGCGCGTCGGGCCTACAATCCAATCAAGCACCGTGCCACGACCACAGACCACCGGTCCACCCGGCAGGGGGGGTTCGTTATCGACGAATTCGTCTCCGTGTTAAAATGGAAGACATCTTCGGAGAAGGTGGGAAATATTTACACCAACCCGCGACCGGGATGGCCCCTGCCCCCCCGACAGACACGCCGTGCGGACCGGTGGCCCGTCTTGAGAAGATGCGGGGCCGGGGTCGGCGTACGGTTTGCGACACCAAGAACCACCGCGCTGCCTCCCTTCATCGTCCCCTTCCCGTCCATGCCTCCCGACACGTCCCCCGAGCGCCCCTCGGTTCCGACCCTGGAGGTCCCGTCCACCCCGAGCGGCGCGGAGTCTCCCGACGCCGCCGAGGGGGCGTCGTCTCCGGCGGACGGACACGACGAGGCCCTGAAGCACCTGACGTCGGTGCTCACCCGCCACCTCGCCCCCCTCGCGAACACGATTGCCCGCCACGCGGATCGGCTGGTGGATGCGCCCGACCCGAAGCGGCGACGCGAGAGTGCGATGGACGTGCTGGCGGCCTCCGCCCAGATCGACGACCTGCTGGCGGCCCTCCGTCACTACAGCCGCCCCGTCGACGCCTCCGCGCAGCGCGTGCCCGTGGCCGATGTGGTGGAGGACACGATCGGCCTGCTCGACGACACGGCGCAGACGCGAGTCCGGATGAAGGTGGAGCCCGAGGCCGACGCCCCCATCGACGCGGACCCGGCCCTGCTCCGACAGGCCCTGCTCAACCTGTTGCAGAACGGCCTGGAAGCCACGACCGCCCCCGAAACGGTGCTTCTGCGCGCCGCCCGTACCGATGCCGCCCCCCAGGTCGCGTTCGAGGTATGGAACGACGGGGAGATCGAGCTCGACGACCCGTCCGTGGTCTTCCAGCCGTTCTACTCCGCCCGCCCGCAGCACCTTGGGCTCGGGCTCCCCATCGCGGCCCACATCGCCGAGCAACACGACGGCTCCCTCCGCCTCTCCACGAACAGCGTCGCGGACGGGGGGACCTGCTTCACCCTCCAGGTCTGAGGTTCGACCGTCCGTCCATAGGGGCGTGTCCGTCTCGCGTCCCTGCCCCCCGTGCAGCATACGTTCACCCCACCGACCCCGCCAAGCATGAACACAACCTCGCCCACGTCTCCTGCGACCACCTCTCCTCACATTCTGGCCGTCGACGACGAGGTCATGCTCCACGACGTCTTCGAGCGCCTCTTTCCGCGCGAGGGGATCGAGGTGACGGCCTGCTCGAGCGGCACGGAGGCAATCGAGCTGCTGGAGGACGCCGCCTTCGACCTCGTCCTGGCCACCCATCAGATGCCGGGGCCCGACGGCATGGAGCTGCTGGACCACATCCAGGAGCACCACCCGACGGTGCGCGTGATCCTGCTCTCGGACCAGGACAACGCGCAAAACGCCGTGCGGGCGATGCAGAAAGGGGCCGCCGACTACATTCCGAAGCCGTTCTCGACCGACGAGCTCGTGGATCGGGTCAAGGGCCTTCTCGAGGAGCCGGCCCCGTCCGCGCAGCCGAGCAGCCTACCGGGCGGCGACTCCGCACCCGGCGCCGCAAACGTGACCTCGGCCGACGGGGCCCCCACCGGCCGCCCCGACGACCCGGATCTCTCCACCAGCTCCTCGCTCTTTTCCCAGGACGGGGCGCCGGAGAGCGACGCCCAGTTCGTCGGGGAGCACGAGAGCATCCAGCACCTCAAAACGATGGTGCCGCGGGTCGCGCAGAGCGAGGCCCCGGTGTTCATCCACGGGGAGAGCGGGACAGGGAAGGAGATTCTGTCTCAGCTGATTCACGACCGGAGTGCCCGCGCCGACGCGCCCTACGTCCCCATCAACTGCGCCGCCCTGCCGAGCGACCTGGTGGAGAGCCACCTGTTCGGGCACGTCGAGGGGGCGTTCACCGGCGCGGTGGACGACATGGAGGGGGCGTTCGAACGGGCCGACGGCGGGACGCTGCTCCTCGACGAGATCACGGAGATTGACTGCGGCGTCCAGGCGAAGCTCCTGCGCGTACTGCAGGAACAGCAGTTTCAAAAGGTGGGCGCCTCGGAGAAGAAAGAGGTGGACGTGCGCGTCGTCGCCACGAGCAACCGGGACCTCAAAGAAGCGGTGGACGAGGGCGCCTTCCGGGAGGACCTGTACCACCGACTGGCGGTCTTTCCCCTCCACGTGCCGCCCCTGCGGGGCCGCCTCTCCGACATTCCCCTGCTGGCCGAACACTTCGTGGAGAAATACGCCGCCCAGTACGACCTTCCGGACAAACCGCTGTCGAGCGGGCTGCTACAGCACTTTCAGACCCACAGCTGGCCCGGCAACGTGCGGGAGCTCGAAAACATGATCCACCGGGGCGTGGTGATGGCCGCCGACGCGGACACCATCACGAAGGAGCACGTTCTGAACGCATCGTTTACGCGGGACGGGACCGCCGCCGACGCGGACGGGGGCACGGGGAGCGTGACGCTCACCCAGCTGGCGGACGGAGACGGCCCGCCAACGATTGCCGAAATGGAGCGCAAGCTCATTCTGCGCACCCTGTCGCAGGAGGACGTAAGCCAGAAGCACGCCGCCGAGAAGCTCGGGGTCAGCGCGCGGACCATCCGCAACAAGTTGCAGGAGTACCGGGAGGACGGGTTCTCAATCTAGGGTCTCGGCCCCGTTAACCGAAGAGCTCGGTGAGGGAGGAGGCCACCTCTTCGGTCACGTCCGGCTCGGTGAACCGCCCATTTTCGACCTGCTCCTGAAGCTCCGTCCGCCGCTCCTCCGAGAGCGACGCCTCTTCGCTGAGGGCCTGGCGGCCGCGCTCCACGAGCGCCACGTCTTCGCCGCTGAGGCGCTCCTGGGCGGCGCGGGCGGCGTCGGAAATCTCAACCTGGTCGGTGCCGGCGGCGTCGGTCGTCTCGGACGACTGCTCCGACGACGCCTCCTCCGAGTTTGCGGCCTGCTGCGCCTCACCGATGTTTTCGTTGCGCGCCGAGTCTGGCTGCAACGGCCCGGTGGACGGGTTCTGAATGTTCATGGGCTCAAGCGCTGTTTGTAAAGGATGGATGTTGGGGCCCCGTGCCACAAACGACTGCCGTCTCGCATGAGGTTATCGGGGCGGGGGCGGGCTTCTTAAGTGAAGAACACGTGAAGTAGGCGGCTATCCGCTCAGTTCGGGGGGGAGCACCCCGTCGTGGCCGCTCCGGTTCGAGGTTGAGGACGCGGTGTGGTCGTCGTACGAGTCGTTTGCGCGCTGCAGTCGCTGCAGTTGGTTGAGCTCCGCTTCAATCTCGTCTTCTCGCTCTCGGAGCTGATCCAGAAGCGCCTCGTGCTGGTCGACCAGGGCCTTCTGCTTTCGCCGGAGCGCGCCGTCGGCCCGGCTCGCGTCCGACGATGTGGACGGGGACGTGTCGGCCTCCGTTCCCGTGTCCCCCGCCAGGCGATCAATGAGCCGCGCGCGCCGGTCGATCAGCGCCGCCGTACGGTCCCAGTCGTCGGCCTCCACCGCCTCGGCGATTCGCTCCCCAAGGTGGAGAAGGGCGTCGAGACGTTCGGCGGACACGGCCATTTACTCGAAATGGCGCTGTGGCGATGGGCGCGGCCCAGCGACCCCGGCTAAAAGAGCCGCTGGCTGATGGACTGCTGCTGGCTGGCGAGCGAGCGGATCGTGCTCTCGACCTCGGCGTACTGCTCACGGAGCTGCTGCTCGCGGCGCTGGAGGCGCTCGTCGAGACCGTTGATCCGGTCGTCAATTCGGTCGATGCTACTGTCGATGCTGTCCTGCCGGCTGTCGAGAAGCCCCCCCGTGTCGGCGTACTGATCCACGCGTTCCTTCATCCGCGTGGCGACCCCGTCGGGGCCGGCAAACAGATCCTTCAGGGCACCCTGGTTTTCACGGACAGCCGTACGAAGAGCATCTTCGTCGGTAAGTTTCAGGGTCCCGTCCCGGTTGGCCTCTATGCCAATGTCCGCGAGGGTGTTGAGCCCCTCCGGCTGGCCCTCTACCGGCCGGGTCGCGTCGGTGCGGAGCTGTCGACTCAACCGCCGGAAGGTACTGTCGTCCGCCAATTCTCCCCGCTCACCGTTTTCCGGATTGACGTTCGTTTTCTCGTTCAGGAAGGTAATCACCTCGTTGACCCGATCGACGAAATTCTTCACCACACTCTGGGCCCCCTCCTCGTCCGCCGTCACTTCGAACGAGGACGCCGTCCCGTTGGCCTCCTCCAGGTTCATCGTCACCCCATCCACCGCGTCGGTCACCTCGTTGCTATTCCGGGTGAAGGTGAGGCCGTTCAGCTCGAACTCACTCGTCAGCTTCGAGCTGGCCTCGTCCGTCCCCACCTCCGTGATCTCGCCCCCCTGCGTGTCGTCGGCGATCTGATCGGCGTTGACCTGCAGCTCCGAGAGCAAATTGTTCGACGAGTCGGAAAAGCTAAGCCGCCCCTGGTACCCGGTCTGCTGGCTTCGGAGCGAGAGGCGCGCCGTGCCGCTCGTGGGGTTGATCACCGATGCGCTCGGGCGCTGGTCGGCCGAGAGGGTTCCGTCGTCCACCGCCGACTGAAACGCGCTGTCGATGGCCGACTGAATGTCGCTCAGCACTTCTTTGTTGTTGGTGCCGTCGGAGTCGACCGTCACGTCGATGGACGTGCGGGCGTCGGGATTGCTGTCGGTGGGGGTGGACACGTCCACCGAAAAGGTTTGAGCACCGTTGTTGGTGAAGAAGTCGGAGAGGTTCGACTTGTCGGCGTCGAACGTCTGAGACACCCGCCCGTCCTCCGAGGCGAGCCGGTTGACGGCCAGCGAGTAGCTGCCCGTGCTGGCCGTCTCGTCGGCCGATACGCTGAACCCCTCCGTGCCCTCCGCGGCACTGGCATTGCGGCCGTCAAAGGGACTGGAGGTCGTGTCGGTTAGGGTGCTCAGCTGACTTTGAAGCGATGAAAGCTTCCCGTCCAGGTCGCTCACCAGCGACTTGGTATTTTTCTTCTGCTGGCGCTCGTTCTGAAGCTCCAGCTTCGGCTGGCGCTCAATCCGGAGCGTGCGCTGGATCAGCCGCTGATACTTTGGGCTCAGGCCCGCTGAGGGGCCGACAGACGTTCCCATGGGTCCTTAGAAGATGTCGATGAGGAGGAGTAAACGGGCGGCGGGCAGTGCCGCTACGCGGGCTGTCCCTCGACGACGCCCTGCTTCCATCCGTCCCGGAGTTCTTCGAGCAGCTCGCGGATCACGTCGAGGTCGCCCGTTGCGCACTCGTTGAGGCAGTACTCGTAGATGCCCAGCAGGCGGTCGGCCAGTTCGCCGCCCTGCTCCACGTCAAGCGCATCAATCAATTCCACAATGACCTTGCGGAGCGTGTCCCGATCTTCCTGGTGGCAGGCCTGAATGCCCGCCTCGTAGAGCTTTTCGATGAGCTTCTCCGGCGAGGCAGTCTGCACCGACTGCTGCTGGTATTGCTGACGTGCGCTGTACATGAGGATGGATGCAAATTTGAGTCCAACGCGATCAAAATGGGGGACGACGGGCCGCCTCGTTCCCTCACGGGAAACGATTTCCGGCCCGGAGAGTCCTTCCGGGACGGCGGCGTCCCCGCCGTTCACCCCTGGTTATCGGAGCGCTGGGCAATCTTTTAAGGGCGCCCCGCGCCAAACGCCCGTTGTGCCATTCTGAACGGGGCCCCGGCCCCATCCTCCCGGCCCGGCCCGTTGACGACTCGGTTCCCACACTCTCAGCGCAGCCCGCTGACTACTCGGTCGCCGCTGCTCCCAGCGCAGCCCGCTGACTACTCGTGCCGCAGGCCGCATGACCTCGCTCTACTCGGCCCTCGCTGTCGCTCCCAGCGCAGCCCGGTGGAGGCGATCGCCTCGGGCCCGCGCTTGTGGACCTACGCCTCCGCGTCGGCAGCACTCTCGGCCCGGGGCAGTCGCACGACGAACCGGCTCCCGTCTCCCTTTTCCGTGTCTACCTCGATGTCCCCGTCCATCTCTTCGGTTGCCTTCTGGGTGACGGCCAGCCCCACCCCGCTGCCCTCGTACTTCCGGCCGATGCCCTCCGACGCCTGGCGGAACGGCTCGAAGAGCTCCTTCGCGGCCTCGGGCTCCATCCCAATCCCGGTGTCCTCGACCTCCAGCACGGCCGCCCCGTCCTCCCGGTACGTTCGCACACGGACGCGTCCGCCTTCGTTGGTGTATTTGATCGCGTTGGAGAGAAGATTCTGGACCACGATCTGCACCCCTCCCTCGTCGGCCCGGGCCCGGACGGGCCCGGTCCCGGTCTCGACCTGGAGGCGAACCCCCTTGTCCGTGGCCTTGGGCTTTAGCTCTTCGGCCGTTCGGCGCGCCCGGTCCGCCAGGTCGACGGGCCGGCGGTCCAGCTCCATCTGCCCGGCCTCTAGCTTCGACAGGTTGAGCACCCCCTCCAGGGTGTCCAGGAGGCGCTTGCCCCCCTGCTCGATCAGATGGGCCTTCTGCTCCAGCGAGCCGGCCGCCGACGCGTCCAGGGCCCCCACCTCGGCCCCCAGCACCTCGGCGAATCCAATGATCGACGTCAGCGGGGTCCGGATCTCGTGGCTCATGTTGGCGAGGAACGCGGACTTCAGCCGCGCCGCCTTCCGGGCGTCGTCCCGGGCCTGCTCGGCGTCGGCCCGGGCCGCCTCCGCCCTGTCCTTCGCCCCCCGAAGCTCCTCCTCGCGGCGCAGGCGCTCCAGGACCAGGGCCGCGTACCCGCCCAGCACCTCCAGCAGGCGTAGGTTGAGCCGGTCGAAGTCGCCTTCGTCCGACGTGCCGGCAATGATCACGCCACGCCGCCCAATCGGCACCCCGGCCGCGGCCCGCAGGTCCCCGTAGTCGATGCCGTTCTCCAGCGCTGCGGTGTCGGGGACGACGACCGCCTCCCCGGCCTTCAACGTACGCGCCGCAACGGTGTCCCCATCGACCGGTTGCGGACTGGGCGCCGGCAGGTCGGCGTCCCCCTCGGCGGTGGTCTTCTTCGGGATGATCTCGCCGGCCTCCACGAAGGCCGTGTGCCGGAACGGGTACGCAAAGACATCCTGGAGCACCCCGTGCACCTCCGCGGCCACCGCCTCGCGGGACCCGGCCCGGAGCAGCCGCCGGGTGGCCTCGTAGAGCGCCTCGATCTTTTCGGTGCGCCTGCGGAGCGCCTGCTTCTGTTCCGTGCGCTCCGTGATGTCGTTGAGGTGAAACAGGGCCCCCTGCGCCGTGCCCTCGACGTCTTGGAGGGGCGCCCCACTCACCGACAAAATGCGACGGGTCCCGTCCGGCCATTCAATCGCGTGCTCGTAGCCGAAGACGGGCTCCTGATTCCGAAGGACCCGCCGGAATGGAAGGTCTGCATCCGGGATGGGGCGCCCGTCGACCGTCGTGATGCCCCATTCTGGGTCGTCGAAGGCACGTTCAGTGACCTCGCTCCTTTCGATGCCCAGCACCTCCTTAGCCCGCTCGTTGACCCGGACGAAGTTGCCCGCCTCGTCCAGCAGCACAATGGCCGCCGGGCTCGTGGACAACAACTGATCCAGCAGATCCCGCTCCTCCCGAAGACGGTTCTCTCGGTCCAACCGGTCGAGCACAGCCGTCGCGTAGGTGCCAAGCACCTCAATCAGGCGGATGTCAAATTCGCTGATGGCGCCGGGGTCGGGCGAGGCGACCGCGAAGGTGCCGTGCGCCCCCATCGGCACGACCACCACGGACCGGAGCGCCCCGTAGTCGTGCGGGTCTTCCACCTCGGTGGCCTGCAGGTCGGAAATGGTGAGCGTATCGCCGCTCCGGTACACCTCCGCCACCGCACTGTCCCCGTCCACGTCGAAGGGCGGGCGCTCGGGCATGAACTCGCGGGTCGCCTCCGCCACGTGGGCCACCTCCAGAACGCCCTCTCGGGCAAACCGGACGGACACGCCCTGGTGGCCGAGGGCCTCCCGGATGATCTCGACGAGCACCGTGGCGATCTCGTCCGTGCTGCGCGCCGTCAGCAGACGATCGGCCGTCTCGTAGAGGGCCTCCACTTTGTCCCGCCGCCCCCGGAGGGCGCGTTCGCGCTCCTTCTCGTCGGTGACGTCCCGAGAGACGGCCATGCCGGCGATCACCGTCCCGTCCTCGTCCCGGACCGGAAGGACCTGGACGCGGTAGTCGCCCCCCTGGTATTGCTCCTCCAGGACGCTTTTCTCCCCGTCCAGCGCACGGCGGTAATATTCGACCTGCCGATCGGCAATGTCCTCGGGAAACAGGTCGTGGAGCGTGCGCCCCACGACCTCGTCGGTCGAGAGCCCGACGTCGGCCAGCCCCTGCCCCCCGGCCGTCCGGAACGTCAGGTCCTCGTCGAACAGGAAGACGGCCCCGTCCGGAAAGTTGTCGACGAGGGTCTGGTACTGGCTCTTCGACGTCCGGAGGGCCTCCTGCCGCCGTCGTCGGTCGGTGATGTCCTGAATCGTCCCCCGCACCCGCACCACCGTCCCGTCTTCGGACTGGGGCTCCCCGCGGGCGTGCACCCATCGTCGCTCTCCGTCGGGGGCAATCAGCCGGGCCTTCAGGTCGAACGGCGTGCCCTCCTCGACCGCGTCCTCGACGGCGGCCCGCACCGTCGGGCGGTCGTCCGGGTGGCAGGTGCGAAGGGCCTCGTCCAGACTGTCACTGGGACGAGCCGGCAGGGCCATCATTCGGCGGGCGTTCTCGGTCCAGCGCACCGTGTCGGCCTCCACGTCGTACTCCCACGCCCCGACATCGGCGATCTCCTGGGCCCGCTCGAAGAGGTCGTTCTGGCGCTCCAGCTCGCGCTCGCGCCGCTTCCGTTCGGTGATGTCCTGCAGGGCCCCGGCCACCTTCACAATCTCCCCGTCCTCCTCGACCGGCGCCCCCACCGTGCGGACCCACCGGCGATTCCCCTCGGCCGTGATGATTCGATGCTCCACGTCGTAGGAGGCGCCCGCCTCCACGCAGCGCTCAAAGGCCGCATGCACCGCCGACCGGTCCGCCGGATGGACGAACTCGAACCCTTCTTCCAGACCCAGCTCGGCGCCGGGGGCGAGCTCGTGGATCCGATACCCCTCGTCCGACCAGGCCACATCTCCGGTGCGGAGGTCGGCCATCCACGCCCCCGTCAGCCGCTGGGCCTGCTCCAGCAGGCGTCGCTGCCGCCGGAGCGCCTGCTCGCGCTCCTGCTTCTCGGTCACGTCCCGCTGGATGGACACCCAGTACTGCAGGGCGCCCGCCTCGTCGAACATCGGCGTCGTGGTCCAGCGGGCACTGTAGCGCGTCCCGTCCTTCCGGTAGTTCACGGTTTCTCCCGTCCACGGCTCCTGGGCCGCCAGGGCCTGCTCGAGCGAGGCAATCACGTCCGGATCGGTCTCCGGGCCCCGGAGCAGCTGCGGCGTGCGGCCGATCAGTTCCTCCTCGGCGTACCCGGTCATCTCCTCGAACGCGCGGTTGACGTACGCGATGGTGCCGCCGTCCGCTTCGCCCGCGTCGTCGCGTCCGGGGGCCTCGGTCACCACGACGCCGTCCGTGGTCTGCTCGACCGCCTCGGAGAGGATGCGCAGGGTGTGCTCCTGCTCCTTTCGTTCGGTGATGTCCAGCATGAAGCCGTTGAAGACAAGCGCCTCGCCCCCTGCTTCCGGCCGGCGCTCCAGCACCGAGGTGAGGAGCAGCCAGACCCGCTCCCCGTCGGGCCGGTCGAACGGCAGCTCCACCTGCTCCGGGCGCGCCCCGCTCCGGGCCGCCCGCACGCAGTGGTCGTGCCGGTCCCGGTACGCCTCCGGCACCCGAGCCAGGAACTGCTCTTCGAAGTCGTCCGCGTCCGGGGACAGCCCGAGCAGGGCCTCCGCCCGCGCGCCGACAAACCGGTACCGGCCCGCCCCGCCCGGGTCGACCCGGTATTGAAATTCGATGCCCGGGAGGCTCTGCGACACGCCCCGAAGCCGGTCCGCCTCGGGCGTCCGGCGCGCCTGCTCCCCGGCAGCCTCGGCCCCTGCGGCCCCGAACCGGCGCCAGAGCCCGGCCCCCGCCAGGCACACGGCGGCGCCGGCGAGAAACGAGAGAACGTACCCGAACACCAGCATGCCGGGAGAAAGCACGCTCATTGGACGGTGCCTGTGTGAAGTGGTGACGTGCCGGGGGTGTGAAGATACACCCAGTAGTGAATGTAAGCAAAAGTTAGGCAAACGAAAATCACACCCGCCGGTGCGGGTCGAATGCCCCGGGTGCGTCACGAGTCTGTAACAACGGCCTGCGCCATAGCGCAGAGTACGTGCTGTGTCCCGGGAATAGGCGCCGTCCCAAAAAACGGCACGTTCCTCGCCCTCCGCGTGACTGAGCGCCCCTCCGACGACGGCTCAAATCCTCTCGGCTCGGAGGGGTGGACGCCGGGCCCCGGTGATGTCGTGGCGGCCGGCCTGCTGACGACTCGACCGGCGCGGACGGGTAGAAGACCTGAGCGATGCCTCTCCCGGCCCCGTCGGTGCGGAATGAAATGACTCTTCTGGTCCAACCGGCCGCCCGCTGATGCCGAACGGCCGCCCTCAACACGAGGCCCACCGTCCCCCGCCCCCGCCTGGCGCACCGTGCGTCGCGGGGCCGCTCACGCGCACCGGCACCCCGTGCAGCCCGCCCCGACGAAGAGGCACGAGTGGGCTCCGGGGGCGCTCCAGATGGGCTTCAGATAAGCTACTCGATGAGGTCGCGCACCGCCGCCCCCGTGGCGTGGGCCTGGGCGCGGCGCGCCGTCTCGGCCTGGGCGCGCATCTGGAGCTTCGCGGCCCGGGCCTGCGCCCGAACCTGATCGGCCCGGGAGGGACGGGGGGCCATCGCGTCCGCTACGGTGTGCTCGGGGGCATCCGCTTCGGACCGGGCCTCCTGCAGATTCGGGGCCGGGGCGCGATCCCGGGCCCCATCGCCCGTCGCCAGCCCGGCGGTCGTGGACCCGGCGTCTTCGAGAGAATCGGACGGGATGCGCATCGGATTGTCGGGCCACGCCCCCGCGCTGGCCCGGCTCACAGGCCGCCCGTCCATGCCGGTGCGCGTGGCGCCCGAGGTGCTGCCCGTCGCGTGGGGGACGTGCACACGTGCTCCGTCGTCCGGAATTGCCTCCGGGCCGGGGCCGAGCGGAAGCAGAAACGTCGTCGGGGAGGCGGGACGGGGCGACGCCGAAAAGACACGCATGGCGGAGACCGGGGGGCTATGTGAGTGCAGGGCGAATGGGCACGCCGTGTGAGTCCGGCTCGTCTTTTGTTATCGGACGTAAGCGGGGGACTTTAAACGCCCCGCGAACAGAGGCCCGCGGGAGACGAGCCCAGGGGGTCCGGACGAGCCGGTCCGGGAGGGCGACACGCCAGACCGTCTGGAGCCTCACGGAATCGAACGGGGGGACCCAATACGACAGCCCACAACAAATAAAAAAGCACAGCCTCCGGCGTTGGGCCGGAGGCTGTGGGCATTGGTGTTGATTTTAAGACTACGGCGAGAACGTCGTCAAGCGAACGTCCGCTCGACGCGTCGCCGCTCGGCTGAGTACTGACGAAAGGATTACTGGAGGAGCGAGAGGACGCTCTGGCCGGCGGCGTTGGCCTGGGCCAGCTGCGCGGTCCCGGACTGCTGCTGCACCTGCAGCTTCGCGGCCTGCGTCTGCTCCTTCGCAAAGTCCGCGTCCTGAATCCGGCTCTGGGCGGCCTGCAGGTTCGTCTGGCTCGTCTCCAGGTTCGACTCCTTGAACGAAAGCCGGTTCTGGCTCGCGCCCAGGTCGCTGAGCTGGGAGGTCAGGCTGTTGATCGCGCTGTCCACGTCGTTGATAATTTCGCGGGCTTCGTCGGAGCTGCCTCCTTGCAACCGACTCCCAATGTTCTCGCTGTCTCGGACCTGTACGGAAAAGTCTTTCGATCCACCGTCGGTGATGTCACCCTTCCGCACGCTCAATTCCGTAACGTTGAGTGCGATCTTGTTTCCACTCGTGTCCGATGAGAGTGTCACCGAGGTGCTTCCCGTGAATGTACCGTTACCACCACCGTTAGTCCCTGCAGCGGAGACCGTACTCCCATTGGCTTTGAGCGTGAGAGACGTACCACTTCGCTCCACCGTAACGTCGAAGGTCCCACCTTCGAGCGTTCCCGCAAGGTTAGTCCCAGAGGCCGACGGGGAAATGTTTCCGGAGGCTGCCGTAACTGCCTGGGATCGAGTAAAGTCCCCCGCACTCACGTCTTGCCCGTCCGTCGTCGTCACGTCGAGGTTCGACTGAACCCCAAGATCTTCGGCGGTGGAGTTTTCGATGTTGACGTCGAAGGTCTGGTCGCTCTCCGACCCGGTCTGGAAGGTGAGCCCGACCGAGTTGCCGCTGTCCCCCGACGTGCCCCCCTCAATCAACTTGTCGCCGTTGAAGGTCGTGTTCTTGGCAATGTCGTTGATCTCCCCGACCTGCTCCTGCAGCTCCCCCGCAATCGCGTTCCGCTCGTTCTGCGACAGGCTCCCGTTGGCCGCCTGCACGGCCTTCTCCCGGGCGGACTGCAAGATGTTGAGCTGGGAGTCGAGCCCCCCCTCCGCCACGCTGAGCGCACTTTTGGCGTCCCCGATGTTGCGGAGGGCCTGCTGCTGAGACCCGGTGCGCGCCTCCAGCCCCTCCGCAATCTCGAAGCCGGCGGCGTCGTCGCTGGCGCTGTTGATGCGGAGGCCGGTCGTCAGGCGCTCCCGCGTCTCGGCCAGCTGCTCACTGGTGTCGGAGAGGTTCTGGAAGGCCTGCTGGGCCTGAATGTTGGTGTTGATCTGCGAAAAACTACTCATGGGTCTAGGCTGGTTGTCTCATCGAAGGACGCGAGGACTGCTTTCCCCCGGACGTCAAATTCATCCTTCACCGTCCGGAGGGAATCACCGCGGGTCGTTTACTGGAGGAGCGAGAGGACGCTCTGGCCGGCGGCGTTGGCCTGGGCCAGCTGCGCGGTCCCGGACTGCTGCTGGACCTGCAGCTTCGCGGCCTGCGTCTGCTCCTTCGCAAAGTCCGCATCCTGAATCCGGCTCTGGGCGGCCTGCAGGTTCGTCTGGCTCGTCTCCAGGTTCGACTCCTTAAACGAAAGCCGGTTCTGGCTCGCGCCCAGGTCGCTGAGCTGGGAGGTCAGGCTGTTGATCGCGCTGTCCACGTCGTTGATGATCTCGCGGGCCTCGTCGGCACCGTTGTTTTGCAGCCGGGTCCCGATGTCCAGCTCGTCCCGAACCTCCACCGTGAAGCTCTTCGCATCGCCTCCCTGCTCAAGGCTGTCGGTGGCGATGGTTATGTTGCTGGCCTTGGCCTGGATGGTCTTAGTACCGCTTTTCGATAGTGTCAGGGTGCCGGCACCGCTGAATGTCCCGTTGCCAGCATTGACACCGGTGAGCGTTGCCGAGTTACCGTTCGCACTGAGCTTGATCTTGTCTGACGCAGTCTGAGATACCTGCACCTCAAACTCCCCCCCTTCGAGGCCACTGGCCAAGGTGGAGGCCGTTGACCCCGAAGCTACAGTAACAGATCCCTCAAGCCCTGACACGGCCGATTCGGCGAAGTCTCCTTCATTCACGAGTTGCCCACCTGAGTTGGTCGTGGCTTGGTTTACATTAACAGACGGCTGCCGGACGCCGAGATCGTCGGCGGTGGAGTTTTCGATGTTGACGTCGAAGGTCTGGTCGCTCTCCGACCCGGTCTGGAAGGTGAGTCCGACCGAGTTGCCGCTATCCCCCGACGTGCCCCCCTCAATCAACTTGTCGCCGTTGAAGGTCGTGTTCTTGGCAATGTCGTTGATCTCCCCGACCTGCTCCTGCAGCTCCCCGGCGATCGCGTTCCGCTCGTTCTGCGACAGGCTCCCGTTGGCCGCCTGCACGGCCTTCTCCCGGGCGGACTGCAAAATGTTGAGCTGGGAGTCGAGCCCCCCCTCCGCCACGCTGAGCGCGCTTTTGGCGTCCCCAATGTTGCGGAGGGCCTGCTGCTGAGACCCGGTGCGTGCCTCCAGCCCCTCCGCAATCTCGAAGCCGGCGGCGTCGTCGCTGGCGCTGTTGATGCGGAGGCCGGTCGTCAGGCGCTCCCGCGTCTCGGCCAGCTGCTCACTGGTGTCGGAGAGGTTCTGGAAGGCCTGCTGGGCCTGAATGTTGGTGTTGATCTGCGAAAAACTACTCATGGGTCTCAGTCTGTTTGCGCGAGAGAAGGTTTATCGGACGGTGCGTGTGCGCCACGACGGCCGGTCTCCGCCGTCTCGCATCGGCTCACCTCCGGTTATCGGACGCAGACCTGGCTTTTTAAATCCCGGGCCTGAGCCACTGTGGCCCCTGTGGGCGAGAGACGCAGGAGCCCCCCTTCTGGTCCGGTGTTTGCGCTGTATCTACGCCCGGCCGGTGTGGAGCCCTAACCGAAAGGCTTTCCGGTCCCTTTCGTCCGTGCCCCTCGCTCATTTCCTACGATCCCCCGCTATGCAGTTTGTCGCCAGCTACCCGAAGAGCGGAAACACGTGGGTCCGCCTCGTCGCCGCCGCGTACACCCTCTCCGACGAGGAGTTAATGAACGCCCTGAAATACCCCACGGCCTCCGCGGACCTGCCCGCCACGCTCCAATACACCGACGTGGAGCGGTACCAGTACCAGACCATCTCCCCGTTCCCCCTTTCCCAGATCAGCTTTCCGGTGGAGGTCCGCCTCCGCCCGGCCGCGATGCTCGTCCTGAACCGGGAAAAGAACCTGACGACGAGCCAACGTCCGGCCCTCATCAAGAGCCACCACATCCACGGGGAGGTCAACAACATTGACCTTTGGAATGGCCAGTGGGTCGAGCACGTCGTCAACCCCATTCGCGATCCCCGCGAGATCTGCTGCTCGTTCGCCGCCCACCGGGACATGGACTACGAGGAGACGGCCGAGTTCATGAACGACTCCCAGGCGCGAATGGGCGAAGAAAACGAGCGGGTGGAAAGCCTCCTCACGACCTGGTCGACGCACGTTCGGAGCTGGCAAAACGCCGGTGAGCTCCCCGTCCATACTGTGCGGTACGAGGACCTGCAGGCGAATCCGGTCGCGGAGTTCTACGACATCCTCGACTTTCTGGAGGTGCCGGACCTGACCGAGGAGCGCGTCGAGGACGCCGTGGAGCGGACGCGCTTCGAGCGGATGCAGGCGATGGAGGCGGAGCACGGCTTCCACGAGCGCACGGCGGACCAGGCCCAGTTCTTCCGCTCCGGCGAGACGGATGGATGGAAGGACGAGCTCCCCACCGACGTGGCCCGCAAAATCGAAAAGGACCACGGGGATGTGATGGAGCAGTTCGGATACCTGTAGCCCCCGGTCGACTGCCGCACGGATCTGAGCAGGAGCGGACCCGGACCGCACGGCCTTCCGGCCCCACCGCCTCGATCGTCCCACCAATTCCTTATCTGCCCTATGCAGTTTGTTGCCAGTTACCCAAAGAGCGGAAATACCTGGATTCGCCTCGTCGCCGCCGCGTACTCGTTGCAAAACGTCACCGCCGAAGACTTCATGCGGTTCAACGAGGACGACGAGTCCCGCATCAGCAACGTGATCCGGTTTGGGGACGGAACCAAGTACTACTTCCAGGCGGTCAGCCCCTACCCCATCAAGGCCCTCAACTTTTCGGCGCAGGCCCGTCTCCGGCCGGCCGCCATGCTCAAGCTCGAACACGAGCTGTCGGAGACGACGACCCAGCGTCCCATTCTGGTGAAGAGTCACCACCTCAACGGCGACGTGGACGGCATCAACCTCTGGAACCCGGCGTGGACCGACCGGGTCGTGAATCCGGTCCGCGACCCGCGGGAGGTCTGCTGCTCATTCGCCGCGCACATGGGAAACAGCCTGGAGAAGACCGCCGAGCAGATGAACGAGGAGAAGTTCACCATTGGGGGCGGGGAGAACCTTTACCATCTGCTCGGCACCTGGTCGCAGCACGTCCGGGGGTGGCTCAGCGCCGACGAGACCCCCGTCCACACCGTGCGGTACGAGGACATGAAGGCCAACCCCGTCGGGGAGTTCTACGACATCTTGGACTTTCTGAACGCGCCCGACCTGACCATCGAACGGGTAGAAAAGGCCGTCGAGAAAACGCGATTCGACCGGCTCAAACAGAAAGAAAACGAGCACGAGTTTCCCGAGTCCACCGAGCACCAGGACAACTTTTTCCGCTCCGGCAAGACGGACGGCTGGAAGGGGGAGCTTCCGGTCCGGCTCGTCCGCAAGATCGAAAAGGACCACGGCGACATGATGAACGCGCTGGGCTACGGGTATCTGTAGCGCACCCGACGGGCCGGCCGGCTTTCCGGAGGCCGGCCACAGACAGGTGTTCCGCTCCGGAGAGACCGACGGGCGGAAGGAGGAGGTGCCGGTCGGGGTCGCCCGTACGATCGAACGAGACCACGGCGAGGTGATGGAGGCCCTCGGCTACCTGTAGTTCTGTCTGGGGGCCCCCAACGAGGGCGGCACTCCCCACGGTCCCTCTTCGGCGCGGCCCCCTACGCCGCGAGGGGCTCGCCGGACGGCCGGTCCGGCGTCTCCGCGTCCGACGCGCCGACGAAGAAGTCGGTGAAGAGCATCACCATCTCCTTCTTCCCCCGCAGCCGGTCCATGAGGTCCGGGGGCGGGCCCTCGGCCTCGGGGGCGGGGTTCCAGTGCCGCCACACCGGCCGGTCGGCGCACGCCGCCCAGTCGATCGGCTCTTCTGTGGGCGCCACGCCGGCGAGGGGCGCCCCCATCGCCTTCGCGGCCAGGTTGGCCGCCCGGACGGCCCGGAGCACCCGCCGCGGCGCGTCGCCCGTCTCGGAATGGGGCGGGTGGTGGTGGCGGATCACGTCGACGAGCGTCTGCGGGAAGTTCAGCTCCAGGGCCGCGTACGCCCCGGCCTGGCCGTGGTCGCACCCGAAGACGAACCGCTCCAGCTTGCGGGGGTCCGTCTCTTGTAGGTGCTCCGCAAACCGCTTCTCCTCGTAGAGCGCGGCGGCCTTTTCGGGGTAGTTGTAGAACAGGACCAGCTTGCCAAAGTCGTGGAGCAGGCCCTCCGCGAAGCCCTCCCCCTGGGTGACGTCCGACTCCGGGGCCGGGCCGTCGTCGGCCGGCGACAGCGGGCCGAGCAGGCTGCTGGCGAGGAAGCCCGTCGCCTCGCTGTGTCGGATAAACCGGTGGAAGCAGGCCTCCACGGGCCCGTCCGCCAGCTCGTCCATCCGCAGCATGCCGAGGCTGACGACCGACCCGGCGGCGGTGGTCGTGCCCATCATGCGGATCGCCCGCCCCACGTCCGAGATGGAGCGGCGGAGGCCGTAGTAGGCGGAGTTGATCTGTTTGAGCAGCCGCGCGGTGGCGGCCGGGTCGTGCTGCACGATCTCGGTCAGGTCCTCCGGGTCCGTAAAGCCCGGTTCGTGGAGGAGCTCCAGCACGCTGGGCAGCGTGCGCGGGAACGGCGGCACGCGCAGGTCGAGGTCGCGCAGGGCCGAGTCGGACGGGGGGGACGGGTCGGTGCTCATCGGGCTGGGGCGCCGGGGCGCGGGCCGCAGGAAGGGGCGGGCCGCGGGGTCGGCTCGGGTTCAGGGGTCGTGCTAGAGGAAGTTCACGAGGGACGTTTGCTGCGACGAGGAGGTAGCCTGGAAGGCCGCCTGCAGCTGGGTCTGCCGCTGCTGGAGCTCGGAGATGGCGGTGGCGAGGTCCGTGTCTTCGGCGTCGGAGCGCCGCTCGTTGGCCTCCAGCGACGCCGCCTCCACCTGCTCCTGGGCCGTGGAGAGGCGCCGCCCAATCGCGCCCGCCTCCGAGCCCTTCGAAATCACGTGGTCGAGCGCGTCTTCGACCTCGCCGAGGGCCGTGCTGATGTCGGGGTCCGGCGGCCCGCTCGGGGGGGAATTGTCGGCCGGATCCACGGCCTTGATCAGGTTGTCGAGGGCGCCGGTGATGGTCTCCGGGTCCCCGCCGTCCGTGTCGTACTGGGCGAGCGCCTTGCCGTCGACGTTGATCGTCAGGTCCTTGTTTTTCCCGATCGGCCGGGTGCGGTCGCCGTCGAGGGCGTCGAGGGACCCGTTGATGGGGGCGGCGTCGTTGGCGCTCCCGTCCGCCCCGAACGGCTGCGTGTCGGTGCGATTGCCGGCGAAGATGTACTCCCCGCCCTGCGTGCTATTCATCCGGTCTACGACCTCCCCCTTGATGGACCGGAGTTCTTCGGCGATGGCCGCGCGGTCGTCTGCGCTCCGGGTGTCGTCGGCGGCCCGGACGCCGTCCTCGCGGGCCTTGGTGAAGAGGTCGGCCAGGCCGTCGAGCTCCTGCTGCGTGCGGTCGACGAACGTGCGGGCGCTGGCGATCGACTCCTCGCGCCGCGCGAGCTGGTTGCCGAGCGTCTTCATCCGCTCGGCCGTGGCGAACGAGGAGGGGTCGTCCGAGGGGCGGTTGATCCGCTTCCCGGAGCTGATCTGCTCGCGGAGGCGGCTGATGTCGCGCTGCAGGCGGGGCACCTCGTCGGAAATCACGCCGGAGTAGACACTTGAATTGGTGGCGATGCTGACGTTGGCCATGGCGAAGTCTCAGGGTTGTGGACGGAGCGCCCGATGGTCGTTACCGCGCGATGGAGAGCAGCGTGCTGGAGACCTCCCGCGCCGTGGTGAGCACCTGTGCGGACGCCGCGAACTGCTGCTGCTGTTCGATCAGGCTGCTCAGCTGCTGGTCGACCGACACGCCGGACACGTCTTCGATCTGGGCCTGAACGCGCTCCCCCACGGCGGCCTGCGCCTCCTCCTTGGCGGCGGCCTCCTGCACCTGCGTGCCGACGCCGGCGGCCAGGTCGGTCGCGCCCGTGGTCAGGTCCGACGCGACGTCGGCGATATTCTGGGCCGGGCCGGTGTTGCCGGGGAGGGAATTGTCCACCGTCACCGAAAACTCTTTCGTTTCTGTCGGTCCCACGTCGCCGTCCGCGAAGGCGGTGCCCACGTCGAGCTTCAGCGTATTGCCGCTTCCGTCGTCCTCCAGCGTGATCCTGGTGCCGTCGGAGCTGACATCGACACCGGTCTGGGCACTGGTCGACCCGTCGGGGCGATTGATCGTGAAGTCGAGCTCACCGGTATTGGCATTATCTTCTACGGTAATATCGAACGTGCCCCCCTCCACCCCCCCAGGGAGGTTTCCGTCGGGGGAGATCGACGACACCTCGACCGTACTGGCGCTGCCGTCGGGGCCGACGGTGAGTCGGTCCTCGATGTTGCCCGCCCCGCTGCTGTCGCCAAAGTCGCCCTGGCCGATGGTGACGGCCGTTTCGTTTCCCTCCGGGGTGCCGAGGGCCGGCGTCGCCACGGCCGCAATGTCCTTGGGGCCGTCGACGTTGAGTTCGATGTTGCCCGCCGTCCTGGACTTGTCGACGAAGAAGTTCTCCCCCGTGTCGCCGTTCTGGTCGGCCCCCTTCCGGTGGGCCGTGTTCACCTTTTCCACCACACTGTCGGCGAGGGTGTCCAGCCTGTCCTGCACGCTCTGTTTGCCGGTCAGGGTGTCGTTCAGGAGGCGCGCCTGCGCGCCAATTTCACCACCGCCCTCCTCGCCAGGATCGAACGCCACACCGGTGTCTCCGAACTCGACCCTCGTGGGCTTGCTGGGATCGTTCTTGTTCTCCGTGGAGAGAGTCGTCGCGTCGTCGCCCTGCACCACCGTCATGCCGTCGACGGTGAGCGTATAGCCGTCCGACCGGTTCTCCTGGGCCTCCACCGGAAGCAGCTTCGACAATTCCTTGACGGTCTGGTCCCGCTGGTCCTCCGCGGCGTAGTCGGGCGAGCCGCCGGCCCGGGCGCTTTCGATCTGCTCGTTCAGGGAGGCCACCTTGTCGAGGAGCCCGTTGGCCTTCTCCACGTTGCTGGCCAGCGCCTTCGTGGTGCTGGACGTGAGCTCCCCGAGGCGCTGGTCGAGGCGGCCGAACGTGTCGGTCAGCTGGCGGGCCCGGCCCAGAACGGACTCGCGCACGCCTTGGCTCTCCGGGTTGTTGGCGAGATTGCTAAAGCCGTCGGCAAGGCCCTGAAGCGAGGCGGACAGGCTCGCGTCCGTGTCGGTGGCGAGGGCCCCCTCCAGCACGCCCAGCACGCGGCCCTCCTCCCGGGCGGCGCTCTCGCTGCTCCGGGCCTCGTTCCGGGCGCCCACGAGCATGCCGTCCCGCACCCGCTCGAATTGTTCGACCCCCACGCCACTCGACGTGACGTCCTGCGCCCCGTTCGAGGCGTACAGGCCCGTCGCGGCGACGCTGCGGGAGCTGAGGCTCACGCGGCGCCGGCGGTAGCCCTCCGACTCGGCGTTGGCGATGTTTTGGCTGGTCGCGTCGATCTTCTCGCCGACGGCGCGCAGCGACGTGCTCCCAATGTCGAACAGCGAGTTGACGCTCACGGGACGCGGTCAGGGTCTATCCAACAGTGTTGACGAGAGAATGCTCGCCGCCCCCGGACTCGGCCGTCCCGTCGGCGGTGTAGGTGCGGCGGTCGGTGTCGACCGCGGCCTGCTGCACGGCGGCCAGCAGCTCGTGGTTGAGGCCGGCGGCGTATTCCAGCGCAAACTGAAGCGTGTCGTTGGTCCGCTGGGCCGACTCGGCCCGCTCCAGCACGGCGGCCCGCGCCTCGGCCAGCCGCGTGCTCGCCTCCGCGGAGGGGGCCCGTTGCTCCAGCACCTCGATCAGGGTCTCGAGGGACGGGTCGTCCTCCTCCAGCTCCAGCATTCGGATGAGGAGGCGGGCCTGTCGCTGGTACGTCTGGCGCAGGTCGTCGATCGTGTCCGTGCAGTCCTGCGCCTCCGTCGCGAGGGGGCCCAGCGCGTCGGTCTCCCCGTTCCGGAGGGCATCCAGCTGCTGCTCGAACAGAGACTCCAGCTTCTCGAACGCATCGGCCTTTTCGCTAAGGGTCTCAACCAATTTATCGGTGACCGGCGTGAGGCGTTTAAACGACATGGTCAATCTGGGGGCGATCCGTAGGCGTTGAGGGGTCGGCCGGGGCGGGAAGCGGGTCCACGAACTCCGGGATGGAGTTCTCCGGCGATGCCGGGGCGGGGGCCGCGTCGTCGGCCTCTGGGGCGTTGGCCTCTGGGGCGTCGGCCTCCGCGGACGCGTCCGTGCCCCAGCTCTGCATGAGCGTCTCCGAAATTTGGAGGTTGCCGGCCTCCGTGAGCTTGTCGGTGATCATGCCGGTCATGACCCGGCGCTGCCGGTCGCGCTGGCTGCTCATCCAGTTCTTCCCGTCGCCCCCCGCGAGGGACGAGGAGTACATGTCTTCGGTCATCACGTCCACGAACTGGCGGACCAGCACCTTCTCGAACTGCTCCGCCGCCTCCTTGGGCGTCTCGGGGGGGTCGTCGCCCGTCAGGCCCGTGCCCAGCCCGCCCGGGGACGGGGACGCGCGGCGCCGGACGGCCCGGGCGGCCTGTTCGGAACTGGCAAACGCAACGGAGGACATGGGGAACGGCGTGGGGGTGGGACAGGGAGCGAGGCGGGCGGCTACAGAATGACGAGCTCGGCCTGGAGGGCGCCGGCGCGGTCGATGGACTGGAAGATGGAGATGATGTCGCGGGCCGTGATGCCGAGGTCGTTCAGGGCGGACGCGAGCTCGCTTACGTTCGTGTTCGGCGGGAGCACGACCGACCGCGCGCCCTCCTGCTGCACCTCGGCCTCCCCCTCCGCCACCGGCTGGGTCTCCCCTTCCCCCAGCGGGTTCGGCTGCGAGACGAACCGGTCCTCCCGCGTGGAGACCGTGATGCCCCCGGTGGTGACCATTACCTCGCTGATCGTGACGTTGCCCCCGGCGACGATGGTGCCGGTGCGCTCGTTGACGACGACGCGGGCGGGCGCTTTCACCTCGACCTCCACCCCCTCCAGGGCCGCCATCAGCTGCGAGGTGTTGTTCAGCGCCTCCGGCATTCCCACGTTGACGAGGCCCGCGTGGGCGGCCTCGGCGGCGTCGGGGAAGACCTCGTTGATCGCGTCGGCAATCTTGCTTGCGTTCGTGAAGTCGGGCCGACGCAGGACGAGGCCCACCTCGTCTCCGGTGAGGTTGACGGGGCGGGCCTGCCGGACGATGGCCCCGTTCGGGATGCGGCCCGTGTTTGGGCTGTTGACCGTCACCTCCGTGCCCTGGCTCGACGCCTGGGCCGCCCCGGTGGTCAGCGGGCCCTGCGCCACGGCCCGGAGCGCCTTGTCGGGCCCCTGCAGGGGGGTTCGCAGGAGCACGCCCCCGGAGAGGGAGCGGGCATCGCCCATCGAGGAGACGGTCACGTCAATTTCGCTGCCGGTGCCGGCGAACGGATCCAGGGTGGCCGTCACCAGCACCGCCGCCACGTTGCGCGACTGCAGCACCTCCTGGTCGACCTTCACCCCAAACTCGCGCAGCATGTTGGCGATGCTCTGGACGGTGAAGACCGCCCCGCTCTGGGCCCGGGCGCGGTCGCCGGTGCGGTCGAGGCCCACCACGAGGCCGTACCCGGTCAGCGGCATGGAGGAGGCGCCCTCGATCGTCACCATGCTCTTCAGCTCCGAGGTGGCCGTGGAGGCCTCCCCGGAGTCCGCGGCGGCGGGGCCCTGCTGGGCACGGGCCGCGCCCACGCTTCCGCTCAGGACGAGCACCAGCAGTCCCAGCACAATGCGTCGTAGGCGAACGGTCCTCATAAAGTGGCGAATGTGTGCACGGGGCGCGTAAAGGCGGCGTTCGGGGCTTTGTCTTGGTTATCGTACCCCAAGAAAGATGCCAATGCCGGTCGCGACGACGCCGCCCACCTTCAGGAGGAGGCCCTTCGAGAAGATGCCCTGGTTGCGGAAGCCCTCCTCCCCGTACTTGATCTTGGCGTTGGCGATCTGGGTGGACAGGATGGTGTTGTTCTGGCGCACGTCGGTCGGCCGCACGACGCCGGACACCTCCATGATGTGCGTCACCCCGTCGATGGTCAGGCGCCGCTCCCCCTTCACCTCCAGGTTGCCGGCGTTGTTAACGGCCGTCACGCGGGCGGTGAAGGTCCCGTTCAGCACCTCGCTCTGGACGGACTCGTTGCTGTTCTCCGTCTCGGAACTGACCTCCGTGCCCGCGGAGAAGCTGCCGCTGATGCTTTCGGAGAAGGTTCCGGACCCGCTGCCGTTCAGGCTCGACGAGGAGTTGCCCTCGTACGAGCTTTCACGCTGGCCGGACGTCTGCTCGTCGATGACGACGGTGATCACATCGCCCGGCTCGCGGGCCACCGGGTCGGCGTACAGCGACTGCTCCGCCGCCCGTACGCTCGTGGAGGACTCTTGCCCGTGCGCCGGGGGCGCGCCCGCCAGGCCGAGGGCAAGCGCTAACGTGACGAGAAGCGCACTTGAGGCACAACGAAATCGAATCATGGGGCTAATCGGTACGATGAGCAAGAATGCAAGGGAAAACGTCGCTGCTACAGTGTTTTGACCCACGTCACCGCCTCCGCCGTCCGGACGCGGGCCTGGTAGGTCTTGCGCGTGCCGGGGCAGTACACCCGGACCACGTCCTCGACGAAGCCGGTCTCCCGCACCGTGCAGGAGAGCCGGAAGCGAACCCGGCCGCGCCGGTAGTACATATCGGTGTCGGTGCCGGGGTCCACCGCGTAAGGCGGGCGCACGTCCCGGGCCCGCAGGACGCGCTCCGGGCGCAGATACCGGTCGGCGACGAGCGCCCCCTTCTTCCGTTGCGCCCGAAACGCCGACGCCCGCAGGGGCTCGCCGTGGAGGTCGCTTACGCGCATCCAGGTTCGCTCCACGTCCTCGGGCTTCACCGGAGCCCCCTGCTTGATGCGGCTCCGTGTCGTCAGTACCGAGTCGTACCGGGTCACTCGGAGCGTTGCCCAGCCGGCGTCTTCCCAGTCGCCCGTCGGGGCCTGCGCCCGGACGCGGGCCCGGGTGAGGCCGCCCGTCATGGCCCCCCGATCGGGGAGCTCCAGCCGGAGCCGGGCCGTGCTGTCGATCGCCCCCCGCACACGGCGCACCCGCACCTCCAGGTGACCGGCGCTCTCCGGGCGACGTGCCGCAATTTTCTGCTCCGCGGCGCGCCGCACCGCCGCCTCGGCCCCGCCCTCCTGCGCCCGCAGGACCTGCGGCCCACTGGCGGCAAGCAGTCCGAGAAAAATGGAGACGAGAACGCGCTGCATACGGGCGAGCGGGGGGCTGGCAGGGACTTACCGCTTCACGTTGTTGGCGGTCTGCATCATTTCGTCGCTGGTGGTCACCATCCGCGAGTTCAACTCGTAGGTGCGCTGGGCCTGGATCAGGCTCGTCATCTCCTGCACCACCTTCACGTTGCCCTTCTCCAGGAAGCCCTGGCGGACGTTGCCGAGCCCCCCGCGTCCCGGCGTCCCGATGAAGGGCTCCCCGCTCGACTCCGTCTGCTCGTAGAGGTTGCCCCCCTGTGGCCGCAGGCCGGCGGAGTTGGGAAAGCGGGCGAGCTCCATCTGCCCCAGCTCCACCATCTCGGACTCCCCCTGCAGCCGCGCCTTCACTGTTCCCTCCTGATCGATGCTGATCTCGACCGCGTTGGGCGGCACGTTGATGTTCGGCTGCACCTTCAGGCCGGTCTGGGTGACGATGTTGCCCTCGCTGCTGAGGGTAAATGTGCCGTCGCGGGTGTAGGCGAGGGACCCGTCCGGCTGCTGCACCTGGAAAAACCCGTCGCCGTTGATGGCGAGGTCCAGCGAGTTGCCCGTCTTGGAGAAGCTGCCCTGCGAGAAGTTGCGGACCGTAGCCACGGCGGTGGTGCCGCTTCCGATTTGGAGCTCCGCCGGCTCGGCGCCGTCGGTCTGGCCCTCCGCGCTGGCCTGCACGTTCTCGTAGAGCAGGTCCTGAAAGACCACACGGGACCGCTTGTAGCCGGTCGTGTTGGCGTTGGAGAGGTTGTTGGCAATGTTGTCGATGCTGGTCTGCTGGGCCTGCATTCCCAGCGCAGCCGTCTGGAGAGAGCGAGGGGGCATAGGCGTCGAGAATCGATGATGCGAGAGAGAGTGCCGGGTCTACATGCCGCCGAGCGACTGGGTCGCGCGCCCCAGCACCCCGTCGGTCGTCTGGATGGTTTTCTGCTGGGCCTCAAACTGGCGCTGGATCTCAATCATGTTGGTCAGCTCGGTCACCGGGTCCACGTTGCTGGTTTCCACCTTGCCCTGCAGCACGACCGGGTTTTCGGCCGCCTGGGGCTGGGCGTCGCCCGCCGCGAAGGACGCCCCGCTCGTCCGCTCCAGCTGCTCGGGGTTCTCGAACGTCGCGACGCGAAGGGCCCCGACCTGCTGCTGCCCCGCGGTGATGCGCCCGCTCTTGGAGATGCTGATGTCGCCCCCCTGCTCCACCGGGAGCTGGATCGGCCCGCCCTCCCCCATCACCTCGCGCCCCTCGGGCGTGCGGAGCGTCCCCTGACTGCCCACGACGAAGTGGCCGGCCCGGGTGTAGCGTTCGGCCCCGCCCCCGCGGGGTTGGGTGACGAAGAAGCCCTCGTCCCCCAGCGCCACGTCGAGCGGATTGCCGGTCTCCTTGAGGCTGCCGCCCGACAGGTCGTTGGCCTGCTCCAGGCGCCGGTCGCTGATCGGCGACCCGTCCTTCGTGAGGCGCTCGTTGAGGGCCTCGGTGAAGACGCGGTCCTTCTTGTAGCCGGTGGTGCTGGCGTTGGCGAGGTTGTTCGCCACCTGCTCCTGCTGGAGTCGCATCTCGCTCATGGCGGCGGCGGCGTTCTGGAACCGGGGAAGCATGGCGGGCCGGGGGGACGATGAACGGGATGGTCGGTCGGGCCCCAAAGGCCTTTCAAAGAGCCTACCAGGTTCCACGGGCGGGACGCGCCCCAGCGGCGAGACGGGGCCCGCCTCTGCTCGGGCACAATTTTCCGACCCGTCACGGCAGATCCTGCCGTCGCCGCGCTGCGGTGGCCTCATCCCCCCCGGCGCCAAAACGAGGGCCCGCGTCCGGCGTACACCAGCCAGCCCCCCGCCGCATTCTGTCGCCCCAATCGCCCCGCCCTCCATGACGACGCCTTCGCGGCGCGTTCGACTCGCGCTCCTCTGCGCCCTCGGCCTGCTCCTCGCGCCGCCGGGGCACGGGCAGACGGCGCCCGCCGCCCCGAGCCCGGGCGACACGGTCCGCACGTCGATGCCGACCGCCCTCTGGGCGTCCGCCGACGCGGTGGAGCTGACCGCCGCCCTGCCCGCCGATACGTCCCTGGTCGTGGAGGCGGTGCGGGGCGAGCGGCTGCGCGTGCAGGCGGCGTCCGGAACGGGATGGGTGTCCCGGTCGGCCCTGTCCCCTGTCTCGGGCATCGTCCGGCGCTCGTCCGCGGGGACCGGCGTTCGTCCATCGTGGCGGGCCCGCCTCCCTCGGGGCCAGGGGCGCGCCCTCGCCCTGCCCCAGCTGGCCCTGTTCCCCGGCCGGGACGGCCCTCCGATCGTGTCCGTGCTCCTCGCCAACCCGTCGCGTCGCACCATCACGTCCGTGGACCTGGGCCTGGTGCGCTACGACCGGGGCCCCGACTCGACCGCCCAGAACGTCCGTCGACGGACCGTGCGGGTGGTCGGTCCGCTGGCGCCCCGGGAGCTGGCCGCCTACGACCTTCGGCTCCCCAACGAGGCGCGTCGCCCCTGCGTGGGCGTCCGGCGGGTGCGGGTGGAACGGCTCGACGGCACGACGGTCGTTTCGGCGCCGCGTCGCCCGGGCCGCCGCCCCAAACGGGGACGCCTCGCCCGTGGAGCCCTCCCCTACGCGGGCGACGACTGCCTCGACAGACAGTCCTCTGGAGCGCCGCGGGACATTCCGTAGGGGCCCATCTCGACTCCGCGTCTGTTCCACCTCCCCACGAACGTTCATCTTCCAGGGGACGAATAATTCCATCTCTGAACATCCCCTTCGGTGCACAGCCGGGAGAATGGCTCTCCCAGATTCCGGAGCGACCAGTGCTGCCCAAATGTGACCTTTCTATTAATCTACTGAAGTGGAAACGCTTTTTCGAAAACACTTTTTTGACATGTCCTTCTCGCCGTGCTAACGTAGGAGGCGTATTTGAATGCAGGTTCATCTTTCCCTGATTTTCACCGGTCAGGACTGTCGAGGAGCTCGGGGTTTCCTCACCAGTCGCCTGTCGATGTTTTCCCCGGGACGTGCGCATCGAGAGTCTCGCCGCATGGCTTGTTTCGTTTTAGGACTCGCAAACAGCGTATAGGATCCGGTGTGAAAGCCGCAGGGCGGGCCTGCGTGCCCGATGCCCTCGCGGTATTCTCAAGAATCCGGACTTGCTCTCCGCCATTGCTCTTTCTCCGTCCATGTTATTGCGTCGCTACCTCCTTTTCGTCGGTCTTCTCCTGTTCGCGCCGCTCGTTGGCCACGCCCAATCCACGGGCTCGGTTGCCGGGACGGTAACCGACGCCAATGACCGTCCGCTGCCAGGGGTCAACGTGGCCATTCAGGCCGTCCAGCGGGGCGCGGCCACCGGCCCCGATGGCAGCTACACAATTTCGGCCCTGGAGCCAGGGCAGTACACCATCCAGGCGTCCCTGGTCGGCTACGAGACCCAGCGGGCAACCGTGACGGTCGAGGCCGGCGAGAATGTCGTCCAGGACTTCGTTATGACCGCCGCGTCGTTGAACCTGGACGAGGTGGTCGTCACCGGGCAGGGGAGTGAGGTGTCCCGACGGGCCCTCGGCACGAACGTGTCGACCATCAGCGCCGAGGACATCCAGGAAACCCCGACCACCTCGATCGACAAGCTTCTGCAGGGCCGCGTGCCCGGCTCCACGATTCGATCGCAGTCGGCCCAGCCCGGACAGGGGGCCCTCATTAACTTTCGGGGCATCACGAGCGTGTTCGCCAATCAGACCCCGGTCATCTACGTCGACGGCATCCGCGTCGACAACTCGTCGAGCACCAGCTTTTCGTTCGGCGGGGAGACCACTTCCGCCCTGAGCGAGATTTTGACGAACGACATCGAGCGCATCGAGATCACGAAAGGAGGGGCCGCGAGCACACTTTACGGCTCCGACGCGGCCAACGGGGTGATCCAGGTCTTCACGGCGGACGGGGAGGCGGGGGAAACGGAGGTGACGTTCCGGACCCGGCAGGGCGTCGACTTTCCCGTGAGTCGGTTTTTTAAGGACACGGGGTTCTCCTTTCCCGAGACGCGCGAGGACGAGGACAGCCCTGACTTTGGCCGCACGAACTACATTGAAAATGAGTTCTTGCGGCGGGGCTACAGCCAGGACTACTACGTCGGGGTCTCCGGCGGGTCGGAGGCGATTACCTACAACCTGAGCGGGCGTCTGCAGGATGGAAGCGGCGTACAGCCCAACAATAGCAACACGCTGTATGCCCTTCGCGGCAACGTGTCGGCCGACGTCGCGGAGGAGCTCAGCGTCCAGTTCAACGGCTCCTACACGCGCTCGAACTTCACCCGCCTCTCGAACGGGACCGCGATTGCGGACCCGCTCACGATGCTGGAGGTGGGCGACGCCAAGTTCTTCACCGGCACGAACAATCTCCGGGACGCGCTCGACATGGCAACGCTGCCCCAGATCAAAGAGGGCGTGGACCGGTACCGGCTCTCGGCCCGGGCGGCGTACCGGCCCAACGAGTTGTTCAATTCAAGCCTAACGGTTGGCATCGATGGCCGGACGAACGAGCAGCGGGCCCTGTTTCCGAGGGAGGCTGACCCCCTCACCGGCAACACAAATGGGAGCCTGACGCGCTTCAACCGGGACTTCAAGTCGATCACGCTTGAGTACCGGGGCACTATCAGCTACCCCCGCGAGGGGCCCGTTACTTCCACCTTCACGTTCGGGGCCCAGGGCTTCCGGGACGAGGAGAGCCAGGTGTGGGCCGAGGCCGAAACCTTCGCCCTGCCCGGCACCGAGGACGTGGGGGAGGCGGGCAGCGTCGTCGCCGACGAGCTCCGTGAGCAGGTGTTCAACGGAGGGGTCTTCTTCAAGGAACAGCTCGGCTATGAAAACCGGCTCTTCCTGAGCACCGGGCTCCGCCTCGACGGAAATAGCGCGTTCGGGGAGGACGTGGGCGTTCAGGTGTACCCGAGCGCCGAGCTGTCCTACATCCTCACCGACGAGCCGTTTTGGCAGGGCTCCCTGGAGAACGTCCTCTCGCAGCTAAAACTGCGGGCCGCGTGGGGCCAGACCGGGAAATTCCCCGATCCCTTCACGAGGGACGTGACGTTCCAGGCCACCTCGTTCCGCGGCGCCAGCGCCCCCCGCTTCGACAACCCCGGGAACGCGAACCTGGGCCCGGAGAAGACCTCCACCCTCGAGGGGGGCTTCGAGAGTTCCTTCTTCGACGGGCGCTTCGGGCTCGACTTTACCGTCTACCAGTCGCGCACGACCAACGCGCTCTTCGAGGTGCCCGAGCAGCCCGCCACGGGACGCGGCCTCCAGTTCCGCAACGTCGGGGAGATCCGCAACGTCGGGACGGAGCTCAGTGCCGACGTGCGCGTCCTCCAGCTGGAAAACCTCTTCTGGCAGGTCGGCGGCTCGTGGAGCTGGAACCAGAACGAAATGGAGAGCCTCGGCGGGGCGGCCCCCTTCAACATCGGCGGCAGTGCCGAGTTTGCCCAGCAGCGCGTGAAGGAGGGGCAGCCCATCGGGGCCTGGCGCGCCACCACCCCGTACGACTCGAACGGCGATGGGCAACTCGACGCCTCTGAGTTTCGCTTCACGGGAGAGACGCCGTTCCCCGTCCACACGGGCGCCTTCACCACCTCGCTCACGGTCCAGAACTTCCGGCTCTTTGCCCTGGCCGACTGGGCCACCGGGTCGGAGGTGCTCGACTGGGGCAGCCACTGGGCCTCGTTCAATGGGCTGGAGCGGGCCCCTCGCCCCCAGAAGTTCGACGAGAACGGCGACCCGATCACCGACGCCGATGGAAACCCCGTCGACTTCTCCACCGCCGAGGCCGGGTCGGCCCTCCTCCAGGACGGCGACTACCTCAAGCTCCGGGAGGTGACGCTTTCATACAACGTGCCGGGAAGTCTTCTGGACGTCGCCGGCATCGACCAGGGCTCCATCTACGTGACGGGGCGCAATCTGTGGGCGTTCACGCGCCAGGAGCTGGTGGACCCCGAGCTGGCGGGCCTGACCGACACCGACAATGTGGCGCTTGGGGGCTCACAGAGCATCACGCTCTCGCCCCCTCGTCAGATTCAGGTCGGCGTTGAAATCACGCTGTAACGCACCGCCGCCCTTCCCCCTCCCCCCTTCCGCTTCTCCCTGCCGCCCCCCCCCCACAGACCATGACCGACCGCTATCGCCCTCTCGCCGTTGCCACGATCGTCGTCGCACTTGCCCTCGTCGGGTGTGATGCCCTCGACCCCTCGCAGGTCGACAATCCCCGTACGACCGACGAGGACCTCGCCCAGGCCGAGCGCCCCACGACGGCCCTCCTCGACGGCCTGCGGGCACAGTTTGCCCGGGCCCTCGGCGCGACCATCTTGACCACCGAACTTGCCGCCGACAACTACTCGGTCAACGGCACCGGCCTCGGCGGCAACACGCTCGACTTCCCCAACAACCTGACCCCGAACGTTGCCGTCCTGAATACGACCAACCAGGACGGGCTGTACTGGAACACCCAGGAGCTCCGGGCCCAGGGCGACTTTCTGCTCGAAGAGATTGCCCCGGGCGACGACAACGCCACCGCGGCACAGCTCGCAGAGGCCCGCTACTACCGGGGCATGGCGTTCCTCCTCCAGGGCGAAAACTTTGGGGCCGTCCCCACGGCGGCTGACACCGCCGCCGTCCCCGCCGCTACCCTTCTCGACAATGCCCGGGCCGACTTCGAGGCGGCCCTGGCGAGCACGGCATCCGACGCCGACCTCGCCGTCCGGCTCAACGCGGCCCTCGCCCGCACCCACCGCGCCCTCGGCAACGTGGCAGAGGCCCGGAGCTACGCGCAGGCCGCCCTCGATGCGGGTGGGGATGCGTTTCTCATCGAGCAGCCCTACGACGCGGACAACCTCGACAACGCGCCGCACGACTACCTGGTGCAGCGGTCGCTGCAGGAGATGCAGCCGCTCCCCCGACTCGACTTTCTCGACCCGAAGTACGTCAACGAAAACTCTCCCATCCCGGTCGCGTCCGCCGAAGAGATGCGGTTGATTCTCGCCGAAGCGGCCCTCGCCGACGACGATCCCTCCGGGGCCCGGACGGAGCTCAAGACGGCCATCGGCGTCGCGGAGGACCGCGGCCGTGTGACCTTTGAGGACGGCGACGAGCGGCTCAACAACGCCCTCAACACCCGCCCGGACACCTCGGCCCTTCAGGTTCGCTTCGAGCCGGGCACCCCACTCGTCGACGACCTCGTGCTCAACCGCCCGGGAACGGTGACGACCCCCACCGTCTCCGGGACTCACGTCACCGCCGCACAAGTTGACGCCGCGTCGGGCACAGACCTTCTCCGGCTCCTGTACCTCCTCCGCCAGGAGATTCTGTTGCTGGAGGGGCACCGGCTGCATGACCTTGGCATCCGCCTCCCGATGATGCTCCGGGAGATTGACACCAACCCCGCCATCAGCGCCGGCGATCCGGGCACGGAGGCGAGCGTGCCCGCGTGGATTCCGCCCCAGAACGAGCTCGACCTGTACGAGCCGTCGATCATCTACGAGAACGGCGACAGCGGTCCCCTCACCACCACCGAGGTGACGATGCTGCACGACATGAATCGCGTTCTCGCCGAGGAGCGCGGCCTCGTGATCGAAAACCCGATGGTGCCAGGCCAGTAGCTCCGTCTCCATGTGTTTCCCAGCACCGCCCCGTTTCTCCGCCGGCCGCGGGGGAACGGGTTCGGTGTATCACGGCGCCTCCCGTCCGTGTTCTGCCGTTCTCCGCCTGGAACGTACACTCCGACTCTTTTCACTTTGCCGCTCCGTCTCGTCGTGCCTCAATGCCTTTCTTTCCTCCTTGCCTTCGTCGTCCTCCTGAACGTCACTCCGGGACAGGCCCAGACGCCAGCGCCCTGCGCCTCCGAGCACGAGGCACGCCAGGCCGCCGGACAGTGCGCTGGGGCGTCGTTCGACTTCCATGCCTTCGGTCCGTACCGCGACGACGTGCCGGCGCCCCACGACGTGCTCGGCCATCCGATTGGGGCCCTCCACACGCCCTACGGCCGGATGGAAGACTACGTGGACGCCCTCACAGACGCCGCCCCCGACCGGGTACGCGATCTCGTCTATGGCCGGAGCGTGGAGCAACGCGACCTGCACCTGCTCGCCATCGGCTCGGCGGAGACGATCGGACGCCTCGACGAGGTGCGGGAGGGACTCCAGCAACTCGCGGCGCCGACGGAGACGTCCGACGCCACTGCAAACGAGCTGGCCACCGACCTGCCCGTAGCCGTCTGGATCAATTCGGCCAACGACGGCAACGAGACCGCCGCCTTCGAGGCGGCCCTGCAGCTCGCCTACCAGGTGGCGGCGGGCGAGGGGGAGCGGGCCCGTCGCATCCGCGAGAACGCGCTCGTTCTCATCAACGTGGCCCACAACCCCGAGAGCCACGAGCGCTTCGTGGCGTGGTACAACGCGTTCGGAATGGGGGACGCCGCCCCCAATGCCTACGAGCACGACGCGCCGTGGGGCATGAACACGAACAACAACCACTTCCAGATCGACCTTAATCGCGACGGGGTCGGCCTCACGCAGACGGAGAGCCGCGCCGTGAGCACGGCGATGCAGCGTTGGCGCCCACAGGTGTTCGTAGATCTCCACGGACAGACGACGCAGTACTTCTTTCCCCCAAACGCAGCCCCGATCAACCCGCTCTACCCGGACCAGCTCACCACCTGGATCGACACGATTGGGCGGGCCAACGCGGACTCGTTCGACGAGTACGGCTGGAGCTACTACACGCGCGACGTGTTCGACCTTCAGTACCCCGGCTACTGGGACTCGTACCCCAGCCTGCACGGGGCCACGGGCATGACCTACGAGACGGACGGCGGGGGCGGCAGGGGCCTCCGCTGGCGGCGCGACGACGGCACGACCCTCACCTTCGAGGACGGCATCGCCCACCACTTCGTCGCGACGCTGTCGACGATCGACGCGGCGGCGCGCAACCGGGAGGCGCGCCTGCGGGACTACTACCGGTTCTTCGCGGACGCGATGGCGGAGGCGGAGGCCGAGCCGCCGCGGGGTGTGGTGCTCCGCAGCGGCGAGGATCCCCGACGGGCGGCCCGCCTCGCCACGACACTGCTGCGCCACGGCGTAACGGTGGAGCGCGTCACCCAGTCGGGCGCGGTGCAGGGCTACGACGCACTGGCGGGCGAGGCCGTCCGGCAGACCGTCTCGACGGGCTCTTTCTTCGTCCCCTTCACGCAGCCGAACGCGACGGTGGCCCGCATGCTGCTGCTCCCCGACATTGAGCTCCCGGAGGACTTCCGGCAACAGGAGCTGGCCCGGCTCGCCCACAACCTTCGGGTCGCCCCCGACGAGCGGGAGCCGCACGCGTTTTACGACGTGACGGCCTGGAATCTGGCCCTGGCCGGGGACGTGCCGGCGCTCTGGACGGAGTCGGACGCCCCGCTGCCCACGACCTCGCTTTCCCTGCCCGATTCGGCCCAGGCCGCCCCGGGCGGCTGGAGGCACGACGTGGCCGTGCCCACCGTGGCGGGCGGCACCGACGGCCGGGCCCGGAGCGCGTACGTGTGGACGCCGGGCTCGGTGGGCTCGACGCGCCTGCTCGCCCGCCTGATGGACGAGGGCTTCAACGTGGCCGTCGTCGACCGGCCCATGGTGGTGGGCGACCGCTCGTTTCCCCGCGGCAGCTACATCGCCCGTGTGGGCCGCAACCCGGACACGCTCCACGACCGCATCGACGCCCTCGCCGAGACGGCCGCCGTGCCGGTCCACGCCGCCAACACGGCCTTCCCCAAGCGCGGCCCCACCGGCACCGGGTCGGAAACGACGCGGAGCCTCACGCCGCCCGACCTCGCGGTACTCGCCGGAGACGGCGTCTCGACCACGTCCTACGGCGCCTTCTGGTACGTCTTCCAGGAGCGCCTCGGGCAGCCCTTCACGGCCCTGAAGGCGCGCACCCTCTCGGCAAACGACCTGAGGGGGCAGGACGTGCTCGTGCTGCCGAACGGCGACTACGGCACCCTCCCGGACGCCGCGATGGAGGCGATTCAGCGCTGGGTGGAGCGGGGCGGCACGGTGGTCGGGTACGCCGGTGGGGCGCGTCTCCTCGGACAACTTGGCGTCGCCTACACCGACACGACGGGGACGGAGAGGTCTCTGACGTCGGTGCGTACAGCAATCGACGAGGCGCTGACCACGGAGCCGGCATTGCCCCTGGAGCCGAGCCCATCCGCCACCGTTCCCGAGCAGCCGGTGCCGGGGACGTTCCTGCGGGCCCGGGCCGACACGACGCACTGGCTCACCTACGGCCTCGGCGCGGAGCTGCCGCTCCTCACACAGCGGACGCCGCTGGGGGCGTCGGTGCACGGTGCGAATCCGGTCACGTATGCTTCGGACGACCTTGCGGTGAGCGGCTTCGCCTGGCCCGCCCTCACCGACCACGTCTACGCCGAGCGGCCCTACGCGACGGTCGACCGCCTCGGACGCGGACGCATCGTTCGCCTGTCCGAAGACCCCCTCTTCCGCGTCTGGGCCGACGGCCCCATCGATCTGCTCACGAACGCCATCTACCTCGGGGGGCCGAACGAGAACACCGGCTACTGATGCGTGCCCCGCCGCCGGGTTGAAACTCGGCGCGTTGATCACGACCCAGGGAAGCGGACGCTTCTTCTTTCCCCCGTCTTACCCCTCCCCACTATGCGCACCTGCGCCCTCGCCCTCCTCACGATCCTCCTGGGTGCCCCCGCCCACGGCCAGTCCACGGACGGCCCGTGGACCATCGACCACGTGCTGACTCAGCGCTCGCTGACCGACGTGGACATCGGCCCGGACGGGAACCGCGTGCTGTGGGTCAAAGAGACGCCCGACCCCGAGGCCGACGAGACGACGTCGGACGTCTACCTCACCTACCGGGACGACCCGCACGGCGACTCGACCGCGACCCTCCAGCTCACCCGCACCGGCGACAACCGCGCCCCGCGCTGGAGCCCGGACGGGGAACACATCGCATTCCTGTCGTCCCGTGAGCAAGAGGACGCGGCGGAAAGCAGTGGCACGCAGATCTGGCGGCTCGACCCACGGGGCGGGGCCCCCGAGGTCATCACGTCGGTGGAGCACGGCGTACAGGGCGCCCGGTGGCTCGACGACGACCGCCTCCTCTTCACGGCCCGCGAGCAGAACACCCGCTACGAGCAGCACCTCGAACAAACGGAGGACGACGCCGACGTCATCGAGGACACGACGCTCTTCCGGCCGGTGCGCCTCTTCACCGTCCACGTGGGGACGGGCGAGGTGACGCGCGTGACGAACAATGACCACCAAATCGGAGAGTTTGCCCCGTCGCCGAACGGCTCGCGCGTCGTGTACAGCCTCTCCGACTCGCCGATCACCGCCGACGCGCGCAACCAGCCGCACCAGTTTCTCCTCAATCTCAACACGGGCGCGACCACCGAGATCTTCGACGAGCAGTACGTCGACCCCTCCAATTTCCAGTGGACCGCCGACGGCGCCGGCTTCTACGCCACCGACTCGTATTCCTCCGACCCCGAGCACGAGGGCGCCGGCATCACGAAGCTCTACCACTACGACCTCGCCGCCCGCGACTATCAGGAAGTTCCCCTGGAATGGGGGGATAAGGGCGTCGGCTACGGCGGGTATACGGTGGTGGACGGCGGGTTACACGTCCAGCTGGCCGACGGCCCGACCTTCGAGCCCCGCTTCTACCGGAAGACAAGCGACGGGTGGGCGCCGGCGGAGGTCGCCGACGAGCGCCTCGAACACGCCTCTGCGTTCACGGCGGGCCCGGACGGCGAGACGGTTGTCTTCAGCCACTCGACCGCCGACACGCCGCCGTCGTACCGCGTGGGCACCTACCGCGAGGGCGCCCTCCAGCGCGACGAGACGCTCACGACCCTCAACGAGAATCTCGATGACCTGCCGATTCCGCGGGCCGAGGTCGTCCGGTGGACGGGCGCCAACGGCGAAACGGTCAACGGCATCCTGCACTACCCGCTCGACTACGACCCGGACCGGGCCTACCCCATGATGACCGTCCTCCACGGCGGGCCCAGCGGGGTGGACCTGGACGCGTGGTCGCTCGGGTGGACCGTCTACGCCCCGCTCCTCGCCCAGCGCGACGCGTTCGTCTTCCGCCCCAACTACCACGGCTCCGGCCACCACGGGCTCGACTTCGTGGAGTCGATTAAAGGCAAATACTACGAACTGGAGGTGCCCGACATCGTGAGCGGCATCGACAGCCTGGCGGCCGCGGGCGTGGTGGACAAGGACTCGCTCGGCGTGATGGGCTGGTCGAACGGCGCCATCCTCACCACGCAGCTCACGATCGAGCATCCCGAGCTCTTTCAGGTGGCCGCGCCCGGCGCGGGCGACGTCAACTGGACCTCCGACTACGGCAACTGTGCCTTCGGCGTGCGCTTCGACCGGTCCTACTTCAAGGGCGCCCCCTGGACGTATACCGAGCACTACATCGAGAAGAGCCCACTCTTCGAGATGCCGAAGGTGCAGACGCCCACCCTCATCCACCACGGCACCGAGGACCGGGCCGTGCCCTACGAGCAGGGCTGGGAGTACTACCGTGCCCTCCAGCAGATCGGCAACGCGCCGGTCCGCTTCCTCAGCTACCCCGGCGAGCCGCACGGGCTGCGGCAGCTCTCGCACCAGCGGCGCAAGGTGGCGGAGGACCTGAAGTGGATCGACACGTACCTCTTCGGCGAGACCTCGATGCAGGAGCGCGTGTCGGAGCGGCTGCTGGCCGACGACGCGCCGCTCTCGCTCCTCGAAACCGCCGAGGCGCCCGCCCGGACCGACGGCCACTATGGCGTGCGCGCCAACGGCACCCTCGTCCCCGAAACGGTGACGCTCGGCGACACCCTCACCGTCGGCCGCTTTGAGGTGACGCGGGCGCAGTTCCGGGCGTACGACGCGGACTTCGAGGTGCCATCCGGCACCGCCGAGTATCCGGCCCACGGCCTCGCCGCGGACCGGGCCCAGGCCTACGTCGACTGGCTGAGCGAACAGACCGGCCGCGACTACCGCCTGCCCACCGCGGCCGAGTTGGCGGCCCTCAAGGCGGCCCGCGCGGGGCCGTCCGAGAATACGCCTGCGTACTGGGCCGGCTTCACGCCCACCCCGGACGAGTATCGCCGCTTGCGGGCCCGCCTGGCGCAGCACCCCACCGAGGCGCTCCTGATGCCGGTGGGCAGCCGCCCGGCCGGCCACGGCCCGAACGGGGGCGGGCCTCTCATCTACGACGTAGACGGCAACGTGGCCGAGTGGGCCCGCACCGCCGACGGCATTGAGGCCCAAAACGCCTCGGCACTCACCCTAAAGGACCCGAAGGCCGAAACCGCCCCGACGCCCCCCCGCCGCGTGACGGGCCTCCGGGTTGTGCTCGACCGGTAGCCTCGCCCCTCTTCTGAACTGAACAGGACGTGCCCCTCACGTCACGGCATCTTCAACCGGTCGTGGGCCGGACCCGGGATCCTTTCCGGCCTTTGCGGGTGTGATATACGCCTTTTATGACAAAGTGGCAGGACGGGTGTTACGCGACCTGCCGGCCGCCCCGCATCGCTGTTTCGCGCTGGACCCCCCGCCCCCCATGGACCGCACCTCCATTCAGGAACGCTTCGGCATCGTCGGCGAGTCCGATGTCATCAAGAACGTGATCGACCAGGCCCGGCAGGTGGCCGACACGGACATTACCGTGCTGCTGCAGGGCGAGAGCGGCGTCGGCAAGGAGCTCATCTCTCAGGTGCTGCACGAGCTCTCGATGCGCCGCCACGAGCAGATGGTGGTGGTCAACTGCGGGGCCATTCCCGAGGGCCTCATCGAAAGCGAGCTGTTCGGCGCCGAGAAGGGGGCCTACACCGGGGCCGTCGAGGAGCGCGTCGGCTACTTCGAGGAGGCCGACGACGGCACCATCTTCCTCGACGAGATCGGCGAGATGCCGAAAAACGCGCAGGTGCGCCTCCTTCGCGTGCTCGAGACGGGCCGCTTCACCCGCGTCGGGGCGTCGCAGCAGCAGCAGGTCGACGTCCGCATCGTGGCGGCGACGAACAAGGACCTCGCCGAGGAGGTGCAGAAGGGCAACTTCCGGAAGGACCTGTACTACCGCCTGAGCACGGTCCTCATCGACATTCCGCCGCTGCGGGAGCGGCCGGACGACATCCTGCCCATCTTTGACACGTTCCTCCACGAGTTCTCCCAGGAGTACAGCTCGTCGCGGAAGCAGCTCACGGCGGACGCGGAGGAGCTTCTCGAGTCGTACCGCTGGCCGGGCAACGTGCGCGAGCTCCGCAACATCGCCGAGCAGGTCGCGGTGCTGATGCGCACCGACGAGGTGTCGGCCGACGACCTGCGCCCCCTCCTCCGTGACCTCGGGCAGGCGGCGGCCTCGACGGACCTGATGCGGGTGGAGCCGGAGCCGCAGGACCCGGACGCGGGCGCCGGCACCGAGGACGACCTCCGCCAGCGCGAGTTGCTGTACCGCGCCATCCTGGAGATGCGCATGGACATGCGCAACCTGAAGGAGCGGATCGACTCCCTGATGTCGAACGTGGGCGTCGTGGTGCCGCGCGAGGTGGCCGAGCGCGGGGACTTTCCGAGCGACTACGACGACTTCGTGGTCGTGAACAGTGAGGACGGGCCGACGGCCTCTCCTCCCCATCGCGAGCGCGAGCAGGGGAGCGGGGGCGAGGTCGACTCCATGATGCGGGACGTGATCTACGAGGTGGAGGAGAGCGGCCCGGCCCGGCCCACGAGGCCCCGCCCCGATCGCCCCTCGGCGCCCGAGCCGGAGTCGCCGCCCTCCGCGGAGGCCGAAGCGGAAATCGAGGCGGGCCCGACCGAAACGGACTCGGGGGGGAGCGGCGAACTGCCCACGCTTGAGGAGTCTGAGAAGCAGCTCATCAGCCGCGCCTTGAAGCGGTTTGACGGCAACCGCCGCAAAACGGCCGAGGCCCTCGGCATCAGCGAACGCACCCTCTACCGCAAGCTCAAAGACATCGACGAAGACCTGTAGCGTGTTCGGCTCGCTCCGCTCGCCGGTTGGGCGTTGCGGGTTGAGCGAAACACTTCGGGGTCCACCAACATCGATCGACAGACGCGCAGAAATGCCGACGAACCCTCCCCCCTTCCCCCTTACCCCACGCACCAGCAATCGTCTTCGAAGCTGGATCGTGGCGGGACTATTGGTGGCCTTTGCCGCAAGTCTCCCCGGCTGCACGGTCTACAGCTTCAGCGGGGCCAGCATCCCGTCCAACCTCGAAACCATCTCGGTGCCGATCGCCCAGAACAACACCTCCAGCCCCGTCAACCGGCTTGGCGCCGACCTGACGGACCTCCTCACCGACCGCTTCGTCGACCGCACGCGCCTCTCCCTGACGACCGACGATGCGGGCGCAGACGCCCTGCTCCGGGCCCGCATCCAGCGCTACACGAACGAGCCCACCGGCGTCAGCGGCGACGAGCGCGCCACGACGAACCAGGTCACCATCCGGGTGCAGGTGCGCTACGTCGACCAGACAAAGGGCGAGGACCTCCTGAATCAGACGTTCAGCGGCGCCGCCAACTACAACCCCGTCGAGGCGGGCCTCGATGGGGAGCGGCAGGCCGCCCAAAGCGCGCTCGAAAACGTGGCCGACGACATCTTTAGCACGGCAACCTCGAACTGGTAAGCCGCTATTCGTCATCGAAGAGCCCCGGGATCTCGACCCGGCGGACCCCGTCGGCGTCCCCGACGATCATCTGGCCGGCCCCCCGCATCTGCGCCCCGCCGAACGCCCCGTCCTTCCGGAGCGCGTAGAACCGGACGCCAAAGTTCGGTTCGTCCTGGGCGTTGAGGAGCCGGGGCACCTGGGTATTCTCCGCGATGCGACGACAGGCAAACAGACACGCCTCCTCGGGCGTGTCGCCGTCCCGCATCCGCTCCACGATGAGGTAGCTCGACAGGTTTTTAAGATTGGCCTCCCCGCGGCCCGTGGAGCCGGCCGCGCCCACGTCGTTGTCGGCGTAGAGGCCCGCCCCCACCACCGACGTGTCTGCCACCCGGCCCGGAATCTTGTAGAACAGGCCGCTGGTGGTCGTGACGGCGCCGATGTTGCCGTTGGGGGCGAGCGCCGAGCAGTGGATGGTGCCGTAATGGCGCTGCACCTCGCGTACTTTTTCTCCGAGCGCCGGGTCCTTCAGGCTATCGGGCGGCAGGTAGTTGTCCTCCTGCGACAGGTTCTCCTTCCACTCCACCCAGATCCTGCGGGCCTGCTCGGTGAGGAGGTCCTGCGTCTCGAACCCGTGCATCTTGGCAAACTCTTTCGCGCCTGTTCCCACCAGACGGACGTGGTCGGTCCGCTCCATGACCAGGCGCGCCACCTGGGAGGGCACCGGAATGTCTTCGAGCACCGCCACCGCCCCGGCCCGGTGCGTCTTGCCCTCCACCACGCCCGCCTCCAGCTGCACGGTCCCCTCGGCGTTCGGGATGCCGCCGTACCCCACCGTAATGTCGTCGGGGTCGCGCTCGACGATGTTGACGCCCTGAATCACGGCGTCCAGCGCCTCCCCCGCGTCGGCCATCACGGCCAGGGCCCGCTCGGCGGCCGGCGCGCCGTTGTCGCTCGCCACCACCAGCGGCCCGCCGTCGGCCCCGGCGTCGAACGACGGCGGTTCTCCCGAGGCGGCCTGGGGCAGGGCGGCCGCCCCCGCGCCGGCGAGGGCCGCCTGCTTCAGAAAGGTGCGACGGGACGAAGACGGAGAGGCGGCGTCGTCGGACATGCGTTCTCGGATGTGCCAATGCGGGGAGGGCGATGCGTTCGTGGAACGTAACAAGGAACGCTGAAAAGCAAAACCGTCCGCCCCGCGGCGGCCGGGGCCCCTCAGTACATCGCCGACGAGCGGGCGTCGTGGCGCCGGGCGTACGCCACCATCGCCGGGGCGTAGTCCGGGAGAAAGGGACAGTCGATCCCCGTTCCGTCGAGGGCCGCCCGCGTGTTCGACGCGTCGTAGTGGGACGGATGGTCGAAGTAATCGATGAGCTCCGGCGCAAGGCCAAGCGCCCGCCCCACGCCGGTCTTCATCATTGCCCGGGCCAGACCGGGGGGCACCGGCACGTACGCCACCCGTTTGTCCAACAGGTCGGCGAGTAGCTCCATGATGGCCTGCGCCGTGAGCGGCCGCGGGTCGGTGAGGTGAAAGACCGTGCCGGCGTGCCCTTCCGTCCCCAAAAGGTGCCCCATCGCGTCGACCACGAAGTCGACCGGCACCAGGTTCACCGGCTCGGTCCCCGAGCCTATGCGGGTCATGGGCGTGTACCGCGGCAGGCTGCGCAGCGCGTTCAGCACGAAGTACACCCCGTCGAACTTGTCCGTCGCGCCCGTCTCGGAGTCGCCCACCACGATGCTTGGGCGAAAGACGAGGGTCGGGATCTCGTCCATGCGGTCCTGCACCAGCACCTCGGCGTGGTACTTCGTCTCCTCATAGAAATTCTTGAACCCGGCCTCGTGGACCAGCTCGTCCTCGTGGATTGTGCCCGTCCGCTCGCCCGACACGTAGGCGGAGCTGACGTACCCGAAGCGCTCCAGGCTCGGGCACTGCGCGAGCAGGTCGAGCACGTGCCGCGTGCCCTCCACGTTGACCTGCCACCCGACCTCCCGGGGAATGGTGAGGTCGTACACGGCGGCGAGGTGCACCGCCCGCGTGATCTGCTCGGCCACCGCGTCGTAGTGCGCCCCGAGGCCGAGATCCGGCTCCGTAATGTCGCCGGGCAGCACCGTGGCCCGGTCGGCCAGGCCCCGGTCGGCGAGCAGCGTGTGCGTGCGGCCCTCAAACTTCGGCTGCACGAGGAGCAGAAAGGACCGGTCGGGCGCCGCCGCGGCGAGGCGACGCAGGAGGCGCGTCCCGAGGAAGCCGGGGACGCCGGTGAGGAAGGTCATGGCGAGAAAGGTCGAAGGATGGTAGTGCCACGAAGAACGTCTGGAGGGCATCTCGACAGCAGTCGGCGGTCGGCAGACCGCAGGACGGGGGCCGTACCCCAATGCTAGGGATTCCGGAGTGCAAATACGTCGACCTCCGAACGAGGTGCCGCCATCCACATCTGGCCCCCTTTTATCTCCCTCTCTGGCTTTGGAGGGACGGACTTGGAACCAGCACAGCCTCATTGTGTGCAAATGACACAATAAGTTTATGTTTTTGAACGTCGCCGCCGAGTTGAATTCAGTTCTACGGATCCATGTCTCCGACAACACAGCAGTCCGCCCCGCCGGAGACAGAGGACAACTGGGTACGCTGGGTGGCGAACTGGGACGATGCCACCGCGAACGTTGAGATCCGTCAGGGACTTCCCATCGCCCTCGTGGTGCGCCTCCAGGAGCTTCTGGACCTCACCGACGAGCAGGCGGCACGCCTCATCGGTCGGTCCCGGAGCACGTACTCCCGCCACCGAAATCAAGACAAGGAGCTCGGCGTGCCCGAAGCGGAGCGGGCCGTACGCTATGCCCGACTCCTGGCCCTGGCCGCCGAAACGTTTGGTAGTCTTGAGGATGCCGCGGCGTGGATGCAGGAACCGAACCGGGCGCTGGACGACGACACGCCGCTGGACATGGCCGAGACCGCTCCGGGGGCCACAATGGTGCGAGACCTCCTGCTCGGCGTGCAGCACGGATTTGTGCTGTAGCACATCTCGGAGGAGCCCCCTCCACGCTTCTCTGATACGCTCCTTCTACTTCCAGTGGCCACTCATCGAATCGTTCGTGTCACCCACCGCAACCACGCCGAAGACGCGTATTCGGGACGGGGCGGGCTCTACGCCGCCGGACGCTGGCACCGCCGTGGTCGGCTCGTAGTGTACGCGGCGGAATCGCTCGCCCTTGCAACCCTGGAGAAGATCGTGGCCGTTAACGACGTGCAGCGGCTCCGGGAGATGGTCTACGTGCCGGCCCACCTCGACGAGGAGGCGGCTTGGGCACCGTCTCTCGCAGATCTGCCCGACGGCTGGGACCAGCGGCCGCCCACCGCGGCGTCACAGGACTTCGGGACCGACTGGCTCGACTTGGAGCGCTCGCCCGCCCTGCAGGTGCCATCTGCCCTCTTCCCCACCGAGGCGCACAATTACGTCCTCAACCCGGCCCATCCCGAGTTCGACGCTGCCGTGGAGGTGGACAACTCCGAACCGCTCAGGCTCGACCCGCGCATCGAGGCGCGGCTCGCAAAGGACTCCTCCTGAGCACATTTTGCCGTCTCCACCGGGATGCAGCCGGCCCCTCCCAATTCCCCACGAAGCAAGGATCCATCCCCCCGCCCCCTCATACCCACGATTGCATCTTGGATCGGGGGTTCCGCCTGCTCTGACCTGCCCCCCGCCAGCACCGCCCCTTCAACCCTCCCCCCGCAACGCCCACGCCCCCATGCCCGACACGCTTCCGCAGCCCCCCGAGGTCGATCGGGATCTCGCCCTCGACCACGGCCTCACCGACGACGAGTACGATGAGATCCTGGACCGGCTCGGGCGCACGCCCACCTTCACGGAGCTGGGCATCTACTCGGTGATGTGGAGCGAGCACTGCTCCTACAAGAACTCGACCGCCCTGCTCAAGACCCTCCCCACGGAGGGCGACCAGCTGCTGGCCGAGGTGGGGGAGGAGAACGCGGGCCTCGTGGACGTGGGCGACGGGAAGGCCGTGGCGTTCAAGATCGAGTCGCACAACCACCCCTCCGCCGTCGAGCCGTACGAGGGCGCGGCCACCGGCGTGGGCGGCATCCACCGCGACATCTTCACGATGGGCGCCCGGCCCATCTGCGCGCTCGACTCGCTGCGGTTCGGGTCGCTGGAGGAGTCGCGCGTCCGCTACCTGTTCGACGGCGTGGTGCGGGGCATCGGCGACTACGGCAATTCCTTCGGCGTGCCCACGGTGGGCGGGGAGGTCTACTTCGAGGACGCCTACGAGGGCAACCCGCTCGTCAACGCGATGAGCGTGGGCGTGGTGGACACCGACCAGACGGCCCGCGCCGCGGCCGAGACGCCCGGGCACCACGTGATCCTCGTCGGCGCGGCCACGGGGCGCGACGGCATCCACGGGGCCACCTTCGCCTCCGCCGAAATCGACGAGGACAGCGAGGAGGACCGCCCCAGCGTGCAGGTGGGCGACCCGTTTACCGAGAAGCTGCTCCTGGAGGCCACGCTCGAAGCCATCCGCGAGGGCGTCGTCGGAAGCATTCAGGACATGGGCGCCGCGGGCATCACGAGCTCGGCCTTCGAAATGTCCGCGTCGGGCGGCACGGGGATGGACCTGCACCTCGACCGCGTGCCGACCCGCGAAACGGGCATGACGCCCTACGAGATCATGCTGTCGGAGAGCCAGGAGCGGATGCTCGTGGTCTGCGAGCCGGGCGACGAAGAGGCCCTCGCGGAGATCTACGGCAAGTGGGACCTGAACGCCCAGCGCATCGGCACGGTCACCGATACGGGCCGGGTCCGCGCCTACTGGGACGACGAGGAGGTCGCCACGCTCGATCCGGCCCACGTGGCGGGCGACGACGTGCCCGTCTACGAGCGCGACACCGAGCGCCCCGCCTACCTGGAGGAGACGCGCGCGTTCAACACGGATGACGTGCCGGACCTCGCCCCGGCGGAGGTGGAAGACACCCTCACGACACTCCTCGGCAGCCCCAACATTGCCTCGAAGCGCTGGGTCCACGAGCAGTACGACACGATGGTCCGCACGAACACGGTCGTGGGCCCGGGGGCCAGCGACGCCGCGGTGGTGCGCCTGAAGGGCACCGGCAAGGGCCTCGCCGTGAAGACGGACTGCAACGGCCGCTACGTCTACCTCAACCCCCGGCGCGGCGCCCAGATTGCGGTCGCCGAGGCGGCGCGCAACGTGACCTGCGCCGGCGGCACGCCGGTGGCCCTCACCAACTGCTGCAACTTCGGCAACCCGCACAACCCGGAGGCCTACTGGGCCTTCGCGAAGGCCGTCGAGGGGATGGGGGACGCCGGCCGGGCCCTCGATACGCCGGTGACGGGCGGCAACGTGTCGCTCTACAACGAGCACCCGGAGGGCGCCATCTTCCCCACCCCCACCATCGGCATGCTGGGCGTGGTGGACGACATCGACACCCAGCCCACCGCGGCGGCGCTGCAAAACGAGGGCGACGCGCTGTTCCTGCTCACCCCGCGCGACTGGTGTCACCCCGAGCGGACGGACGGCAGCGAGTACCTGTCGACGGTCCACGACCGCACGGCCGGCGACGCCCCCCACCTCGACCTGGACGAAGAGGTCGCCGTGCAGTCCGCCACGCAGGCCCTCATTCGGGAAGGGCTCGTACAGCATGCCCACGACGTGTCCGACGGGGGACTGGCCGTGTGCCTGGCCGAGTCCGTCATTCACAGCGACGGGCTCGGGCTGGAGGCCACCCTCCCGGCGGCCGACCGCCTCGACGCGGCCCTCTTCGGGGAGGCGCAGTCGCGCGTGGTGGTCTCCGTGCGGCCGGACGACGCTCTTGCCCTCGACGCGGCCCTCACGGACCATAACGGCGTGCGGGCCCGTCGCCTCGGGGCCGTCACGACCGGCCCCCTTCGCCTCACCGTGGGCGACGAGCCCGTCCTCGACGCCTCGCCCGCTGCCCTGACCGCCCCTTACGAGGCGGCCCTCCCTGACGCCGTGACGTGACACCCGCCGGGATTGCAGGCTCTCTTCCTGTCAGTTGGGCACAACGCCGGGGCGCTTGGGGCCCCGTCCTGTAACGCAACCGGGAAATGCTCCGCCATAGCCTTGCCTGTCCGACGTGGCACCCTCTTTGTGCTAACACACACTGATTGCGTCGGCGCCGCTCCCGCGGCGAGAAACTGCTAGGGGGCGTCGGCGATACAGGAGAAAGTGTGTTGAGACGCTCATTCTCTTCCCCACAGAACGACCGACCCCATTATGGCCGAGAGTGCCAATGTTATCACCCTGACCGACGACAACTTTGAGGACGAAGTCATCGGCGCCGACCAGCCGGTGCTCGTGGACTTTTGGGCCACCTGGTGCGGCCCCTGCCGCCAGATCGCCCCGATCGTTGAGGAGCTGGCCGACGAGTACGAGGGCCAGGCCAAGATCGGCAAGGTCGACGTCGACGAAAACCCGCAGACCGCCCAGGAGTACGGCGTGCGCTCCATCCCGACCCTCCTGTTCTTCAAGGATGGAGAGGCAAAGGAGCAGGTCGTCGGCGCCGCCGGCAAGCAGCCCCTGAAGGAAAACCTGGAGGCCCTCCTCGGCCAGCCGGCGTAGCGCCACGCCAGGCGCTATGTTAGGCGCCGCGATAGGCGCCAGGCTGGGCGCAGCGCCGCCCGGGGAAACATCGCCCGGGCAGGGCTTCGCCCTGAACGCCCCTCTACTTCGAATGGCAGGCGGCACGGGCCGAATGCATTCTCCCAGACATCCTCCGGGAGCGTTCGGCACGTGCCCGCTCCATTCGCCCGCTCAGTTCTTACATTCAGCACTGCCCTTATGCACGAGAACGGAGCCCTCGCGAACGGAAATCAGACGAATGGACACCAGCATCCAGACCTTGCGGCGTTCGAGGACGTCGACTTTTCGGAGGCGGAGATGCGGGACGTCGTCGTGATCGGGACCGGTCCGGCCGGCTGGACGGCGGCCCTCTACACGGCGCGGGCCGACCTAAGTCCCCTCATCTTCATGGGCCCGGAGCCCGGCGGCCAGCTCACCACGACGACCGACGTGGAAAACTACCCCGGCTTTCCCGAGGGGCTGATGGGGCCGGAGATGATGGACCGCTTCCAGGACCAGGCCGAACGGTTCGGGACCGAATCCCGCTACGGGACCGTCACGCACGTGGACTTCCGGGAGCGCCCGTTCCGGCTCCTGATTGACGGGGAAACCCCGGTCTACGCCCAGACCGCCATCATCTCGACCGGCGCATCGGCCCGGTACCTGGGGCTGGAGAACGAGCAGCGCCTCATCGGGAAGGGCGTAAGCGCCTGCGCGACCTGCGACGGCTCCTTCTTCCGCGGGGAGACGGTGGCGGTGGTCGGCGGCGGCGACAGCGCCATGGAGGAGTCGACCTTCCTCACGAAGTTTGCCGAGAAGGTCTACGTGCTCCACCGGCGGGAGGAGCTGCGCGCCTCGGAGATTATGCAGCAGCGGGCCTTCGAGAACGACAAGATCGAGTTCGTCTGGAATACGGAGGTCATCGACGTACTCGGCGAAAGCGCGGTCGAGGGCATCGAGGTGATCAACAACGAGACCGGGGAGACGCGCTTGATGGGCGACGTGACCGGCTTTTTCCTCGCCATCGGCCACACGCCCAACACCGGGCCGTTTGAGGGCTGGGTCCAGATGGACGAGACCGGCTACATCCAGACCGAGGGCGCGTCCACCTACACCGACGTGCCGGGCGTCTTCGCCTGTGGCGATGCCCAGGACAGCACGTACCGGCAGGCCGTGACGGCGGCGGGGACCGGCTGCAAGGCCGCCATCGACGCCGAGCGGTGGCTCAGCGAGCACGGCGCGGCCGAGGCCCCACGCGCCGACGCCAACCGGCAGCCCGTGGAAGCGTAACGTGTCCCTTTGTTGCGTGCCGATGTCTGCCCGCTCGCCTCTTTTTCTTCTCGGGGCCCTCGCCCTCGGTGCCAGTCTCGCGTCCGCCTGCACGCCGGGATCTTCCCGCTCCTCCCCGCCGGACACGACGGCCGCAGCAACTGCCCCCGAGGCCCCGGAGGACCCGTCTCCGAAACGGCCGTCGGTGGCGCCGTCCTCCCCCACCGACACAGCGTCCCGATCGGTGTCGCAGCGACTGGCGGACGCGAGCGTGGCGGCCCGGGCCAAGCAGGCCCTCGCCCGGCACCGAACCCTTCGGCGCTTCGACTTCTCCCCGTCGGCTGTGCGAGGCCGCCTCGTCCTGCGCGGCGATGTCGATACCCGCGAGCAGTACCGCGAGGCCGAGCGCGTGGCTGCGGCCCTGGATGCCGTCCGCGCGGTCGCCAATGAGGTGACCGTGGACGGCCGCCCGGTGGCCAGCGCCGACCCGTCCTCCGCCGGCACGGCCTACCACACCGTTCGGCGCGGAGACACCCTCTCCGAAATCGCCCGCCGGTACGGGGTGTCGGTGCAACAGCTTCGCAGGCTCAACGACCAGACCTCCTCCCTGCAACCGGGCGAGCGCATCCGCGTGCGGTAGCGCACCTCCCATCAACACGGCCTCTGGGGGTCCCCCGATTGTGAAGTCTGTGGTGCCGCCGCACGCATGTGACGTGTGGCCCACTGAGAGACCTCGGCGTTGGGCGGTGGCGGCCGTGTGGACTCGAAATGGCCATTCGGGAGCCCCCGCATGCGCATGCACGGCCCGGGCGCTTCGGCGTCCTCATTCAGCCGGGCTTGCCTCTGCGAAGAACGTCGACGCGGGGCCGCCGGAATCGCAACGGAATGTGCCTGGTGCTCAGAGACGCCCCCGGAGGGGTGGGCTCCGTTTTCGCTTTGCGCTCTAGTCCCTATGTTACGGGTCCACCAACCTGCCGCACCTGCGCTCCTCGTCCCATGCGCCGCCTCTCGCCGTTTCCCCTTTTGCTCTGTGCCCTTCTCCTCGCCGCCCCGCCGGCGCTCGCCCAAAACGGCGACGGCGGGGGCGACCGCCTCACGGGGCCGGACTTCGCCCGCAGTCCGGTGACAGCCCCGCACGGCATGGCCGCCACCAGCCAGCCCCTTGCCTCCCAGATCGCGGTCGATATCTTGAAGCAGGGGGGCAGCGCCGTCGACGCGGCCATCGCCGCCAACGCGGCGCTCGGCCTTATGGAGCCGACCGGCAACGGGCTCGGGGGCGACCTCTTCGCCATCGTCTACGATCCAGAGACGGACTCGACGTACGGCCTCAACGCCAGCGGGCGCTCGCCGCAGGGCCTCTCCTACGACGAGATGCAGCAGGCACTGGGCGACCGCGACCAGATTCCGCTGCTCGGCCACCTGCCGGTGAGCGTGCCCGGCACCGCCAGTGGGTGGGGCAAGCTGCACGAGCGGTTTGGGGCGCTGCCCCTCCGCGAAGACCTGGCCCCCGCCATCGAGTACGCCCGGGACGGCTTTCCGCTCTCACAGGTGATCGCCTACTACTGGCAGGGCAACGTGGAGAGCTTCCGCGAGAACAGCGACATGCTGCCGGACAGCGAGAACTGGAAGGAGACCTATCTCATTGAGGGGGACGACGGCCAGATGCGGGCGCCGGAGGAGGGCGAGGTCTTCCGCAATCCGGACCTCGCCAGTACGCTGGAGACGATCGCCGAGAACGGCACGGAGGCCTTCTACCAGGGGGAGATCGCCCAGACCATTGCCGACTACGCCGAGCGCACCGGCGGCTACCTGCGCATGGAGGACCTGCGTCAGCACGAGGCCAACTGGGTCGACCCGGTGTCGGTCGACTACCGGGGCGTGGAGGTCTTCGAACTGCCGCCCAACGGCCAGGGCATCGCCGCGCTGCAGATGCTACAGATCCTGAAGGGCTACGACGTGGCGAGCATGGGCCACAACTCCACCGACTACCTCCACGTGCAGGCGGAGGCCAAGAAGCTTGCCTTTGAGGACCGGGCCCGCTTCTACGCCGACCCCGCCTTCGCCGACGTGCCGGTGCAGCAGCTCATCTCCGAGGAGTACGGCGCGCAGCGGCGGCAGCAGATCGAGATGGACGAGGTGCTGTCCGCCCCGGACGCCGGGACTCCCCGCTCGGTGACGACCTCCGGCCTGGACCCGGCCATGCGCGAGCGCCTCAACAACGGCGACACGATCTACCTGACGGTCGCGGATTCGAGCGGCATGATGGTTTCGCTCATTCAGAGCAACTACGCCGGGATGGGCAGCGGCCTCGTGCCCGACGGCCTCGGCTTCATGCTCCAGGACCGCGGCGCCCTCTTCACGATGGAGCAGGGCCACCCCAACGTCTACGAGCCGGGCAAGCGCCCCTTCCACACCATCATCCCGGCCTTCGCCACGAAGGACGGCGAGCCGTTCCTGAGCTTCGGCGTCATGGGCGGCGGGATGCAGCCGCAGGGCCACGTGCAGGTGCTCAGCAACATCGTCGACTTTGGCCTCAACGTGCAGGCGGCCGGCGACGCGGCGCGCTACCGCCACTACGGCAGCAGCTCGCCGACGGGGGAGGACATGGACGGGCGCGGGACGCTCCGCGTGGAGAGCGGCGTGTCGGAGGACGTGGTGAACGCGCTCCGGGGCCGGGGGCACAGCGTGAGCGTGGGGGCGGGCGGCTACGGGGGCTACCAGGCGATCCGCTGGGACCCGGAGGAGGAGGTCTACTGGGGCGGCACGGAGATGCGGAAGGACGGCTACGTGGTCGGGTACTAGCCACGCAGGGCCTACTGAGGAGCACGGGCGTGCCCTGCGTCCCGCTGCCTCCTCGTCCCTTCTTTCTCGTCCCGGGGCCGTTCATCGGCCAAGGGGCGGGGCCTCCTCGGCCGAGGACGGAGCCGATTCGGGAACCGCCTCCGCGGCTTCGAGTCGACGAAGAAGTTGCCAGCGCGCCCCGGTCCCGACCATCAGAAGCACTACGATCACCGTGTACGACACGGCGGTCAGCTCCTCTACGTCCTCCTGCGGCAGGGCGGGCGGGCGCACCGTCAGCAGCCACTCCGCCAGCACGTTGCCCTCCACGACCAGCAGCGTCCCCAAGGCCAGAAGAAGCACGGCACGGAGGAGAAGGCCCCACCAGAGATAGCCGCGCAGAATGGGCGCGGCGTGCTTCGTGTCGTGGACGCGGCCAAGGAGCCGATCAAGCATAGGTGGGTATGGCGTTCGCCACAAACGGTGGGGCTCGTGCGGTGGGGCCGACGGGGTTGAGGCGCCTCGGCCTGCAGGTGGGCCTAGCCTTCCGAGGCGTCGCCTTCTATCTCACGCGGGTCCGTCGCCATTCGGGCGGCCACCCCCACAGCCCCCGCGTGAGGCCCCGTGCGCGCCGTTACGCGGAGCGTGTCTCCGTCGACCTCAACGTGCCACCGCTCGGCGTCCTCGTCGGCGGCCCCCTCGTCCTTGAGGACGATCGTGTCCCCGTCGACCCCAAGAATGGGGTGGGACGCGACATGCGGCTCGGGGCCTGTACCGTGCTTTACGACATCCCAAGTGTGGGGCGTGGCGGCGTAGTACGTGGGCACGGCCGGCGCCGCCCCGTCCCAGCGGCGCACCCGCCAGAAGCCCGCCCAGTCGGGACGCGCATCGCCGGGAGCGGCCCGGCCTGAGGAGGAAGCGGACGTGTCGGGGTCTGCATCAGCCATCGCGAACGAGGGAATGAGGGGGAAATCTGTTTTCCATACGGCCCACCGGGCCCAACAGATTCTTGCCGATCCCGTCGTCACTGCGTCCCTTCCGCCGCGCGCGGCCGGAGCACGAACTCGATGTCCCGCGAGACGGTCGCCCCTGTGACCTCGTCGGTCACGCGCACCGTGACCCGCACGTCCTGCGGCTCGTCCCGCTGAATCTCGGACAGGTCAAGAAGGATCGCCTCCGTCGTGCGGCGGTCGGTGCCCGCCATCGTCATCTCGGTGCTGGTGCGCTGGGTGTCGGTCCCGCGGAAGAGCTTCGTCCAGCCGCGTTTCGTCTCCCCCTTCGCCTCGTAGGCGATCGAGTACCGGGTTCGGTCGTCGGCGCCGTAGGCGAGGTGGTACAGCTCGAAGGAGAGCAGGAGGGGGGTATCGCCCGTGAGGGTGCGGAACGGGTACGGCGTGGCCTGCTCGGCGGGACGGGCGAGGGATTGCGCACTCGTATCGGGCAGCGTGAGCACCTTCACGTCACTCATTTCGACCCCCGGGCCCTCGGCACGGAGCGGCTCCAGCGAGTCGACACGGGCGGTGGCCACCCGTCGCTTCGGCCCCATCCGTTTCCCCTCGGACGGCGAGTCGGACGCCCACAGCTGGTACTGTCCCCACTGCAGGCCGAGGTGGTAGCGGCCCGTCGCCCCCTCCAGGGTGAGGGGCGAGGGCACAATCATCCGTGTGTCCGTGCCCGTCTGCACCTCCACCGGATACCGACCGCGCGTCCGCTGCAGCAGCCGGTGCTCGTCGTCGTACTGCGCCGCCGAGACGGCGATCAGGGACGACGCGGGGGCGCCGGCCTCGCCCAGCCGCAGCCGATCGGCCGGCACGCCCCAGTAGACCTCCGTCCGGGTCGTGCCGTCCGGATCGAGGAACCGCGCCGTCCGCACCGATACGGGCAGCCGCGCGGTCTCATCGAGCAGGGCGGTGTGCTGACGAGGCATCGCCTCCTCGCGCCGCTCCACGGCCTCCCGGTCTTCGCGCTCGGCCCGCGTCACCATGCGGGAGACGAACCGGGTCGGGTAGTCGTAGCCCATCGACGGATTCGAGAAGACCCGCCGGGTCTGCCCGACGCCCGCTCCCACTTTCGTCGACCGCTGGCCGGCCGAGCCGGACCCGCCGCCGGAGCGCTCGGCCGCCCTCGCGGCCGTCGCCTGCATCTCTTGCCAGCTCGCGTAGTTGGCGATCTTCGAGTATCGCGTGCTGAAGTTGATATGGAACAGGGCCAGCTCCCGGTAGATGGCCCGCATGGCCATGAGGGCCGAGTAGGCAATATTGAGCCCCCGCTCCGTGTCTGCGCGCTGCCGGGTCAGGTACCGCGGCATGAGCTCGTTGGCCTTCGCCTGCCGGAAGCAATCCGACGTGCTTTCTTCGGCGAACAGGTAGAAGCCGGACTCGTCGATGTGGGTATACAGCCAGATCTCGCTCTTCGGGAAGCTGGACGGAGGAACGTTCACCCCGAAGCGGTAGACCTCTTTGAAGAACTCGCCGTCCTCGTAGTTGAGGGATCGCTGCTTGTAGGGGCTTCCAAGCCGGAGGTGCACGAGCCCCCGATCGTCGATCGCGCTGACCCGCTCGGCACATGCGAAGTTCTGACGCACCCGAACGAGGCGGGTGAGGTGTTCCTCCAGGCGCTCGTTCGCGTCGGTAGCCGGAAGGGGATCGAGCCCGCGCCACCACTCCACGAGGGCCGCCCCGGCGTCGGGTTCGAAGGTCCATTCCGCAGGGGCCGTGGAGCGGTCCTGCTGAATGACGCGGGCCAGTGCGGAGTCGGCCATGAGGGGGGCCATCTGCGCCACCCGCCGGCGCGAGAGGGACCGCATGGCCTCCGACGTGTCGGTGCCGACCCGGCCGAGAAGGGACCGGTAGACGTCCACCGCGTAGAGCCGCTCGCCCCGAAGCTGCTCGGGGGTGAGCCTGCGCAGGTACGCATCGGCGAGACGGGCGTCGAACCGCCCAACGTTCCAGAGCGTCCGGAGCCCTGTGCGCCACGCCGACCGCGCCTTCTCCGGCTGGTCGGCCTGCTGATAGGCCCTGCCCAACCAGTACGCGGCGGCGCCATGGGCCGGGGAGACAAGCGCGGAATCAGCGTCCAGTGCCGACCGCAGGAGGGCGGCTGCGTCCGCGGGCCGCCCCTCACGGAGCAGCTCGACCCCCGCCTCGACCTGGGACGCGCCGGAGGGCCCCTGGACGTCGGGAATGTCAAGTTGGGCCTGTGCGGAGGAAGGGGCCGTGCACAGGCACAGAAGCATTCCCCCGAGCAGGCCAAACAAGAGGTGCGTCACACGAACGGACGCGGCACCAAGGAGTCGGCGTCGGGGGGAACGGGAGGAACCACGCATGGCACTGTATGCATTGCGCCGGGCCGGATGCAGCGACCGGCATCCACAGTCTACAAGGATTAAGTAAGATGTTCACTGAACCTTTGTCGTTCCCGCTGTTCGCGTTGCCTGCCCGTAGCCGTTACAATTGTGTAGAGGAGGAATCCGTCGGGGACGGGCGGCGTGTGTTGTCGCCCAGCACAACATGTCCACTGGTGTTTGCCCTCGTGCCCTCCTTTGCGACACGCCTCCGGTCTACGACGCGCATCGAGCGCTGGTCGCTCGTCAACGCCGTTGCCGTGCTTCTCGCGGCCGTGGGCACCGTGTGGCTCCGGGCCCTCGATCCAATTCTGATCGTGGGCGTGGCGATGCTCGGGGGACTTGTGGGCCTCGAACGGGCCCGGTGGACCCCCCACGGCACATTCGGCGTGGCCAATGGCGTGACCGCGCTTCGGGTGGGCCTACTGGGCCTGCTCGCCCCCGCAGCGTCCGTCGGCCCGTGGCCCCTCGTCGTGCTGAGCCTCCTCTTTTTGGGCCTTGACGGCCTCGACGGATGGCTGGCCCGTCGGTATCATCTCTCCTCGTCGTTCGGGGCGTTCTTCGACAAAGAGACCGACGCCCTCTTTCTGCTTCTGCTCTGTGGCCTCGCGGCGTTCCGGGGCGTCCTCCCGCTCTGGATTGTGGGCGCCGGCCTGCTGCGCTACGGGTTCGTGGTGGTGCTCTTTCTCCTTCCGACGCCCCGGAAGACTGAATCCCGTTCGTCACTCGCCCGGTACGTGTTCGGGACCATGGCCGGGGCGCTCCTCGCGTCGTTCCTTTTGCCCCCGGGCCTGTCACGCCCGCTCGTGGCCGTGGCCACGGCGGCCTTGCTCGTGTCGTTCGGGCGGTCGCTCTGGGGGATCGTTGCTCCGCAGTGGGTGTTGAGGGAATCCTGATCGGAGAGGGCGGGCACGCCGATTCGAGTTCGCCGTTCTCCTCCGGAGTGATCACGCCATGTCGACTCGCTGGCACACCTCGGTCTCCGCCCCCGGCCGGGTCTGGGGCTCGTTCGTCGGGGCGTGGGGCCTGCTCACACTGCTTCCGTTCCTTCCAGCCCTCGCGACGCCGCGCCCCCGAAGTCCGTACTTTCCCCTCTGCGTGGAGGTCCTGGTGCTCGGGACGGCCGTCGTCTACACCCATCGCACGCGGTGGGCCCGCACGGCCCGCCTCGGGGCGGGGCTCGGGCTCGGCCTGCTGCTGCTCTACGAAGTGTACGACGCGACGGTGTACGTCGCCACGCGCCGCAGCGGCATCCTCTACGAGGACCTGCAGTACGTGGACAACCTGAGCTACTTCGTGCTCGACCTCTGGTCGTGGCGCGTGGGCGTCCTCGCCGTCCTGGCGCTCGCCGGGATTGGGGGGGTGGGGGGGCTCGTGGCGTGGGGCCTCCGGACGGTGGGCCGGACGGGGCGATATGGGGGCTGCCGGGCGGCCCTGCTGGCCGTGCACCTCGCGGCCTGGCCCCTTGTCGCCGTGGTGGGGCCGGCCCTGGAGCTCGGCCCTGTGAACATGACGTACCAGTCGTCCGGCGAGCGGACCCGAGTGCGCACGACGACCACCCGCGCCGTGGCCAACGCCCGGGCCTCGCTGCGCCTCCGAACGATGCTCGACTCGATGCGGACGGCCCCGGTCGATTCGGCCTACGCGGCCTACGACACACTTGACCTCGACCGGCGCCCGTCCATTTACCTCCTCATGGTGGAGTCGTACGGATCGACCCTCAACGCGCACCCGTCGCTTCGCGCCCCGTACCGCGCCCTCATGCGGCGCACCGACTCGGTCTTTGCCGCAAACGGCTGGCACCGAGCCACCGCCCGGAGCGACATTCCCGTGCGGGGCGGGCGGTCGTGGCTGTCCATCGCCTCCCTTTTGACCGGCACACGGGTGGGCCACCAGCTGCTCTTCAACCAGTTCCAGGCCGCCTCGGACGATTCGACCCGCAAGGTCCCTCATCTCGTCCGCTTTCTCGACGGGCAGGGCTACCGCACCGTGGCCCTCCAGCCCTTTACCTTCGAGCGTCCCGGGCTCCCCGTTCGCAACCTCTACGACTTCGACGTTCCCACCTACCGGGACGACCTCAACTACCGGGGCCCCTCCTACGGCCTCGCGGACGCCCCCGACCAGTACAGCCTCCACCACACCCACGAGACGCACCTGGCCCCGTCCCCCGATCCGTTTTTCCTGTTCTTCGAAACCGTCGACTCGCACTCGCTCTGGAACTACGGCCTGCCGCCCTACCTCGACGACTGGACCCGGTTCAACGAGCAAACGGAGGCCACCCGCTCGCCCCACCCCAACGCGGAGTCGTTTCCCCCGGTCTTTCTACCGGACTCCATCACCGCTCCCACCATCTACGACCAGCCCACGCCGCTGCGCTACCTCCGCCACGTGGCCCACGAGCTGCGCGTCCTTCGCGAGTACCTGGTCGAGAAGGCCCCGCCCGGCAGCCTCGTACTCCTGCTCGGCGACCACCAGCCGCCCCTGATCGACTCGGCGGACCGCACCGTTCCCCTCCACGTGCTGAGCACCGACTCGACACTGGTCGCGCACGCCCGCCGGCATGGATTTACGGAGGGCCTCCTCCCCACCCCCGAAAGCCCAACGCTTCGCCAGGAGGGCCTGTACTCGTTTCTCGTCCGCCTGCTGGCCGCCCACGACCGGGGCACCGCGCCGGCGGACATGACCGCCCTCCCGCCGCTGCGGCCCCGTGGGGTGCCGCCGTCCCTCCTGGTGCCGTAGCTGCGCCTCAGGGAGCCGCTCCGACGGCCCGCGTCCGCAGGGTGGCGAGGGCCGTCCGGAACTGGGCCGCCGCCTCCGTCCACGTCGGAAAGTCGCGACTGCGGCGCCACGCCGCCTGTCCCCGGTGCGCCCGCGCCATCGGGTCGGTGAGAAGCGACCGCAGCGCGGCCCGGAGCGGCTGCGGGCCGTCCGGCGGCACGAGGGCGCCCACCGGTGCGTCCCCGGCGTTTTCCGGCATGCCCCCCACGCGACGCCCCACCACCGGCAGGCCGCGGGCCATCGCCTCGCGGGTCGACAGGCTGCACGTCTCGAAGCGGGACGGGAGCACGAACAGGTCCGCCCGGTCGTACCGCGTGCGGAGCGCCTCGGGCGCGATCGGCCCGGTCCACGTAACCCGGTCGGCGAGCCCCGTCGCCCGGAGCCGCCGGAAGAGGCCTGCGGCATACGCCGGATCGAGCGTGGCGTCCCCGACCAGCGTCCACGTCCACGGCCGGTCTCGTAGGGCACGGAGCACGTCCACGAACGACTGGAGGCCCTTTTCGGGAAGCAGGTTGGCCACCGTGAGCATTCGCGGCCTGCCGCGCCCCGGCCGGTCGGGCAGGGCCCCGCGGTACCGCTCGCCAAGGCCCGGCCGGACGACCCGGACCCGCTCTGCGGGGGGCCCCTCCCCCACGAGGGCCTGCTTCACGTACCGGCTCGTCGTCACAGCCCCGTCCACCACGTCCAGGGTCGCACGCTCATCCGCAACGCCGTCCGAGTCCGGCGCGTGGGGGTCGATGCAGCGCAGGTAGTGCACGAGCAGAATCAGGGGCGTCGCCGCGGTGCGCTCCCGAACGGCCCGCAGCGCGTCCGGATGGCGCGCCAGGAGGCTGTCCACCACGATGAGGCTCGCGTCTGGCCGGTTCAGCTCCGGGGCCGGACGAGTGTCCGGGGCCCACGTCTGTACCCGAACGGACGTCTCGGGCCGGAGGCCCGCCACCATCCGCCGGTTGAACACGTTGCCGCCGGTCTGCAGGTCGTGAATGTCGGGAACGAGGAAGACGATCGGTCCGTCCCCCGGCTCGTTCGTCATAGGGCTCATGGCAGTCGGGACTCGCGGTTGGGCAGTGCGGGCGGAGACAACTCCCGTCGTTGCTCTCCGTTGGAGAGACACCCCATCACGACACGTTCGTTCTTCTCATTGCCATCTGCTCCTCCATGGCCGGACACACGCGCAAGTGGGCAAAGGTAAAACGCAAGAAGCAAAAGGACGACCGGCGCAAGTCGAAGGTGTGGGCCCGGCTGTCGCAAGAGATTGAGAAGGCCGCCCGGGAGGGCGGCGGCGACCCGGACGCCAACGTGGCCCTCTCGCAGGCCCTAGAGCGGGCCCGGGAGGAGGACATGGCGAAGGACACGATTGAGCGGGCCATCAAGCGGGGCACGGGGGAGCTGGAGGAGGAGGGCCGCGAGAAGGTGACCTACGAAGGCTACGCCCCCCACGGGGTGGCCGTCTTCGTGGAGGGGGAGACGGAGAACATCAATCGTACCGTGAAAGACCTCCGCAACCTGTTCTCCGACCACGGCGGCAACCTGGGCAAGGACGGTTCCGTCGCGTACCTGTTCGAGCAAAAGGGGCGCTTCGAGATTGCCGCCGACGCCACGGACGAGATGACGCTCTTCGAGGTCGCCGTGGAGGCCGGTGCGGAGGAGGTCGACGAGACCGACGGAACGTACGTCGTCACGACCGGGCGGGACGCCTTCGCCGACGTGGGGGAGGCCCTCGACGAGGCCGGCCTCCCCGTGGAGGCGAACGCCCTCGTGCGCGCGCCGACGACGACCGTCGCGCTGGCCCCCGACGAGCGCGACGCGGTACGGGGCCTGATCGAGAAGATCAACGACCTCCGGGACGTGACGTCCGTCTACACCACCCTGGAGATCGACGGCACCCCGCTGGCGCTCGGCGTGGACGTGGCCTCCCCCGCTGGACATTGACCCCGGCGCGGGCGATCTTGGGGATCCGCCCTTCTTCCCTCCCACTGTGCAGACCGATGATTATTCTTGGCGTCGACCCCGGCTCCCGCGCCACCGGCTACGGCCTCGTCGACCCCTCCGGCGGCGACGAGCATCTCGTGGCCGCCGACACCATTCGCCTCGCGGACACCGACGACCACCCCACCCGCCTGAAGCAGATCTACGACGCGCTCGTCGACGTCATCGACGCGCACGGCCCCGACGAATTTGCGGTCGAGATGCCGGTGTACGGCCAAAATCCCCAGTCCATGCTGAAGCTGGGGCGGGCCCAGGCCGCCGCGATGATGGCGGCCCTCAACCGCGACCTGCCCGTGGCCCAGTACACCCCGAAGGAGGTCAAAAAGTCCGTGACGGGCAACGGCAACGCCTCCAAGAAGCAGGTCGGGTTTATGATCGAGTCGATCCTCTCCGCCAGGGAGCAGACCTTCGCGCACGACACCGCCGATGCCCTCGCCATTGCATTGTGCCACGGCAACCGCGACGCGCACGACGACGGCGACTCCTACACCGGATGGGCCAGCTTCGTCGACGCCAATCCCGACCGTGTGTCGGAGTAGTGGCGTCGGCGATGGGGGGGCACCGGCGGCCTTTCCTCTGCCCCGGTCCGCGGACGTCCTAACGGTATCCCTTTTCTTTGTCCCGCACCCGAACCACCTGCTCCACCTCCTCGGTGTCGAGTTGGCCGCCGCTCAGTTCGTGGGCAAGGTCGGCAATCCGCTCCACCTTCTTGGGGGCCTGCCGCCACTCCGGGTGGGCCTGGTCGATGAGACTAATGAGGATGCGGAGATACGGGTATCGATCCTCGCGCGAGTCCAGCTCGGCGACGGACTGTGCGAAGAGCTCAGCGTTTCGGCCCACCTGTCGGTCGACCATCGTCGAATCGTAGCGCATAGCGGGGCGCCTTCAAACCAAAGCCATTGAGGGGTCCTCCGTCCATTTGTGCCCCGATAGGACCCTTAGGACAGTTTTGCACAGGGCAACAGGATCCCCGTCAACGCGGTGCCGAGCCGAGAGTTGCCTCTCTCGTCGGCACACTCGTCTCGCCCCCCGGAGTCGTCTCGATGGTTTCACTTCTTTAACGGACGGCGAAACGTGCACCAGGGGGATCGGGCGAACCTGGTCTCACACGTTTCGTACGCTCTACCAGTGTTTACCAGGCCCCGCAGTACCATGAGCAACCGCTCCGACGAGTCTTCCACTCCATATCAGCTTGATCGTCTCCAAGAGGTGCCGGCCTTTCACCGGGACGCCCGCCGGGACGGCCGACTGTCCGAGGGGCAACTGGTCTACTACGGCCCGCAGCCTTCGTATTACGGCATCGGCGAGGTGAAGCGCATCAACGGCTCCGACATCGCGGTGGATTTCCGCGGCACTGGCCTCTTCAACGTCCACGAAGAAATTATCGAACAGCGCTACCTCATCGGCATTCCCCCGGAGAAAATGGCGGAGCTCTAGCCTCTCGCCTGGGGGCTTGGGGGGCGGGGGCCTCCACGGGGCAGCTCGTCGGCCCGCTCAACACGTCTTTCTCCCGTCCGGCGCCTCGTCAGTCTCGACGGTTTCTTTTTCCCCCTGTGCCCTCTTTCTTAACAGGAGGATCGCGTTCTGGCGTCTCTTAACCTTTCCTTCTTATGGCACACCTTGAGGTGTCCCGCGTGACGAAGCGCTACGGCAATACCGTGGCGGTCGACGATGTGTCGTTCTCGGCCGAGCCCGGCCGCATCCTCGGCCTCCTGGGGCCCAACGGGGCCGGCAAAACCTCGACGATCCGGATGATCACCTACATTGCCGTGCCCGACGCCGGCGCGGTCCGCTACGACGGGCGCACCGTCGGGCCCTGGAGCCAACAGCGGATGGGCTACCTGCCGGAGGAGTCGGGCCTCTACAAGCGCCTCGGGGTGAAGGAGCAGCTTGTCTATCTCGGCACGCTCAAGGGCCTCTCGCGGGCCACGGCCGCCGACCGGGCCGACTACTGGCTCGACCGCTTCGACGCCACCGACTGGGCCGACATGACGACGGAGGAGTTGTCGAAGGGCATGCAGCAGAAAATCCAGTTCATTGCGACACTGCTGCACGACCCGTCCCTCCTCATTTTCGACGAGCCCTTCAGCGGCCTCGACCCCATCAACGCCGACCTCCTGCGCGACATCATCCTGGAGCTGCGCCGCGACGACCGCACGATCCTGTTTGCCTCCCACCGCATGGAGCAGGTGGAGCAGCTCTGCGACGACATCTGCCTGATGGCCGAGGGGGACGTGGTGCTCCAGGGCCCGCTCCGCGACGTGAAGGCGCAGTTTGGGCAGAACACGCTCGTTCTCGAGTTCGACGGCGACGACGCCTTCATCGACGAGCTCGTGACGGCCGGACAGGTGCGCGTCAACACCCGCAGTGCCCACCGCGCCGAACTGACCCTGGCCGACGGCACCGACGCCCGGCAGGTGCTCAACCGCGCGCTCGACCGCACCGACGAGCTCTACCGCTACGAGCGCGTGGCCCCGCCGCTGAATGAGATCTTCGTCGAGGTGGTGGGGGAGGCCGAGGCCCAGCGCATGCGCGAAGAGGCCGCCGCGGGCGCTGCCTAACCGCCGCCGCTCCGGGTCGCTCTCGTGTCTCTCCAATCCAGCCCACGGACCCCGAATGTCATTCCACAAGATTTGGCTCATTCTGCGTAGTGAGTTTTGGCGCCGCGTTCGGTCGAAGGCGTTCGTGCTCGCGACGCTCCTGGTGCCGTTCGGGGCCGTCCTTCTGTTCGCGGCGCCCGCCCTGTTCGGGTACCTCGCCGACCAGACCGACGAGCAGACCGTCGCCGTCGTGGACGAGACCGGCCGGCTTGCCGACTCGCTCACGGCCACGGGCGGGGAGGGCCTCACCTTCCGCCCCGTCGAGGCCCCAACCGACTCGGTGCGGCGGGCCGTGCGGGACGGCCGGTACGACGGGTACCTGCGGCTGCCCGCGTCGCTGCTGGACGGCACGGGAGAGGCCACCTACTACTCGGTGGAGGGCGGAGGGCTTACCCTCCGGTCGGATCTCGACGCGCGGGTCAACCGGGTGGTGCGGCGGCACCGCCTCGCGACGGCCGGCGCCTCCGCGGACGTGCTGTCCATCGTGGACTCGGACGTGGGGCTCGCCACGCGCAAGTTGAGCGAAGAGGAAGGCACCACGGACGACTCCACCCTCGCCTACACCGCCATCGGCTACGTGATGGCGTTCGCCATTTATTTTGCCGTCTTCTTCTACGGCCAGTACGTGATGCAGGGGGTCATCGAAGAAAAGAGCAGCCGGGTCGTCGAGGTCATCGTCTCGTCGGTCCGTCCGTTCGAGCTGCTGATGGGCAAGGTGCTCGGCATCGGGGCGATGGGACTGACCCAGATGGTAACGTGGGCCGCGCTCGCCACGGGCGGCATGGCGGCCATCGGGCCCGTGCTGGCCCTCTTCTTCGCCCCGTCCGACCTGGGGGCCTCTCCGGGGGCCTCCCCGGACGCGATGCGGGAGGCGGCCGGCATCTCCGTCCCCACCATTCCCCTCGATCTCGTCGTCTGGTTTATCCTGTTCTTCGTCGGCGGCTTTCTTCTGTACGCCTCCCTCTTCGCCGCCGTGGGCTCGGCCGTCGAGCAGCAGCAGGACGCGCAGAACCTGCTGCTGCCCGTCATGACGCCGCTCATCCTGCCCATTCTCTTCCTCATTTTCGTGATCGAGAGCCCGAACGCGACGGTGTCGATCGTCACGTCCATCATTCCGTTTTTCTCCCCCATCCTCATGGTGCTGCGCCTTGCCATTACTTCCGTTCCGCTGTGGGAGGTCGCCACGGCGTTCGTCCTGCTGGTGGGCACCTTCGTCGGGATGATCTGGGTCGCCGGGCGCATCTACCGGGTCGGCATTCTCTCGTACGGCAAGACCCCGGGGCTGCGCGAGATCGCGCGGTGGGCAACGTATCGGTAGCATCCGTGACACGTGATCCGTAAAGATAGCCCCCATTGAGGTCCCCCAGGGCACGCTTCACGCATTACTCCCCACGCATCCCGCACTCGCTTTTCATCCGGGATTTGTGGGGTTTTCGGCCCCCGAACGCCGATCATGGGCGTTCGCACCGATCTTTTCGCGGGATCGTGCATTTTAGAGACGTTCCCCTTAAAGGAACGAGCGCCCGCTCTCCGGAGCCCCTTCGGAACGCCGGGCGGCCCGCCCTCGCTCTCGCCCTCTCAGCGCACCCTTTTGTCGCTTATGGACACCACACTCTCGAAGGCCTCTCCGGTCGAGTACGAATTGGACCTCCACGCCACGGCCGACGAGCTGGAACCCAAGCTCAAGGAGGCCCTGAACGCCCAGCGCAAGAACATGGACGTGCAGGGCTTCCGCAAGGGGAAGGTGCCCCTCGGCCTCGTCAAAAAGATGCACGGCGAGGCGATCGGCTACCGCGTGGCCGAGCAGTTTGTCCAGGAGGCCTTCGAAGAAGAGGTCGAGGAGACCGACGCAATCGAGCCGCTCGGCCAGCCGACGCTGGTGGACCTCGACTACGAGCTGGACGCGGACCTGCAGGCCACCCTTCGGTTCGGCGTCCGGCCCGGGGTGGAGCTGGAGGATCTCTCGTCGGTCGAGATTACAATGCTCGACCCCGAGATTACCGAGGAGGACGTGGAGGACGAAATCGAGCGCCTCCGGAAGGAGGAGGCCGACCTGCTGCCCCTCGAAGAGGAGGCCGCCGAGGACACCGACTACGTCAACATCGACCTCCAGCGCATCGACCCGGACACGGACACCCCCATCATCGGGGACAAGGACGAGGACCTCACCTTCTTCCTCGACGACGATCGCCTGAAGGAGGAGCTCCGAGAGGCCCTTGTGGGACAGAAGGCGGGGGACACGTTCCGCGTGGAGCTGCCCCAAGAGCATCCGGCCCACGAGCATGCGGGGCACGGGCACCCACACGAGCACGAGGGAGACGGTGAGGACCGCCTCTACGAGGTGACGGTCAACGACGTGAAGCGCCGCGACCTGCCGCCGCTCGACGAGGAGTTTGTGCGCCGCGTCACGGAGGGGGAGCTCGACGACCTGGAGGCCTTCCGCAACGACATTCGCGAGCGGCTACAGGAGGCCTGGAACGAACGAGCCCGTGAAATGGCGCAGGGCGAGGTGATCGACAAGATGCTGGAGCTCCACCCCGTCCCCGTGCCCGAGTCGGTCATTGAGGGCTACCTCGACTCGTTCGTCAAGCAGGTGGAGGAGGAAAACGACGGCGAACTGCCCGAGGACTTCGACGAGGAGCACTTCCGCCAGCGCAACCGCCGCGACGCCGAGGACCAGGGCCGCTGGATGCTCATCCGGGATCAGATTGTGGAGGAGCAGGACCTGGAGGTCTCCAACGAGGAGATCCAGACGTTCTTCGCCGAGCAGTCCGGGGGCGAGGAGCAGGTAACCGCTCAGCAGATCGAGCAGTTCTACCAGACCATGCCGCAGATGATGGAGAAGGTGGAGCAGCAGATTCTGAGCGACAAGGTGTACGACTTCCTGTTCGACCGCCTCGACGTGGAGTCCAAGAGCCGCGAGGAGTTTGAGGAGGAGATGCAACAACAGCAGCAACAGCAGGCGCAGCGGCAGCGCATGGCGCCGTAACTGTACTTTTCCCGTCCCGTGATGCCCGTGAGGGGGAACCACCGCCCCGAAATTCGGGTTCGAGACGGTCCGTTTTTGAGCCTTTCAGGAACGCCTACCGACTCCATGGTTGATGACTTTGTCAAGTTCAGCAGAGGCCTGACCTCGCTCCCCGGCGGCATCTACGACGGGGACCTGGGCGATCAGCCCATGTCGGGGCTCGTGCCCATGGTCGTGGAGCAGACGACCCGGGGCGAGCGGGCCTACGACATCTTTAGTCGCCTGCTGAAGGAGCGCATTGTCTTCATCGGCACGCCGATCAACGACCAGATTGCCAACCTGACGGTTGCGCAGCTTCTCTACCTGGCGAGCGAGAGCTCCGAAAAGCCCATCAACCTCTACATCAACTCGCCGGGCGGCGTGATCTACAGCGGCCTCGGCGTCTACGACACGATGCAGTACATCGGCGCGCCGGTGTCGACCATCTGTGTGGGCCTGGCGGCGTCGATGGGCTCGGTGCTGCTCGCCGCCGGCGAGGACGACAGTCGCGCGTGCCTCCCCAACTCCCGCGTCATGATCCACCAGCCGATGGGCGGGGCCGAGGGCCAGGCCTCCGATATCGAGATTCAGGCGGAGGAGATCATGTGGCTCAAGGAGCGCCTCTACGAGATTCTGGCCCTCCACACCGGCCAGGACATCGACCAGATTGAGGCGGATGCCGACCGCAACTACTGGATGAGCGCGGAGGAGGCCGAGGAGTACGGCCTCGTGGACAACGTTCTGAACCCCGACAACCTGGAGGGCCTAAAGTCCATCCAGCCCAACGGGGAGGCCGCGGACGATTCGGAGGACGACGCGTAGGTCGGCGCCCCCCCTTTCTGCGTTGCACGTCACGGCGACGGTCCCGGCTGGGATCGTCGCCTTTTTCGTTGTGCTGGGCCCTTGCCGGGTGTTGGGCCCTTGCCGGGCCCCAACAAAAAAGAGGCGCTGGCCTGGGGGGAGGGAGGAGGAAGGCCAGCGCCTCAAAAAGACGTCGTGATGTACCGCGTACGGGATTCGAACCCGTGCTACCGGCGTGAGAGGCCGGCGTCCTAGACCCCTAGACGAACGCGGCGAATTGCGTCTATAATCCAAATGGACGTATCTGACAACTCGCCCCAGGTTTCGCGTTCACGGAAATTCAACCCCACGGGGACGCGTTCGCTTCGTGACGTCGTCCCAGTGCGCCTCTCGTCCTGCACGCGTCGGGCGGCACGTTTGCCCGGCGTTTCGAGAAACATGTCCGTGCGGGGGGACGTGCATCCACCGGTTGTTGGCAGCACGCGCCCCGATCCCCAACTCCCCGATCCATTCTGGGGCCCCTGCCCGTCAATCCGCACTGTCCTTCTCTTCGTACTCACCCGACCGACCGCCTCGTGCCCATGCGTTCCCCAACCCTTTCGCGCCTTCTCCCAGTCGTTGCGCTTCCCGCCCTCCTCTTGCTGGTCGGGTGCGGGGGGGAAAGCGGAACCAGTTCCGAGACCGCGGACGTGCCCTACCAGGTGGGCAGTCCCGTGTCCGACTCCACTGTGGCCCTCGTCGTGTCGTCCGAATACGGCGCCGACACCCTCTCGGCCCAGCGCTACCAGCAGCAGGTGCGGATGTCGATGAAGCGCCAGGCCCCCAGTCAGCAGTCTGAGGACCAGATGCAGGAGACGCACCGCCAGCTCATTCGCGGCTTTGCGCGTCAGCATGCCCTTCGGGGAGAAGCCAAGGCCCAGAACCTTGAAGTCGACCCCACGCAGGTGAACGCACGCCTCGAGAAGCTCAAGCAGCGGTACGAGAGTGAGGAACAGTTCCAGAAGCAGTTGGCCCGCAACAACATGACGGTCGACTCGGTCCGCAGCCTGCTGGCCGACCAGTTTCGTCAACAGCAGCTGCAGCGACAGATGGCCGAGAACTACGAGGAGCCGTCCTCCGACGACGTCACGGCGTACAGCGAGAAGAATCGGCGCATCCGGGCCCAGCACATTCTGATTAAAGCAGGCGAGAACGCCCCGGAGTCAGAGGTCGACTCGGCCCGAAAGGCCGCGGCGGCCCTCGTAGACAGTGCAAAGATGGAAGACGTCGACTTTGCTGAACTCGCCCGCCGCCACAGCCAGGGCCCATCCGCCCAGAAGGGCGGCGACCTTGGCTTCTTTACCCGGGACCGGATGGTCGATAAGTTTGCCGAGGCGGCTTACGCCCTCTCCGACTCCGGCGACGTCGCCCCCGAGCCGGTACGTACGCGGTTTGGCTTCCACGTCATCCGGCTGACCAACGCCGGGGAACCGATGGATACGACCAAGGCGCGGAAGCAAATGACAAAGGAGCGCCGGCAGCAGGCCGTCGAGGATCAGATCAACGCGCTGCTGGAGGACGCGACCGTGCGGACCAACCCGGATATCGTCAGTGCCGGGCTGCGCGAGTAGGGGGCACGCACGGATGAAGGCCCCGGAGCAGAGGCCCCCGGAGGGCGAGGGCGCCCCCACGACCGGTCACGCCTTCACGGATCCTCACGTCGGACCATCTCGACGTGGGGAATGCCGACCTCCTCGAAGGTTCGGCCCGTCGACTCGAACCCGAGGGCCTCGTACCAGTCCCGTAGGTGCGCCTGGGCGTGGACCAGAAACGTGTCGAAGCCGGCGCGGCGGGCATCGTCGAGGACCGTCCGCACGAGTTGTGTGCCATGCCCTCGTCCGCGGTGGCCGTCCAGAACGGCGAAGCGCTCAAGCTTGGCGACGATCTCCTCGTCGTACGCCACCGTGCGCCACCGCGCCGTGGCGACGGCCTCCCCATCCACCCACCCCAGCACGTGCCGGCTCGTCGCGTCGTGCCCGTCCCACTCCTCGTCGGGGGGGCACTCCTGTTCTTCCACGAATACCTGCGTGCGAATGGCGCGGGCCTTCTCCCAGTCCGCGTCGCGCCGTACAGGGGTCACGTTCATCGAGGCCATCAGACACCGGTCCTTTCGCAAAAGACACGCTGTAGGGGACACGCACGCTGCGGGCAGATGCTCCGCGCTGGATCCCCGCCTTCGCCGTAATCTCTCACACACACGCTTGCACAGCGCCATGCCTTCCTCCACCGACGCCTGGGGCCTCTGGGAAGACCGGTTCGCCGCCTTCCTCGACGCCCAGGCCTCCGACGCCGACGCGGCCCACGACCGTGCCCACGTTGACCGTGTCGTGACGACGGCCCGCCAACTGGCCCAGGACGAAACGGCCCAGATGGACGTCGTCGTGCCCGCCGCCTGGCTCCACGACTGCGTGGTCCTGTCGAAGGACGCCCCCAACCGTGCCGAAGCCGCGCGGCGCGCGGCGGACGCGGCGCGCGATTTTCTCGCGGACGAGGGGTATCCCGATCAGTGGATTCCCGACATCGAGCACGCCATCGCCGCCCATAGCTACTCGGGCGACACCGACCCCGAGACCGTCGAGGCGAAGGTGGTGCAGGATGCCGACCGGCTCGATGCCCTCGGGGCCGTCGGCATTGCCCGCTGCTTCACCGTGGGCGGGGCGCTGGACCAGTCGCTCTACAACCCCGACGACCCGTTCTGTGACGACCGCGCCCCCGACGACGACACGTACACGCTCGACCACTTCTACGCCAAACTGCTGCGCCTCCCCGACACGATGCAGACCGAGACGGGGCGCACCGAGGCCAAGCGGCGCGCAGCGTACATGCGGTCGTACCTGAACCGGCTCGACGACGAGATCAGTGCGGCCTGAACCGACGCACCCGCCCGGCGTCAGGCATGCCTGCCCGGTCGGCCGGCGTTGATCCGATCCGAGACGGCGCCGAAGAAACTCGCCCCGTGCCGCGGCGATTCCAGAGTGTGGTTCGGATGCGCGCATTTTCCAACATTCCTTTTCCCTCATGGAATCGATTGAGAACCGCGTTGCCCAGGGCGAAATCGAGGTCTATAACCTGGCCGACCTCTGGGACGATCGGCCCGTCACGGAGCTCGACATCAGCACGTTTCTCGTAGACGGCCTGATGTTGAAGGAGAAGGCGTTCCGATCGGAGGTCGATGCGCACGACTGGTCCCAGTACGCGGACGAGCATGTCGCCCTGTACTGCTCGACGGACGCCATCGTGCCGACCTGGGGGTACATGCTGATCGCGTCGGAGCTTCGCGACAGTGCCCAGTCCACCACCTTCGGCCGGGCCGACGACCTCCGGCGCGAGTACTACGTGGCGGCACTCGACGCGGAAGACTGGTCGGTCTACGAGGACAAGCCCGTCGTCATCAAGGGCTGTGGGGACGACGTGGTGCCGGAGATGGCCTACGTCCACGCCACCCAGAAGCTGCAGGGCGTGGCCAAAAAGCTGATGTACGGCGAGCCCTGCTCGTCCGTCCCCCTCTGGCGCCGGCCTCAGGAAGACAAGCCGAAACCCGACGCCGAGGCCGTGGGCGTGAAGAAGCCGGACCTTCCCACCCCGAACGCGTAGACCAGCCCCCCTTCCCCAGGCCTCAGTCGCGGTTTCTGTGGGGCCCGGCGCGAGACGGTATTCCTTGCGTGCCTATGTCGTCGAATCGCACGGTCGACTCTGCGTCCGAGGCCCCCCTCGGAATGGGCTCGCTAGGCCGCCTGGTGCAGGGCCTCGTTCGGCGTCCTCACTATCGCCTCGTCCGGCGGCTGTATCACCGCCACGAGACGCTTGCCCCGCTTCTGCTCTTCTTTGGCGGCGTCACCTGGGACGCCCTCACCCTCCAGCGCATCGGCGCCCTACTCGACAACGTTATCCTCGGGGGGTACCTGTTGCTCCTCGGCGGCGCGATCGCACTCACTCTTCTCGACCGGCACGGCCGCCCGCTCCCCCCCTCGCTTCGGGCGCTCAGTACGTGGTCCGTCGGTGCGATTCAGTTCCTGACCGGCGGGCTGTTCAGCGCCTACGTGATCTACTACACGCGGAGCGCCTCCCTCACCACGGCGTCTCTGTTCCTGCTCGTGCTGGTGGGACTCCTCCTCGCCAACGAGTGGATCTGGAGCCGACACCAGGGCGGGCATCTGCTCATTGGGCTCTACTTCTTGGCCGTCTTCTGCTACCTCACGTTCCTCCTGCCCGTCGTCCTGGGAACGATGGGCTTCTGGGTGTTTCTGACGAGCGGCATCCTGAGCATCGGTGTGACGACGGGACTGCTGCTCGTGCTCCGCCGACAGGGGGTCTTCGTCCGCCTCCGGTCCTTTTTGGGCGCCCTGTGCGTGATTGCCCTTCTCTTCGGCGGGCTCACCACCTTCTACGTCCAACACTGGATTCCGCCGGTGCCGCTCGCCCTCGAGCATATTGGGGTGTACCACGACGCCGACCGGGCGGGGGACGCCTTCGTCCTTCGTCAAGAACGTGCCTCCCGGGCCTGGTTTTGGACGGGGGACGGCGATGACCCCTTCCACTACGCCCCCACAGACACGGTGCACTGCTTCACGGCCATCTACGCCCCGACTGCCTTCCAGGCGGACGTCACCCATCGCTGGCAGCGCTACGTGCCCTCGCGCGACGCCTGGGTGGATACCGACCGCATTGCGTATCAGGTGGTGGGCGGGCGGCGCAGTGGCTACCGGGGCGTCACCTATAAGCAGCACGTCTCTCCCGGACGGTGGCGCGTCACCGTAGAGACGGAGGCGGGGCGTCCGATCGGCCGCACACACTTTACGGTGGTGGCCGAGGACCCGGCCCGCACGCCTGCATTCACGACCCATCGGTATCCGTAACAACCACCGCCTCGACGCGCACCTCCCTTCCCCGAACAACGCATCCACCATGGACCTTGACCTGTCGAACCAGACCATTCTCGTGACTGGCGCGAGCCGCGGCATCGGGCGGGCCGCCGCCGAGGCCCTCGCCGACACCGGGGCCACCGTGGCCGTGCACTACGGCCGGAGCGAAGACGCGGCGGCGGAGGTCGTAGCAGCCTGCGGCCGCGGCGCCCGCGCGTTCCAGGCCGACCTCTCGACGCTGGAGGCGACGGACGCTCTGATCGAGCGCGTGGTCGACGCCTACGGACGGCTCGACGCCCTGGTGCTCAATGCCGGCGTGGCCGTGCCGACCCCCCTGGACGATGACACCCAGTCCTGGGGCGACGCGTGGGCCGAGACGATGCACGTCAACCTGCGGGCCCCCGAGCTGCTGTGCCGACATGCCCTCGATCACTTCCGATCCCGTTCGCCGTCCGGCGGACGCATCATCAGCGTGGCCTCCCGGGCCGCGTTTCGGGGCGACACGCCCGACTACATGACGTACGCGGCCTCCAAGGCCGGGCTGGTTGCGCTCACGCGCTCCATCGCCCGCGAATTTGGGACGGACGGGGTTAAAGCCTTCACGCTCGCCCCCGGCTTCACGCGCACCGACATGGCGCAGGACTTCATCGAGGAGTACGGGGAGGCCCACGCGACGAGCGACCTCGCGCTCAACGAGCTCACCGAGCCCGCCGACGTGGCCGCGGTCGTCGTGTTTCTCGCCAGCGGCCACGCGGACCACGCCACCGGCACCACCGTCGACGTCAACGCCGGAAGTTACGTGCATTGATCCGTGCATGCCCCCGCAATAGTCGCGAGTGGCCGGGGCAGTCTCGTCTACCTCTCTTCAACTCGCCTCAGGAAGTCGTCCACGACTGCGTTGAACGCCTCCGGGCGCTCGACCGGCAGCGCGTGCCGGGCATCGTGCACGACGGCAAGCTCGGCCCGGGGCATCTGTGCCTTCATCTTCCTCTTTTCTGCCACTGGGGTGTAGTCCTCGTCCGAGGACACGAGCAGTGTGGGCGTGTCGATGCGGGGGAGGCGGTCCGCCACGCTCCACCGCATGATTGCATCCATGGACCAGAGGTAGGCCTGTTTGTCGGTTCCGGCCCAGCGCTCGACGAGCGTGCGCCGGAGGGCCCCCTGGTCCGGCTTCACAAACAGCTGACGGGCGAGCAGCCGCCCAACCCGCCGCATGCCGAGGGCCTGCACCGCCAGCCGGCGCGAGACGTAGAACCATACGTCGCGCCACGAGTGGAGCCGCATGTCGGCCACGCTGTTGACGACGACAAGGCTGCGGAGAAGCCGCGGTGCACTTGCAGCCAACTCAAGGGCGACCATGCCCCCCATGGACAGGCCCACCACGTGCGCCGGTTCGTGCGCATGCTTGCGCAAGAGCACAGCCACCTCCCTCGCAAACTGGGCAATGGAATACGGGCCTTCGCCCCGCTCGGAGCGCCCGTGCCCCCGCAGGTCGACCCGAAGCACACGGTAGCGCTTGGCGAAGTCATCGACCTGCGCGGCCCAGTCGCGGCTGCTCGACCCCAGGCCGTGCACGAAGAGGAGGGGGGCGCCCCGCCCCCGCTCGGTGTAATGAAGACGCGTGTCGTCGACGGTGTCGTAGGGCATATGGAACGCGGACATCACCGGGAGACCAAGAAGACGAAGGCCCTGGGGCGCAGTTCGTTTCTCCTCAGCACTCTCGACCTCCCGACCGCCTCAGACCCCGCCGGGCCCCCAGTTACAGCGTCCTGATTTGCCCTATTGGCCCGTCGTGACGCCCCTGGGATCAATTTGTAACGCACTGCGTCAAAACGGGCGAGCACGATTGATGCATCGCGTTACGAACGCCCTGTTGCTCTGGTTATGGCTCGACGGATCAAGCGCTACGACAACCGAAAGCTGTACGATACCGAAACGAGCGAGTACGTGTCGTTGAGCGACATCGCCGCGCTCGTACGGCAAGGCAACACCGTGGAGGTCGTGGACAAGGCGACCGGTGAAGACATTACGGCCCAGACGCTCACCCAGATCATCCTGGAAGAGGGGAGGAACGGCGCCCCCGTCATCCCGCCGGACCTGCTCCACACGTTGCTGCGTCGCAGTGGCGAGGCCCTCGACACGGGACTCGACCAGATCCGCTCGACGGTCGACGGCCTGGTGGAACGCTCACTGGGACAACTGAAACGGCTCGTCCAGAGCCCCCGAAGGCGAGAACTCGACGACCTCCGACGACAGCTGCGCCACCTGGAGCAGCGACTATCCGCTCTGCTGGACGACCTCGACGCCCCGTCCCCCTCGGATTCAGACGCCCACCGACATCCACAGGAGGCTTCCGGGGAGACGCCCACCGCCGAGCCCGTTCAGCCGCCTTCTCGGGACTGACTCTCTTTTCCGTACGCTTCGTTCACAACCCATTTTCCCACGCCATGACGACTGAACACGACGCCCCCGACTCCGAAAACCTACAGGATGAACTTACCGAGCGCGGCCGCGAGGTGTGGCTGGCCGGCCTTGGGGCCCTAGCTACGGTCGAAGAGGAAGGCACGAAGCTCTTCAATCGCCTCGTGGACCGGGGACAAGACTTTGAGGAGGAGCGCCAGGCCAAGATTGAAGAGGCGACCGAGAAGGTCCGCGAGCAGAGCGACGAGGCCCTCGCCCAACTCGAAGAGGCCGGGGAGGAAACGCAGTCGATGCTCGCCGACTCTGTAAAGGCCGCCCTGGAGCGCTTCGGCGTTCCTACCCAGACGGAAGTCGACGACCTGGCAGAAAAAGTGGACCACCTGTCCAGACAGGTCGAGGAGCTTGCCGACCGCCTCGCGGAGGACGAGGCCCCTTCTTCGGACGAATCGTAGCCCTCTTCACCGCCTGGCCTCGAATTTGCGCCTTCGGGGACGAGGGGCCCTCCGTCTCGGAGGGCGCCTTTTCCCTCGCTGAGACACCCCCAGAACGTGTCCGGGGCGACATGCCCGGCACCGCTTTTGCGGACGACGAACACGGCGGACCGTACCGTTTCTCACTACTCGCCCTGCTCGATGCCCTCCCCTCCCACCGGCTCCAGCACGCTTGGCCTCGCCTGTGCGGGTGGGGTCGTCGAGGGGGCCCTCTACGAGATTGGGGCGCTGTGTGCCCTCGACGAGGCGATTGAGGGACGTCGCCTGCACGATTTAGACATCTACGTGGGCGTCAGCTCGGGCAGTTTGATTGGGAGCATGCTGGCCAGCAACGTCTCTGCACGCGAACTCAGTCGAGCCGTCGTTTCGGAGTCGTCCGACCCGAGCCTCAACCTGGAGCCGGAGGTGCTCTTCCGGCCGGCCGTGGGCGAATACGCGGGTCGACTGGGGCGCCTGCCCGGGGCCTTCTTTTCGTCTCTCCGGCACTACCTCCTCAATCCGGGCGACCTGTCTTTGCTCGGGCTTCTCGCGACGTTTGGGGCCCTAGTGCCCACGGGCCTCTTTACCAATGCCTCGCTGGAACGCTTTCTCGCCGAGGCCCTCACCACCGGGGGCCGCACCAACGACTTTCGCCGGCTGAAGCGGAAACTGTACGTCGTGGCCATGAATCTCGATTCCGCCGACGTCACGGTCTTCGGCGAGCCCGGGCACGACCACGTGCCCATCTCGTCCGCCATCCAGGCGTCCACCGCGCTTCCCGGCCTGTACACCCCCGTTGAGATCGACGGGCAGCACTACATTGATGGGGTGGCGCGCCGCACCGTGCACGCCAGCGTGGGGCTCGATGCCGGCGCCGACCTCCTCTTTTGCATCAACCCCATCGTGCCGATCAACGTCCAGCTCAAGCAACACGCCGAGCGGTTGCTCGATCGTCGAACGAACGGCCACGGCCCGCCCCTCGCCGATCGGGGCCTGCCGACCGTGCTGTCCCAGACATTTCGCGCCATCGTCGACTCCCGCAAGCAGACCGGCTTCAAGAAGTACGCGCACACCCATCCCGACGCGGACCTCATTCTTATCGAGCCGGAGTGCGACGACACGCACCTGTTCTTCTCCAACATCTTCAGCTTCAAGAATCGGCACGACATCTGCGAGCACGCCTACCAGGCCACGCGCCGTCACCTGCGTTCTCGTGCGGAGGCACTCCAGCCCATCCTAGAGCGCCACGGCCTGTGGCTGCGACGGGACGTGCTCGACGCCCCACACTCCCTCTACGACACCTCTTCTTCCGCCCAGGACCACGAGTCACAGCGCCCCGCATCTTCGATGTCGGAGGTACTCCGTGCGACCAGCGACACCCTCGACCGCCTCGACGTTCTGCTTGACCGTCTGCACAATCACGCGGAGCAGTCCAATCGGTCTGTCCCAGGCCAAACGTAAGCTCGACCTACCGCGCCCACACCGCCAGGCCCGCCCCGAGCACAAATAGGGGGATTGACAGCCACAGCGGCCCGCCCTGCACCACGGAAATCACCCCTCCGACGATGCAGGCACCGGCGATGACGCTGCTCCGAACCCCGGACAGGGGATCACTCGGGGGCTGATCGGTCAACGACTCTTCGAGCTGCGCCACCCCAGACGTCAGCAGCTGGGGGAGTTTCAGGGCCACATCCACCAGCTCGGGGGCGTTGCTCAGCAGTTCCGACCCTAGCGTCAAGGGATTGAACCGCTCGCGGAAGATCCGCTGCACGTGGCGCCGCGAGACCGCCACCACGTCGAGGTCTGGATCCAGGGTCCGGCCCACGCCCTCGAAAGTGACGAGGGCCTTCACCATCAGCGTCATCTCCACCGGGAAGAAGATTCGGTACCGCCCCCCCAGACTCAGCGACTGCAGGATGACCTGTGCGAGGCTGATCGAGCCCTGCTTGCTCCGCATCAGAAAGTGGCGGGCCATGTCCGAGACGGCCCGCCGAAATCCCTGCGGGTCGCCGCCCTCTCCCACTCGCGCCATGTCGAGAAGGTAGCGGGCCGCATTTTCCACGTCCCCCCGCACGAGGGCGTAGTAGTAGTACAGCATGCGCCGCCGGATGTCGGCCCGGAAGCGCCCGACCATCCCGAGATCAATGAATCCAATTTGGAGGTCCTCGGGCCGATCGCCGGGCAGAATCTTCAGGTTGCCCGCGTGCAGATCGGCGTGGAAGAATCCGTCTTTGTACAGCATCCGGATGACCGCAGAGGCGCCGAGATCGATTACACGCTGCCGCTCGGCCTCACTCAGCTCGCGCACGGCCTGCGGACCGGGCCGCATGCCGCCCAGGTACTCCATCGTGAGCACATCACTCGTGCTCAGGGCACGATGAACGTCAGGGAAGACCACCCCGGGGACATCCTGAAAGTTCGCGGCGAAGATTTCAGCGTGGTCTGCTTCGTAGTCGAAGTCAATTTCGCGCTTCGTGTAGGCCCCGAACTCTTCGATGATCTGTGTCGGCTGGTAGCGCGGCAGCAGCCACTGCAGAAATACCCCGAAAAACTCCAGAAGCTTCAGGTCGGACGTCACAACGTCCCGGATGCCCGGCTTAATCACCTTCACGACAACGTCGTCCCCATCGTGTGTCGTGGCACGGTGCACCTGTGCGATGGACGCGGCGGCCAGCGGCTCCGGATCGATCGATCGGAAGAGGGACTCCACAGGATCCTCCAGTTCCCGTTCAATAATTGCCTTCACCTGCGCGAAGGGAATGGGCGGCAGGTGGTCCATTAGGCTATCGAGTTCCTCCGTAATCACCTCCGGAAGCAAATCCTCCCGGATGGCCATGATCTGCCCCAGCTTGGTGAACGTGGGGCCGAGGATTTCCAGTCGGCGCCGCAGTTGCTCCGGGAAGGGACGATTTCGGAGGTCGCTACGGACGAAGGGCTTCAGGATGCCCGCTAGCACGCGCTTTCCCAGCGACCGCATGCCCGTCTTCTGTACGCGCGGCAGGGACTCGACGTACGCGATGTGCCCCCCCATCAGCAGGCCGGCTACGTGCCGCCACACCGTGAAGAATCGGCGGAACGCCCCTCGGTAGGGCGCCAGGGGATCAAAGTCTGTAAACGGTGAGGACTGAGGGGTGCCGTTTGACGATGGGGGGGAGCTTGGATCCTCGGAGCCAGGCGCCCTGCTTGCCGACGACTCCTCACGGTTCGGGCCCCCCTGGGCCACGGCAGGCGTTTCTTCTCCGCTCGGGGCTGTCGGTTGAGACGAAGGGCCCGAAGGGGAGCCGTTGGAACGGTCCATGCCGAAGATCTAACTCGTGAAGAGAGGAGCCCGCCTCAGAACATGCAGGGTTTCTGCTACACAGCACGTAACGGGGACACTCGGAAATGGTTGGTGGCCGGACGTGACAGGACCGACAGTCTTCACTGACTGATGGCCCCAAATAAAAAAGGGACGCCGCTGCAGTTGCAACGGCGTCCCTATAGGGGAATCCTGGCAACGTCCTACTCTACCGGCCAACGGCCAGTACCATCGGCGCTGCGGGACTTAACTTCTCTGTTCGAAATGAGAAGAGGTGTTTCCCCCGCGCTATAGCCACCAGGAAACTCAATGCTGGTGCTTTCACCAGCGAATGTCTGACATAGTGGTAGATCTCAACACACTCCCGAAGCGAATCGGGATGCAAGCGATGCGTTGTGCCCCCATGATGGCATGTGCAAAATAGGGGTGTTAAGCCTGATGGGTAATTAGTACGGCTCGGCTGAACGTATTGCTACGCTTACACCTGCCGCCTATCCACGTCCTCGTCTCGAACGACCCATTGGGAAGACCCAGTCTTGCGGAGGGCTTGGCGCTTAGATGCTTTCAGCGCTTATCCCTTCCGGACATAGCTACCCAGCGATGCGCCTGACGGCACAACTGGCACACTAGCGGTCCGTCCACTTCGGTCCTCTCGTACTAGAAGCAGATCCGCTCAAGTCTTCGACGCCCTCAGTAGATAGGGACCGACCTGTCTCACGACGGTCTGAACCCAGCTCGCGTGCCGCTTTAATGGGCGAACAGCCCAACCCTTGGGACCTTCTCCAGCCCCAGGATGCGACGAGCCGACATCGAGGTGCCAAACCTCCGCGTCGATATGAACTCTTGGCGGAGATAAGCCTGTTATCCCTGGCGTACCTTTTATTCTTTGAGCGACGACCCTTCCATTCAGAGTCGCCGGATCACTAAGTCCTGCTTTCGCACCTGCTCGACTAGTATGTCTCGCAGTTAAGCACCCTTTTGCCTTTATACTCAACGCATGATTACCGACCATGCTGAGGGTACCTTTGAAATCCTCCGTTACTGTTTTGGAGGAGACCGCCCCAGTCAAACTACCCGCCTGACAATGTCCCTCGACCGGATCACGGTCGCAGGTTAGACATCAATCAGAACAAGGGCGGTATTTCAGGGATGGCTCCACTGCGCCTAGCGACGCAGCTTCCATGCCTCCCGCCTATTCTGCACATGTTCTGACTAATGGCAATGCCAAGGTGTAGTAAAGGTGCACAGGGTCTTTCCGTCCCACTGAGGGTAGCCGGCGTCTTCACCGGCACCACAATTTCACCGAGCTCGCGGTCGAGACAGCGCTCAGATCGTTGCACCATTCGTGCAGGTCGGAACTTACCCGACAAGGAATTTCGCTACCTTAGGACCGTTATAGTTACGGCCGCCGTTTACTGGGGCTTCAGTTGCGAGCTTCATGCCCAAAGGGCATTAACACGCTCCATTGACCTTCCAGCACCGGGCAGGTGTCAACCCCTATACGTCGTCTTGCGACTTAGCAGAGGTCTGTGTTTTTGTTAAACAGTCGTCTGAGCCTGGTCACTGCGACCCTTTTCCATTTTTGAGCGGAAAAGGGCGCCCCTTCTTCCGAAGTTACGGGGCTAGATTGCCGAATTCCTTGACCACGATTCACTCGAGCGCCTGAGGATACTCTCCTCGCCTACCTGTGTCGGTTTATGATACGGGCTCCCGAAGCAACGGCCGACGGTTTTCTCGGTGGTATGCTCGGGGGCTCTATGAGTTTGCCTGTCGGCTCCCTCTACTATTGCGGTTCGGCCTTTGGAATGGAGCAGCGGATTTGCCTACCGCTCCGGCCTACTTGCTTCAACGTGCTTTCGTCAGCACGCGGCCCTTACGCTACCACGTCACGTCGGACGTTAGCGCTGTTGGGAGGTACGGGAATATTGACCCGTTTTCCATCGCCTACGCCCTTCGGCCTCAGCTTAGGTCCCGACTAACCCTGTTCCGATTAGCGTTGAACAGGAACTCTTAGGCTTGCGGCGAACACGTTTCCCACGTGTTTTATCGTTACTCATGCCTACATTTTCTTTTCCAGCCGCTCCACTGTGCCTCACAACACAGCTTCTGTGCAACTAGAATGCTCTCCTACCAATCGCCCAAAGGACGATTTCGAAGCTTCGGCGTCAGACTTGATGCCCGGGAATCTTCGGCGCCAGACCGCTCGACCAGTGAGCTATTACGCACTCTTTTAATGAATGGCTGCTTCTAAGCCAACATCCTGGTTGTCTAAGCAGTCCGACCTCCTTCGTCCAACTTAGTCTGAACTTAGGGGCCTTAGCTGTCGATCTGGGTTGTTTCCCTCTCGGACATGGAGCTTATCCCCCATGCCCTCACTGTCATGAAACGTGTACTGGCATTTGGAGTTTGTCAGGGTTTGGTACCCGGTGAAGGGCCCTAGCCCAATCAGTGCTCTACCTCCAGCACACTTTAACATAACGCTGCACCTAAATGCATTTCGGAGAGAACGAGCTATTTCCGAGTTTGATTGGCCTTTCACCCCTACCCACAACTTATCCGGCAGTTTTGCAACACTGGTCGGTTCGGTCTTCCACGCGGTCTTACCCGCGCTTCAACCTAGTAATGGGTAGCTCACTCGGTTTCGCGTCTGCCCCCACTGACTCGACGCCCTATTCGGACTTGCTTTCGCTGCGGGTACGGCCCTGAAGGCCTTAGCCTGGCCAGTGAGGAGCAACTCGTAGGCTCATTAAGCAAAAGGCACGCCGTCACACCGACCCAAAGGGTCCGTGCTCCGACTGGTTGTCAGCTCATGGTTTCAGGTGCTTTTCGCTCGCCGATTAGGCGTTCTTTTCACCTTTCCCTTACGGTACTGGTCCACTATCGGTCATGGGCGAGTATTTAGCCTTGCCAGATGGTGCTGGCCGCTTC